>HF998499.1:114247-120737 GCA_000433775.1 Corallococcus sp. CAG:1435 | reverse complement strand
AGTTTTGCCAAAATCTCAAAACACCATAAATGACGCCGCACTTCTTTTACGAAAATTTGCCGACAAGCCTCAAAGGCGCCGCAACAACGTCTGAAAAGATACGGGCACGGGAAAAGCATTTCAAAAATGCCTTTACAAGCAAAAACACCAAAATGCAACAAAAAAACACAGCAATGAAACATTTTGATGTCAAAAAACGCATATTATGTCTGTCATAAATTGTATTATGCCAGACATATTATTCTGCAAAACATTGAAAATCGGTACGGCTGACCTTTTCAGGCACGGAAAGCGTCCTTGATGAGAGAAACATCTTCCTGCAATATGCCCACCACGTCGAAACGCACTTTGACACCGTACAGGTTGTTTTTGGCAAGGTAAAACTTGGCGCACTGCACTATCGTGCGTTGCTTGCGTGCGTCCACCGCTTCGCATGGCAACCCGAACGCCGTGCTTTTGCGACGTTTTACTTCCACAAAAACGATGTAATCGCCGTCCTTTGCCACGATGTCTATTTCGCCGTGAGGGGCGACAAAGTTTTTTTGCAAAATTTTGTACCCCTGTTTTTTGAGGTACTTTTCTGCAAGCGTTTCACCTGCCGTGCCTATTTTTCGAGTGTTCATATTTCTACAAAGTGTTTAATGAAGGTCTTGCGGTGTATGGGGCAAGGACCGTACTGTTTGAGCAACTGAATATGTTTGGCGGTGCCGTATCCTTTGTGCTGTGCAAAAAGGTACTGCGGATACAATTTGTCCATTTCCGTCATTATTCTGTCCCTCGTTACCTTTGCCACAATGCTTGCCGCAGCAATACTGTACGAAAGCGCATCTCCGTGCACAATGGCAAGGGTGGGAACTTTGCTGTTTAACACCACTGCGTCCACCAGCACCTTGTCCACCTGCCTGAAACCATCTATGCACTGCAACATTCCTTTTTTGGTGGCGTTGAGAATGTTGATTTCGTCTATTTCCTCATTGGAAATTACCGCTACCTGCACTTCCTTTGCCGTTGACAAAATTTTGTCGTACAGCAAATCCCGTTTTTTGGCGGAAAGTTTTTTGCTGTCGTTGACGCCCTCTATCATGTCGCAGTCCAGGGGCATTATCACGCCGGCGACAACAACGGGTCCCGCAAGGGGTCCACGTCCCGCTTCGTCAATGCCTGCAATGTATCTGTACCCTGCAGACAGCGATTGTTTTTCGTATTCAAACATTTTTCTTCCTTTGTACGCACTGCGTACCCGTGCAATATCGGCACTTTTTTGCAGAAACTTTCGCAAACTCAACGCACCGACGCAAAAATTCACATTTCAAAACGGCACAAATTTTCAACGACAATTTTCCGAAAAATCGTCGGCGACGCTACTCATTGGGCAAATCGAGGGTTATTTTTCCCATTTTGCCCTTGCGGAAGTCGTCCAACACGGCTTTCGAGCAACGCTCCACGTCTATTTCTCCGCCACGCAACAAAAATCCTCGCTTTTGGGCAATTGCGTCGAAAATTTCCTGCGGCGTTTTGCCTTGGGTTTCAATTTTGTACCTATCGAAGAGGTTTTGCGGATAAAGTTGCGCAAGTTGGCCTATCAGGTGCAATGCAACGTCCGTCAAATCCACCACGTCGTCTTTGATACTGCCCACGAAACACAGTTCGTAGGCAAGTTTTTCCTCGTCAAACTTGGGCCACAGCGTACCTGGAGTGTCCAACAATTCCAACCCCGTTTTCAGCCTTACCCACTGTTTGCCCTTGGTAACACCCGGTTTATCCCCCGTTATTACCGTTTTTCTGCCCGACAGACAGTTTATTATGGTTGATTTTCCGCAGTTGGGTACGCCCAGAATAAGACATCTCACAGGCTTGAAAACGCCTTTCTGACGCTGTTTTTCCCTGAGTGGAAGGGTTATTTCTTCAAAGGCGGAGGTTATTTTTCCCGCTTCCGCCGAAGCCGTAGCGGTAACCTTAACCACCTTGTTGCCCATTTGTTTGAGGTAGGCACACCACTTGTCAACCTTGGCGTTGTCGGCAAGGTCGCACTTGTTTAGAATAAACACACAAGGCTTGTTGCCCACTATTTTTTCGAAACTGGGATTAAAGCAGGCGGCGGGCGCCCGTGCGTCCAGCACATAGCCTATTGCATCCACAATTTTCACGTTGTCCTGCATCATACGCAACGCCTTTGTCATATGACCTGGAAACCACTGTATGCTCATTTGTCCTCCAAAAGGTCGGGACGGTTTTTTCTTGTCAGTTCCAAAGACTGCTGTTTGCGCCATTCCCCGATGTTTTTGTGATTGCCGCTTACCAAAACTTCCGGCACCTGTACGCCCAAAAATTCCTGCGGACGGGTGTACTGCGGATATTCCAACAGAGGTTGCGAAAAAGATTCCTCCACGGTGCTTTCGCTGTTTCCCAAAACGTCGGGAATGTATCTCAACACGCAGTCTATCACTACCATGGCAGGCAGTTCGCCACCTGACAGCACGTAGTCGCCGACGGAAAGTTCCATGTCGATGTCCATGTCCAGCACACGCTGATCCACCCCTTCGTAGTGTCCGCACAACAGCAAAAGGTGTTGTTCCTGCGCAAGTTGCCTTACAAGTTGCTGTGTGAGAACCTTTCCCCTTGGCGAAAGATAGATTCTTTTTGCCGTGTGCAAAGGGTCGACGGCGGTTATACAATCGTGAATGGGCTGCGGCATCATTACCATGCCTGCACCGCCTCCGAAGGGTGCGTCGTCGCAACGTTTGTGTTTGTCGGCGGAATAGTCCCTGATGTTGTGGCAGTTGAGTTCAAACAGACCTTTCTTGCGTGCCTTGCCGATGAGGGAACTGTCCAGTGCAACAAACATTTCCGGAAAAAGCGTCAATACGTCAATCTTCATTGTAAACAGCCACCTCTTCAAATCTTTTTGCAAAAAGCACTATGCTTTTGCTATCGGTGTTTACCGAAAGCACCAAATCTTTCAAAAAGGGAAAGGAAACCTCTTTGTCGCCGTTTTTGCAGACGTAGACGTCCGCCGCTCCGTACTGCAACACATCGCAAACTTCCCCGACAAGCGTGCCGTCCTCCAACGTTACACGGCAACCGACGACGTCTTCCACGAAAAACCTGCCCGTGTCAAGGTGCAAATCGCTTTTTTTGCACAAAATGTCCCAACCACGCAGGTTTTCCGCTGCGTTTCTGTCCGTTACTTCTTCAAACTGCACGAAGAAAAAGCCTCCGTCGCAACGCAGTTTTCTGACGTTGTAAGGCTTGTTGTTGAAGTACATTTGCTTGACGTGTTTGAGCATTTCGGCGTTGTCCAACAGACACGCCGCCTTGACTTCACCCTTTATTCCCTGTGCTTTAAGCACTTTTCCTACCTTAATTTTCATTGTTGTGTTCCGCAAAAATGTGTAACCTTTGTTGTGTCTGAAAGGCAAATTTGTAATGCCTTCGGATTGCAACTTTACTGACGTTTCCTGATGTAAAAATCAAATTTCACGGCGCAAATTCACGAGGCTTGCGACGGTTTTGTAAGAATGCAACTTCGTTTCAAAAACCGTTAACCAGCCTTTTGTTTGCTCGCAAAAACCGTATTTCCTTTACACGGGCAAGTTTTCGTTTTGCCTGCCGTGAAAAAACCTTTTTGTGTTTGAAAGGCAAAGTTCGTAACGCCTTCGGATTGCAACTTTTCCTGACGTTTCCTGATGTAAAAATCAAAATTTCACGGCGCAATTCACGAGGCTTGCCTTACAAACAGCATTGCCTGCACGACATGTAAAAAAATTGCCACAAGCAAGCACACTTGTGGCAATAAATCAGTCGGCGATTTCGATGTTGTACCTTTTGCCTTCCTTGATGCCCACTGCCTTGGCAAGTGTGCGGATGGACATGGCAATTTTACCCTGTTTGCCGATTACCTTGCCGATGTCGCCCTCGGCAACGTTGATGGTTATCGTTTCCACGCCGTCGTTTTCTTCCGTGGTGATGTTGACGGCAGATTTGTCGTCCACAAGTTGATCTACGATGTATTTTACCAGTTCAACCATTTTTGTAACCTGCTACTTCGTCTTTTTTGCTTCCAACACGTTGGTGCGAACAAGCAATGTGCGTACCGTTTCGGTGGGCTGTACGCCGCATGCAATCCACTTCTTTGCCTTTTCCGCATCGATGTTGAGTTCTTCGTTTACGGGGTTGTAGGTTCCTACCAAGTCAACGTACTGTCCGTCACGAGCCTTGTGGGAATCGATTACCACTACACGGTAGAAGGGACTTTTCTTGTCGCCCATTCTTGTCAATCTCATTTTTACTGCCATTTTTGTTTCCTCCAAAGTTTTTTGTTTTGTTGTTTTGATATTTCAACCTTTTGTTTACAAAAGAATTGTTGCTAGAAAGGCAAACGCTTGGATTTGACCATCTTTTTCATCAAATCCCTTGACTGTTCAAACTGCTTGATGAGTCTGTTTACATCCTGCACCTGCGTGCCTGAGCCTTGAGCAATGCGTTTGCGTCGTGAATAGTTGAGAATTTTTGGGTTGGAGCGTTCTTCCTTGGTCATGGAAAGAATAATCGCCTTGTTTTTTGCCAACTCTTTTTCATTTATCTTTTTGTCGCCGAGTTTCAACTTGCCTGCGCCAGGAAACATACCCACAAGGTCGTTTATGTCGCCCATTTTGGAAACCTGTTCCATCTGTTGCAAAAAGTCGTTGAGGTCGAAGGAAGCGTCTTTCATCTTTTTTGCCATTTTCAACGCCTGCTCTTCGTCTATTGCCGTTTGCGCACGTTCGATGAGCGTAAGCACATCCCCCATGCCGAGTATTCGGGACGCCATCCTGTCGGGGTAAAAAGGTTCCAGATCTTCCGGCTTTTCCCCCGTTCCGCAAAACTTGATGGGTTTTCCCGTAACAGCCTTGATGGAAAGCGTCGCACCGCCACGGGTGTCGCCGTCCAATTTGGTCATGATGACGCCGGTGATGTCCAACTGTTCGTCGAAGGTTTTTGCCACCGTTACTGCGTCCTGACCCGTCATGGAATCCACCACCAACAGCGTTTCGTACACGTTTACGGCTTTTTTGACGGACTTCAATTCCTCCATCAGTTCTTCGTTGATGTGCAAACGTCCCGCTGTGTCGATGATGACCGTGTCAAAACCGTTCTTTTCGGCAAATTTAACGGCATTTTCCGCAATCTTGACGGGGTTGCCCTGTCCCATTTCAAAAAAGCCCGCTTTCACCTTTTCCGCCACAATCTGCAACTGCTTGATTGCTGCGGGACGGTACACGTCGTCGGCGCACAACAGCACTTTTTTGCCCTGCTTTTGCAAGTACAACGCCAACTTTCCGCACATTGTCGTTTTGCCTGCGCCCTGCAAACCGCACATCATAATGATTGTGGGCAGTTTGGGCGAAACGCCAAGTTTGCTTTGCGTAGAACCAAGCAGTTGGATGAGTTGCTCGTTGACGATTTTTATTACCTGCTGACCGGGCGTCAGACTTTTGAGTATCTCTTCGCCCACCGCCTTTTCCGTTACGCTTGCAATAAAATCCTTTGCAACGGTGAAGTTGACGTCGGCTTCCAACAATGCAACACGCACTTCACGCATTGCCTGTTTTATTTCCAATTCAGTCAGTGCACCACGGTTTCTCAATTTGGAAAACACGTGATTTAACCTGTCTGTCAAATTTTGAAATGCAGCCATCGGCGTTTTACTCCTTTCCTACAAATTTTTTGGCTATTTGCGTTACCCGTGCGTAGTTTTCTTCCTCTACGGCGACAAGCAAATCCCTTGCCAACTGCGCAATGTGCAACTCGTTTTCCAACGTAGTGAGCGTTTTTTCCGCCTTGACAACGGTGTCCCTCACAGCCTGACGAGAGATTCCCTGCTCGCTTGCCACTTCCGACAAGGTGCAGTCGCAATCGCAATACATTGCAACAATGTCCCGTTGCTTTTGGGTGAGCATTGCACCGTAGGTGGAAAGCAACTGCGAAAGTTGCAGTTTGGACAGAGCCATCTTTCACCTCGAAACAGTTTTGTAAAGCAAAATTACTTTACATTTGGCATTTTATCTTATACATAAAAAATTGTCAAGCAAAAACAGCGAAAAAATACCTGAAACCGACGCTTTTTTAAACGCATTTTTGCCCGCAAGAAATTACCAACAGATATTTTTCCGATTGCAAGATTTTACGCAAAACACAATGCAAAGGGCAACCTAACGCAAACTGTTGTGCACGTTTGCCTGACAAACCGCAAAACACAAAACAAACGTTTTTTTTGAATTGCGACACAAAAACAATTTTTTGAGAATGTGAAAAAGCGTGTTGTTTCTTGCAAAATTTCACACAAAACGCAAAAAAATTGCAACGCAGGTATCCGAGTAAATATCGCAATGCCGTTTGACAGTTGCATGCAGGTTTGAACCATACCACAGCGGCAGTAAACATGTGTTTAGAAAAGTTGCAAATTCACATTTACTGCAAAATTGCCGACACTACAAAACCATTGGCAAAA
>HF998499.1:108873-114219 GCA_000433775.1 Corallococcus sp. CAG:1435 | reverse complement strand
GCCTGCAAAAAAACTTTGCAGACGCTGTTTTTACACAATGCCTTCCACGTAACTTTGTGCGTCAAATTCCATCAGGTCGTCGATACCTTCGCCAACCCCCACAAAGTAGACGGGAATGTCCATGTCGTGTTTTATTGCAAGCACCACGCCCCCCTTTGCGGTACCGTCAAGTTTGGTAAGCACAATGCCGTCGATGTCGATGGCTTCGTTGAAAACTTCCACCTGAGCAATGGCGTTTTGTCCCGTGGTAGCGTCCAACACGATGAGGTTTTTTCTGTCCGCCTGCGGAAATTCCCTGTCCACAACACGTTTGATTTTTTTCAACTCTTCCATGAGGTTTTTCTTGTTGTGCAAACGGCCTGCAGTGTCCACAAGCACAACGTCCGTTCCTCGGCTTTTGGCGGAAGACACCGCATCGAACACCACGGCTGCGGGGTCGCTTCCTTCTTCGTGTTTGATGATGCGCACCTTTGCACGGTTTGCCCACACTTCAAGTTGGTCGCTTGCGGCAGCCCTGAATGTGTCGGCGGCGGCAATCACCACCGATTTGCCCTGTTTGACGAATATGTTTGCAAGTTTGCCGATGGTCGTTGTTTTGCCAACGCCGTTGACCCCTGCCACCGTTATTACGCAGGGAGTGTTGAAAGAAAACTTTTCCTCACCCAAAATGTCCGTAAGCACCTCTTTGAGATACTCGTTGGCTTTTTTCGGGTCGGATACGGCGTCGTTGCGCATACGTTCACGCAACGTTTCTATTATGTCTTCCGTCGTTTGCTCCCCCACGTCGCTTCCCAAAAGGATAAATTCCAATTCCTCGTAGAAATCCTCGTCAAAAATGCCACGTTTGAAAAGTTCGTTGAGTTTGAAACCTATTTGCTGCTTTGTTTTGCGCAAACCGTCGATAATTTTTTTGAAAAATCCCATTGCCTGTCCTCGCTAGGTAGTTTTTACATTGCCTGTTTGATGGCTTCGGTCAGTTTGACGGACACTATTTTTGAAATGCCCTTTTCTTCCATTGTTACGCCGTACAACACGTTTGCCTTTTCCATTGTGGGCTTTTTGTGGGTGATGACCACAAACTGCGTGGAAGAGGAAAACTTCCTGAGATAGTTGGCTATTCTTTCGGAGTTGGCGTCGTCCAATGCCGCCTCTATTTCGTCCAAGACACAGAAAGGCATCGGATTGTACTTCAAAATTGCAAACAGAATGGCTGCCGCCGTCATTGTGCGTTCGCCACCGGAAAGCAACGAGATGTTTTGCAGTTTCTTTCCCGGCGGTTGCGCCTCTATTTCCACGCCCTGTCGCAAAGCCTCTTTTGATTCGTCGTGTTCGATGTACAAACGGGCGTTGCCTCCGTTGAACAGTTCCCTAAAAACCTGACGGAAGTTCTCGTTGATTTTCGCCATACCGTCGTTGAAACGTGTTTCGATGTCGGCAGTGAGCACCTTCAGAGAGGTTTTCAAGTCCTCTTCCGCCTTTTTTACGTCGTTGTACTGGCTTGCGTAGTCGTCGTAACGCTGTTGCGTTTCTTCCAATTCCTGAATGGCATGCACGTTTACGTTTCCCAAGCGTTGCAATGACACTTTCAGTTCCGAAATGCGTGTTTTGGCGGCTTCCTTGTCGAAATTTTCCTGTTTGTACTGCATAGCCGCCGAATAGGTAATGCCGTACTCGTCCTGTACACGCTGTTGCAGTTCCAGCAAGTCGTCGTCGATTTTTCCGAGAATGTACTCTTCCTTGTCGATGGTTCCACGCAAGGCTTCCAATTCGCCGGAAAGGGCAAGCCTGTCTTCCGCCGCTTTTTTGAAATCCTGTTCCAACTTTTCTTTGAGGCTGTCGGCGGATTTGATTTTTTGCAACAACTCCGTCATTTGCTGTTTCATGGCGTTGTCGGCGGCGCTTTCGTTGAAGGCGTCGTACAAATTGTCTATCGCCTGACGAACCTGCTCGCAGTAGGCAAGACGTGATTTGATGCCATCTTCAAGACTGACTATCTGCGCACTGTTGGACTTCATTTCCTTTTCCGCCGATTCGATGTTGCTTTTGAGCATTACAATGCGGTAACGCTTGTTGGCAAGCGAACTTTGCATGGCGTCCTTGGCGGACATTTCCGAATCCAACGTGCTTTTCAAGTGTTGCACTTTTCCCTGCAAATTTTCCTGTTTGGTGCACAATTCCTGCAACCGTTGGTTAGTTTTTTGTACCAAACCGTCAAGTTCGGCAACACGTTGCGCAATTTTTTCCTTTTCGGAAGAAAGCCCCAGAATGTTTTTCTTGTCGCTGTTGTTGAGGACATTGGAAGTTTCTATCTTTTCCTTTGCCGTGGCTATTTCCACGTTGAGAAGGTTGATTTTGTCGTTTACGCCGTTGAAGGTGAATCGCAGTTGCTCCAACGACTTGTCCACCGCCGCCTTTGCCTCTTCGGCAGTTTTCAACTCGGTGGCAAGTTGTTCCAGACGTGCCGTGTGCTGTGCAATTTCCGTTTCGTAGGAAAGCAGACTTGTGGTTGCGCTGCGTTTGCTGCCGCCTTCCAACGAACCGTCGTTGGAAATGCGTTCCCCCGTCAGCGTTACCATGCGGTGTGCGTAACGGTACTTTTTACTTATCGCCACGGCGTTGTCGAAGGTGTCCACCACCACAATGCCCCCGAGAAGAGATTCGAACACGTTGGAATAGTGCCTGTCGTACTGCACAAGTTGACTGGCTATTCCCAACACGCCCTTTTCACGCAAAACTTCCGCACGGTCGATTCCGTGAGGTTTCATTGAGGCTACGGGCAAGAAGGTTACCCTGCCGTAGTCGTGGTCTTTTAGGTACTGAATGAGGTACTTGACGTCGCCCTCGTTTTCCGTAACGATGTTTTGCAATCTTCCGCCCAATGCCACTTCCATTGCCATTTGCAAATGTGGTTCCACATGCACAAGGTTTGCCACCACTCCGCAAATGTGGCTGGCAAGTTGTCTGTCTCGCTTGGCGTCCTGCATGAGGTACTGAACGCTTGCCTGATAACGCTTGTAGTTGTCGGCGACGTCTTTGAGCATGGCAATACTGCCCTTTTCGCCGGAATACGCCTGTTGCCTGCGTTGCAAATCCTTGTTGACGTCAAACTGGCGGAATTCCTCCTGCTTGATTTTTTGCCTCAACTCCTGCGCCATTTGCAGAAGTTTTTTGACTTCCTCCTGCGACTTGTTGTACTTTTCCACAAGGTTGCCTTCCTGACCGGCAGACTTGTTGAGTCTTTCGGCTATTTCCTTTTCGTTGGAAGCAATCTGTTCGAGTCGTTGACCGAGAGCCTCTTTTTCCGCATTGCAGGCGGCAATTCTGTTTTCGCAAGACGCCTTTTCCTGACGCAATCCGTCAAGACTGTTGCGGGAATTTTCCACATCGGAGGAAAGGGATTCCGCCTTGCGGCTGATTGCCGAAAACTGCTCCGCCGCTTTCAACTCGCCATTTTCTTCGTTGTTGAGTTCCGCCTTTCTGCGGGCAATCTGCGTTTCCAAAGCGTCGTTGGCGTGTTGCAGTTTTTCAATTTCCGCCTTGCTTTCCGCCATCTGACTTTCGTTGTTGGCAATATCACGCTGACAGTTGTTGATTCTTTCCTGAATGAGGCTTTTGTTGCCTTCCTGTTTTTGCATTTCCACGGCAAGGGACACCTGCTGTTCACGCAGTTGCTGGATTTCTCCGTCTATGCCGTTGCGCCTGTGGAAAAGTTCGTCGTACTGCTCGTTTACCTCGGCGTACTTTGCCTCTTTGTAGGCATACTCTTCCTTGTAGCCGTCCAGACGCTTTTTGCCGTCTTCCTTGTCCTGGCTGGCATGGTCGTAGCCGTAGATGTAGGCGTTTATTTCGTTCAGACGCAGTTCGTTGTAGATGTCAAGGTACTTTCTTGCGTTGGTGGACTGACGTTTGAGTTCCGGTATGCGTATTTTTACCTCGTCCATAACTGCAAGCAAATGATCCATCTGTACACGGGTTCTGTCCAGATGGTTGTTTGTTTCGTTGCGCTTTACGATGAAATTGGAAATTCCCAACGCTTCTTCGAAAATGGCACGGCGGTCTTCCGGTTTGGCGTCCAAAACAGCCGCCATACGTCCCTGTCCCACAATTGCGTAGCCTTCCTTACCCAAGCCGACATTGCGCAGCATTTCCTGAATATCACGCAGACGCACAACGTTGCGGTTCAGAAGATACTCGCTTTCGTTGTTGCGGTACAGTTTTCGGCTGATTATTATTTCGTCCAACTGAACGGGAAATATTCGTGTCGTATTGTCAAGAAACAGCGACACTTCGCAGTAACTCATGGATTTGCGTGCGTCGGTGCCGTTGAAAATTAGGTCCTGCATCGCCTTACCACGCAGGTTTTTGGTGCGTTGCTCGCCCAGCACCCAACGTATTGCGTCGCTTACGTTGCTTTTGCCGCAACCGTTGGGACCAACAATACCCGTTATCGGCTGGTCAAAACGCATTTCCACCTTGTCGGCGAAACTTTTGAACCCGTACATTTCTATTTTTTTCAAATAAAGCACTAGTCAATTCTCCATTCTTTCACAATTTTGGCGGCGGCGTCCTGCTCCGCCTTTTTGATGCTTGTGCCGCTGCCTTCGCTTACCCTTTTGCCGTTTATCCACAGCGAAAAGACAAATCTCGGGGTGTTGTCGGGACCGGAACGTGCGTCCTGCTTGTAGGAAACGTTCCAATGCCGTTGCTGGCAGTATTCCTGCACCATGGATTTGTAATCCGTTTTCAGACCGTGTGCGGCGTTGTCCATTGCCTTTTTGAGAGTGCGCATGATAAATTTTTTGGCTTCGTCGAAACCGCCGTCAAGGTAAATTGCGCACAGCACCGCCTCGTACAGGTTTGCCTCTATCTTTTTGGAAAGGGTGCGAATGTTGACGGAATTGCCCGCAACAAGCAGACAGTCCAAGATACCCAAGCCATCCACTATCGGACGTAATCCGTCGGCAGAAACCACTGCCGCCCTCATCTTGGACAACTTCCCCTCGTCGTAATCGGGATGTTTTTCAAAAAGATACTCCGACACCACAAATTCCAAAATAGCATCGCCGAAAAATTCCATTCTGTCGTTGTCGCCGATGTTTTCCTCGTGTGCGTAGGAGGAATGTACAAAAGCGTGCCTGAGCAGATTTTTGTTTCTGAATGTGTAGCCCAAACGCTCTTCAATCCACTTCTCGTCGTAATTTCCCATAAAAACACCCTGTTATTACAAAAGTAATTTATATTATATATCAAAAAGTTCCGTTTTGCAATACTATTACACAATAAAATGACAATGTTTCACGAAATATAACATTTGTTTCACAACGCAAAAAACCACCGACAACAGTT
>HF998499.1:103952-108850 GCA_000433775.1 Corallococcus sp. CAG:1435 | reverse complement strand
AACAGTTTGTCGGTGGCTGAGTTGCAGAATGAAAACCCGCCTTATTATTTGCTTTCTGCGGAAACTTCCACTACTTGCTTGCCGTCGTAGTAACCGCAAGCGTCGCACACTTTGTGCGCAACTTTAAGTTCGTGGCATTGAGGGCATTCTACCAAAGTGGGAGCAGAAGCCGTCCAGTTTGCTGCTCTCTTGTGTTTTCTTTGTTTGGATGTTTTTCTCTTGGGTACTGCCATTTTACTGCACCTCCGTTAGAATTTTAGATTTTTGAGTACGGAAAAGACGTTTTCCCTGTTTTTCTCGCAACCGCAATCGCCTTTGTTGAGGTCGGTGCCGCATTCAGGACACAAACCCTTGCAGTTGTCGTCGCACAAGAACAGCGTGGGCAAACCCAGCACTATCTCGTCCTGCACGGCTTTTGTTGCGTCAAGTCGGCTTGCCGTGTAGGCGTAGCCGTCTTCGGGGGCAAAATCCTTGCAAAAGATTTGCCTGAAAGGCAAAGTAACGCTCTTTTCCACATTTTCCTGACAGCGGTCGCACTTTCCTTTCAGAAAGCACTGCACCGTCCCTTCCACAAGCACGTCGGGGTTGAGAAATGTTACGTCAAAACTGACGGACACCTTTTCCAACGTTGCGTCGGGATAGGACAGCAAATCGCCGCCCAAAACAAAATCGCCGCCGAAAGGTACTTTTTCGCCCACATTGGCAAGACATTTTGTCAAGTCTATAACTATATTTTCAGACACTTGCACCATTATACAAAATTACCTTTATTTTGTCAACGATTTACGACAACTTTGCCACAGCCAAAGTTTCACGGGCAATGACAAGTTCCTCGTTGGTGGGAATGACCAAAATCTTCACACGGGAATCTTCCGCCTGAATTTCCGCCATGCTTCCACGGGGGCATTGCGCATTTTTCTTTTCGTCAAGTTTGACGCCGAGGTAGTCCATGTTTTTAAGCGTTCTGTAACGCACGTCGGGGTCGTTTTCGCCAACACCTGCCGTAAACACGATGACGTCCACGCCGTCCATTGCAGCAGCGTATGCGCCGATGTACTTTTTGCAACCGTAGGCAAACATGTCGAGAGCAAGGTTTGCACGGTAGTTGCCCTTTTCGGCTGCCGCCGCCAAATCTCTGAAATCGGAAGAAACGCCGGATACACCCAACATTCCGCATTTTTTGTTGAGATAGGTCAGCATCTCGGAAACGTCCATTCCTTCCTTGCGGGCAATGTACTCCGCCGCTGCGTAGTCGATGTCGCCGCTGCGTGTACCCATGGGTACGCCTGCAAGAGGAGTGAAGCCCATGGATGTATCGATGCACTTTCCGCCCTTAACGGCAGTTATGGAAGAACCGTTGCCAAGGTGGCAGGTGATTATTTTCAAATCTTCTATGTTGCGTTTGAGGTACTTTGCCGCCTCCTGCGCAACAAACTTGTGACTTGTGCCGTGCGCCCCGTAACGGCGGATTTTGTACTTTTCGTAGTGTTTGTAATCCACTGCGTACATGTAGGCGTAGTCGGGCATGGTGAAGTGAAAACCCGTGTCGAACACAAGCACCATGGGGGTGTCGGGCATTTCCGCAAGGCAGGCGTTTACGCCCACTATCGCTGCGGGGTTGTGCAGGGGAGCAAGGTCCTTTATTTCCTCCATAAGTTGCATTGCGTGCGGCGTAACAAGGGTGGGCTGTTTGAAGGCTTCGCCCGACGCCACGACACGGTGTCCGATACCGTCAATTTCCTTCATGGAAGAGATGACGCCCACTTTGCTGTCGGTAAGTTTGGCAAGCACAAGTTTCACTGCCACGTTGTGGTTGGGCATGTCGATTTTTTCCTCGATGGTTTGCCCGTGCGCCTTGTAGATGAAGTTGGAATTTTCAATGCCGATACGTTCGCAGTTGCCCTTTGCCAGCACCTGCTCCGTGGCCATGTCTATCAGTTGATATTTGAGGGAAGAACTTCCGGAATTGATTACGAGAATTTTCATTGCCTGTTACTCCTAGAACTGTGTTTGAAGGGCTGTGATTGCAACTGCGGCAACGATGTCTTCCGTTTTGCATCCACGGGAAAGGTCGTTCATGGGTTTGGCAAATCCTTGACAAATGGGACCCACTGCCATGAATCCGCCCAGACGTTCGGCAATTTTGTAGCCAATGTTGCCCGATTGCAAATCGGGGAAAATAAACACGTTGGCGTGTCCTGCAACGGGGCTGTCGGGAGCCTTCATTTTTCCCACCGAAGGAACAATAGCCGCATCAAACTGCAACTCGCCGTCCAATGCCAGATCGGGAGCCTTTTCCTTGGCAATGCGTGCAGCCTCTGCAACAAGCGTTACGTTGTCGTGCTTGGCGCTTCCCTTTGTAGAGAAGGAAAGCATTGCAACTTTCGGCGTGATGCCTGCAATGGCTTTGGCGGATTTTGCCGTGGAAATTGCGCAATCGGCAAGTCCTTCCGACGTGTAGGTGGGGTTCAAACCGCAGTCGGCAAACACCACAAGACCGTCGGGACAGTACTGATTACCCTGTTCGGGGCAAAGCATAAGGTTGAAACTGGACACGGCGGAAACGCCTGGCGCCGTTTTGATTATTTGCAAACCGGGACGCAACGTGTTTGCCGTGGAATGGCAAGCGCCGGAAACAAGTCCGTCCACTTCCCCCATTTTAAGCATCATTGCTCCGAAATAGGTTGCGTCTTTAAGCAATTCCGCAGCCTGCTCGGGCGTCATTCCCTTGGACGCACGCAACTGACACAGTTTTTCGTTGTAGGCGGGAAGTTTGTCGCTGGTGAGGTGATTGACAATTGTTACTCCCGTCAAATCGACATCGGGATTGTGCAAACGGATTTCCTCTTCGTTGCCCAACAACACAATTCTGGCGATGCCTTCTTTGGTGGCGTCCGCCGCCGCTTTCACTACACGGCTGTCTTCACCTTCGCACAGCACTATCGTCTTGTGCAGATTTGCGGCTTTTTGCTTGATTTGTTGCAAAATGGTCATAGTAGTTTCCCCCAAATAAACACTTTATTTATGTAAAATTTTGGTGTATAATAAACAAAAATCCTTTTGTTTTTCACACAGAGTGATTATATCACACAACTTTGACATTGTAAAGGAAATCGACAAAGACTGTACCGACATGAAAAGCGTTATTATTTGCGAATTTAACCCACTGCACACGGGACACAAACGTCTGCTGGATTTTGCGGCAACCTTTTCCGACGAAGTAATTTGCGTTATGAGCGGCAACTTTACTCAGAGGGGAATGCCTGCCTGTTGCAACAAGTACAAAAGGGCGTTGCACGCCCTGAAAGCAGGCGCCCACCTTGTGGTGGAACTTCCTGCCATCTACGCCACCGCTCCTGCGGAAAACTTTGCTCTCGGGGCAGTAAGGATAGCCAACAAATTGCAGGCAGATTTCCTCGTTTTCGGAAGCGAATGCGGAGATATTCACAAACTGAATCAATGCGCCAATCTTTTGCAGGACGGCGACGTCAACGCCGAAATTCGCCGACACCTTGCTGCGGGCAAGACCTATCCAAAGGCAGTAAGCGACGCCGTAGGAACCGACATTTTGCAAAAGCCCAACAACGTGCTTGCCGTGGAATACCTGCGTGCGCTGAAAAAGACAAATTCCTGCATCAAACCGATTACGCTCAGACGGGAAGACAACTACAACGGCGCACCGCAACAATTTGCTTCCTCTTCCGCCTTGCGGACGGACAAGAATCTGCGCAAAGAATTTTCCTTCGACTTTGTTTCCTCCGACATAAACGATGAGGTGGAACAAATCTACTGCGATTTTGCCGTAAAGTTTTTGTCCACGCTGGACAAGCAAGACCTGCAACAAATTGCAGGCGTCAGCGAAGGCTTGCACAACAGGATTTTCAACGCCGACAAAACGCAGGGTTTTGAACACTTCATTACGCAAATTAAAACCAAACGTTACACATGGCTGAAACTGCAACGAATAGTTCTCAACAGCATTTTGGGCGTAACAACGGACAAACAGCAACTTTCCGTCAAGACAACGCCCCTTGCAAATGCTCTTGCCGTGAAAAAGGACAAAGCCTACCTGCTTGCCCTCACCGACAAAGAAACCGACGACGTAACGAAAAAAGCCGACAGGCTTTACGCTGTGCTTGAAGGTTGCAAGGAACGCCACACTCTTGTGAAGTTGTGAGAACGCTTACAAAGCGTTGCAAAGTGTTGCGTATGTTTTTGAATCCAGCCGAGGAAGCATAATCCTCGGGTACCGCTACATTCAAAGGGCAGTCGTTTCTCTGCCTTGCAAACACTTCACCCCACGGCTTTCAAACCGACACGAAACACTTTTGACAATTTCTTTCAACGCTTCCGCTACGCTGTAGAAAACCTAACGCCGAGCAAAAGGGAACTTCCAAAAACAACTTCGTTTGGCGAAAGGGAAAACAGCAGTTTGTTGAAAAAAAAGACAATTGTCAACCTACGAGCAATTACAAAGTAACACAGCGGCAAGGCGAAGGCATTTTCGCCTTGTTTTTTTGTTTTTGGGGCAGTTTTTGCCAAATTTTAATATACTATGTTTGTCATAGTATTACACAAAAGCAAATTTTGGTAAATAGTAGCGATTGTTTTGTTCTCAAATACGCACTTTGCCTGTCTTTACCAGCGTTGACCTTGCCTTCGTTTTGTTTCAAGTTTCATTTTCATACACGTTGCGTAAATCAAATATAATAGTTGTGTGAAATATCTGAGAATAATCATCACACTACTTTTTCTGTTTGTTGCGGGAGTGTTTTTACACTCACCGGAAATTTATATGCAAAGTTTTTTTGACGGCTTGACGGTGTGG
The DNA here is from genome assembly GCA_000433775.1 of Corallococcus sp. CAG:1435. Classification (GTDB taxonomy): domain Bacteria; phylum Bacillota; class Clostridia; order Christensenellales; family CAG-314; genus Fimimonas; species Fimimonas gallinarum. The sequence goes on along the minus strand of HF998499.1, from coordinate 104,022 downwards.
GCGCACAACGTTTTGCCTGCGCTTTTTCCCTTTGCAGTGTTTTCCGCTTTGGCGGTGAAGTTTTTTCCGA
>HF998499.1:100968-103939 GCA_000433775.1 Corallococcus sp. CAG:1435 | reverse complement strand
GTGAAGTTTTTTCCGAAACCGAGGCTTTCGTTGTGCAAAAAACTGTTTGGCGTTACCGCCGACGACCTCTACATTGTAAGTTTGCTGTGCGGTTACCCCATCGGTGCAAAGTGTATTGCCGAAAGCAGTTGCGAAAGGGACACGGCAACGTTGCTGTGCAGTTTTTGTTCCTCGGCAAGCCCCGTCTTTTTGATTGCGACGGTGGGAACAAAACTGTTGCAATCGGCGTCCGCCACCGCAGTTGTGGTGTTTGCACACCTTGCATCTACACTTCTCAACGGTTTGCTGTACCGCAAAAAAAAGCAAACGCAACTTTTTTTGCACGACTGCTTCAACTGGAAAGACGTTGGCGATTCCGTAACTTCGGCGGTGTTTTCCGTGCTGTCGGTTGGGGGCTTGGTGGCATTGTTTTTCATGCTGGGCGACATTGTGGAAAGTTTTTTACCGCAACAATTTTCACACAGCGTCGTTGTAGGATTTGCCCTTGGTCTGCTGGAAATGACCAACGGCGTCATTGCCGTGTGCAACTGTTCAGACACCTTCACCGCTACCGTTTTGTGCAGTTTTTTACTTTCTTTCGGGGGAATTTGCGTGTTTGCACAAAGCATAACTTTTTTGGCAAAAAAAAAGTGAAACCCCTCGCCTACCTCAAAATGAAACTGACACAGGCTTCCATAGCTACAATAATCAGTTTTGTACTGGCAAAACTGCTGTTACGCTGAAAAAAATGACAAAAACCCTTGCACTACCGACAATTTTTCGATTTTTACTCGGCGGTTGGCAATATGTTAAAATACAGGCCAATACCTTTTCAAAAAGCATCTACACAAAAAAGGCAATGCAACGCAATGTTGCACTGCCTTCATGATATTTGCTTTTCCGCAGTCTTTGTAAAATGTGTAAACACACTTAAACACAATTTTCCGAAAGCATTTGCCTTAAAAAATCAATTCAACTCAACATTGCACTACCGACATATTTTTCAATTTTTACTCGGCGGTTGCAACATGCCAAAACGCAATTAAACACATTTTCAAAAAACATTCCACAAAAAAAAGGCAATGCAACGCAATGTTGCACTGCCTGAAAATTACAGTCTGTCAAAATTACTTGGCACGCTTTGAAAAGCCGTCGGACAAAATTTCCAGCAATTTTTCCGTATCCTGCCAACCGATGCACTCGTCCGTTTTGGAAACGCCGTAACTGTTGGCGGAACATCCTTCAAACAAATAACTTTCCGCCATGACGCCGTCCACATTTGCGTCCGTGGACACAGCCACTGCGTTGACGAGTTGATTTTTTGCCACTTTTTTGCTGTTGGCGTGACTTAAATCCACCATTACAAAATCGTTGAGATGTTGCGATTGCAACAGTTTTTTCGCTTTTTGCGTGTCGCACGGGGAAATGTTGGAGAAAAATCCCTCTTTTCCCAAACCGCCACGCAGCACGATGTGCGCAAGACTGTTTCCCGAAGTTTCCGTCTGACATCCGCCAAAAGGAAACACGCAGGGGTGAGCAACGGCAAACAGCGACTGCTCCGCCGACTCCACAAGTCCGTTTGTGGCGTTTTTTATGCCGCAACACACATCAGTCATGGAAGCAATTCCACGGTGCAGGCTGTCCTCGGCACTTCTTGCCCCTACAAACCAATAGGAAACGAGGTCGGCAAAATAGGGAAACAAATCGGGATACAGCAATTCGTCGGCAACGGGAAGCCCCGTTTCCAAAGTGTTTATCATAAGTTGTCGGCCGGCGACGATGCCTTGCGCCAAATCTACTGCGCTGTTTACGTCGTGCTGAAAGCACAGCCCCTTGTAACCGACGCCGTTGCTGTGCGGTTTTGAGGTGTAGATGCGTGCCACCAACAGCAAATTGCCGTACTTTTGCCGGCTTGCGTGTAATCTTTGGCAATATTCGTCGACAGCCGTTGCGTCATCGGCGGAACAAGGGCCCGCAACCACCACAAATCTGTTGCGACTGCGCATATTTTCCGCCAGCATGCCGTCAAAACTTTTTTTCCTTTCCGCAAGACGGGCAGGCAACGGACTTATTTGCAATATGTCTTCCACGGAGGGAAGTTTTTTCTGTTTGGTAATCATTTACAAATTCCCGTCTGACGGGCGTATCTTGTCCGTCAGAAATTTTTAGTATTGTGTCTGACAAAATTGTTGCCGACGTTGAGTTTCCATTCCAACACACAGCAACAAATTTCCGTGCCGACACATTTTTGTTTGAGTAGAAAATTTTGCACCGCCAATTAAACGTTTTGCATTGCTTACGCACCTTTCTGTGGGACATTACTGTGCCTGCGCCAAAAACCCTGCACATACGCAGTTAGAACAGAGAAACAAAACGGCGCAACAAATTACAAATATTTTTTGATGTCTTCCAGGCAGTTTTCCGGCACATAGGCGGAAAAATCCTGATGAAGCGATGCAAGTTCCCTCACCAGCGAACTGGAAATGTTGCGGTACTGTCTTGCGCCCACCACAAAAACGGTGTCGCCCGTCCAATAGTCGGCGTTTGTGTCGGCAAGGTCAATTACCGATTGCAAATCCATTGCATTGCGAATGGATTTTATCATTACCGTGGCACCCACGCTTTTGCAAAAGTCCGTCATCATGCCGTCGAACGCCACCACTTCGGCGTTTTTCACGTGTTGCAAGGCACGTTTTGCCAGTTGCAAACGTACTTCGTCGGGAATGACGTACTTTTTGTTGATATTTACGCCCACCACCACAAACAACTTGTCCACAAGTCTTGCGGCCTTTTCCACGGCGTCGACGTGCCCCTTTGTTACGGGACAAAACGACCCTGCGTAAACTCCTACTCGCATGATTCTCTCCTCTTGTAAAATGTAAATTTGATGCTGCCTATCTTTCGGCAATCGTACTGACGGAAGCCTTCCGTCTGCAAGGGCAAAACGTCGTTTGCGGAATGTTCGCACACCACAATGCCCTCTTTCCCTACC
>HF998499.1:96239-100941 GCA_000433775.1 Corallococcus sp. CAG:1435 | reverse complement strand
TGAAAAGGTGCAAAAGATGCATTACATCGCCGTACAACCCCTCTTTGTAGGGAGGGTCTACAAACACAATGTCGGCATTGCCGTTTTTCAACCTTTCCAGACACTGTTTGTAATGGCAAAAATACAGTTCCGGCGTTTCGCCTATTTTTTGAAAGTTTGTTTTGATGGCGCAAACGGCGTCTTTGGCACTGTCGCACAACACGGCACGGCGTGCGCCACGGCTGAGGCACTCGATGGCAAGTTGTCCCGAACCCGCAAACAAATCCACCACGAAACTGTCGGGGATTTTGCCGTTTATTATGTTGAAAAGCGTTTCTTTTGTTCTGTCAAGGGTGGGACGTGTTGCCGTCTTGGGTGCAACCAGCGTGCGCCCCTTGTACTTTCCCGTTATTACTCGCATATTTCACCTTTTACATTGTACTACATTACCGCAAATTACACAATAGTTCGTAAATAATTACATCGCAATTTGCGTTGTTTACCCCCTTTCCCAGCAAAACAGCACTGTCGCCGACGTCAACCTCTACGCCCGTTACGTCCGCCATACACATAGCCATGCAGATTTTTCCCACCACGGGGCAATTTTGCCCGTTTATCCGAACAACGGCGTTTTTCAGCGCACGGGGAAAGCCGTTGGCGTAGCCGCAATTCACCACCGCAAGGGTGCAATCTTTTTGCAACGTATATCCGCCGTAACTGACTTTGTCGCCCGACTTACAATTTCGCAGGGCAATAACTTTTGCGGTAACGGATTTTGCAGGTACAAGCCCGTCGCACCCGTAACCGTACAAACCCAATCCCACACGCACCATGTCTGCGTTGTAACCGCCCCAAAGCGTTGCCGACGTGTTGGCAATGTGCCGAGTGAAAGGTTGTGGCAAAAAAGATTGCAACATTTTCGTTGCCTGCAAAAAATCGGCGTATTGAATGTCGCAATCTTTTGTGCTTTCACCGTAAAAATGAGAAAACACTCCGTCCACACGCACTCTGGACAGGTCAAGGTGTTTTTTCAATTCGTCAAGTTGACACAGGTCAAAGCCCAATCGGTGCATTCCCGTTTGTATTTTGAGGTGTACCGACGCTTTTTTCCCAAGTGGAACCGCCTTTTGCAACACGTCCAACGAGCGGAAACTGTCCACCGTGAGAGCGACATCGGCAGAAAGCGCCTTGCCTGCGTTTTCGGCATCCTGCGGCAACAGTACCAGCACGTTTTTTGCCACCTGTTTTACGACAAGCGCTTCCTCAACACTGCCAACGGCAAAACAATCGGCAATGTCCGCCAACACGCCGACGGTACGCAACAAGCCGTGTCCGTAGGCATTGTTTTTGACGACGGCGCACAGTTTGCTGTTTCCTATCCTTTTTTTGAAGAAAATTGCGTTTTTGACAATGGCGTCGTAGTTTATGTAATACAAAGTTTCCTCCGTGATTGTGCAAATTTCGCATTTGCCCTGCACAGGCTTAGCAAGCAATTTCCACCTGTAAACAAAAACCGCTTGCGCTTAACCACACACGCCGAAACATTCTGCGCAAAAAAGTGCATTGATTTACTTTTTTTGTCAGAAATATTGTGTACTTTTGCGATTGTGTGTTAAAATTATTGTATGAGAATATTCTACAATTTTTCACCCGTAATAAAAATTTCCCTTTGGCTGATGTTTGCAATCAGCCTTATCGTCGTGATATTTGCCGTACTGATAATCTCGGGGGTAACAATACCGCTAAACATAACGCCGGGGCAAGCCACCGTGGCATTGTTCTTTTTTTCAATAACCACACTTGTGTCGCTAACTTTCGCCACTATTCACTACCGTTTCACCGACACGCACGTACGGCTCAATTTGTTGTTTTTGGACATTTTGGGCGGACGGATTGCAATAAGAAACATTCTGAACATGGTGAAGAAAAACAACAAACTGTACATCAGTTTTTTGTGGACGGGAGAAGACCCCGTAATTGCGGAAATTGCCGTACATCCCAAACATTTTGATAAAGTGCGCATTTTGCTTTTGTCAAAAAATGCCCGCATCGTGTATTTTGACGAAGACCAACAAAAACAAGAGGAAGAGCAACAAGATTAACGCTTTCACCTAAAATACAACGTGCTTTTGAAACAACAAAAATCACGCACAAGGAAAACATGAAACTACTTATTGCCAGCAACAACAAACACAAAATCAGGGAAATTTCCGACGTATTGAAAGGAAAATTCGATGTTGTGAGTCTTGACGAAGAAAACATCGTGTGCGACCCCGAAGAAAACGGCGAAACATTTTTGCAAAATGCCACGATAAAAGCCAATGCCGTTGCAAAGCACACCGCTCTTGCAGTGCTTGCCGACGACACGGGACTGTGCGTGGACGCTTTGGGGGGACTTCCCGGCATTCACTCCGCACGTTTTGCAGGCGACCACGACAACGCACAAAACAGAAAAAAACTGTTGCAAATGATGACGGGAACAACCAACCGCAAAGCGCACTTCACATGCGTTGTGGTGTTGCGCTACCCCGACGGAAAAGCAATACATGCCGAGGGACGTGTTGACGGAGAAATTTTGACGGAAGAACGGGGAAACAACGGCTTCGGCTACGACAGTTTGTTTTTCTGCACTGAGTTGGGAAAAACCTTTGCCGAGGCAACGGAAGAAGAAAAAAACGCCGTCAGCCACCGTGGCAGAGCGTTGCACAACCTGTTGGAAAAACTGTAAAAGACAGAAACTTTTTGGAGAAAATTTTTCGTTTTGTGCAAAAAACGTCAATACGTATGCACAAATTACTGACAGAACTTTTCCTTTTCAGGCAAAATGATGTTGTGGAAATTTGCTGAAACTTTTGTCACAAGTTGCTTTTGTCTGTTTTGCCTGCACCACCTTTTTGCTACTTGAAAGGTTGACAAACGGAATGTAAAACATCAACCGACATTGTACCGAAAATACATGCTTACACACAGTCCAATGTGAATTTGTTCAAGAGCGAAAACGGACATCAACAAACATTAAGGTAAAACAAAACGACAACACAACAACGTCGAAAGGTGCTTGAAACAATAAAAAAGGTCGTTTTCGACGTCCTTGAACTGACAACGTTGCATTATTCACAGTGCCGAAATTCGCCCGTTAAAAGGCTAGAAACAACATCAATAAACACATCAGAGTGAAATTAAAACTTACAACAACAATAACGTTGAAAGGTGCTTGATACAATAAAAAAGGACGTTTTTGACGTCATTGCACTGACAGCGTTGCATTATTCACAGTGCCAAAATTCGCCCGTTAAAAGGCTAGAAACAACATCAATAAACACATCAGAGTGAAATTAAAACTTACAACAACAAAGACGTTGAAAGGTGCTTGAAACAATAAAAAGGACGTTTTCGACGTCCTTTTTTTACGGTAAAATTCAAATTTGCAAGTTCAGCAAAAGAAAAGAATTTTGTCTAACCAACGTCAGACAACTTGGCCTTACCCCTGCACAATAGGATACAAACGGCGCAAATCGTAAATTTCATAGGTAGGTTTAATGTCCGATTGATTGTTTTTCCCTTCGGGATTGTACCAACAAGTATCAATGCCGGCGTTTATTCCGCCCAAAATATCGCTGGACAACGAATCGCCTATCAAAAGCGTTTTGCTTTTGTCCACGTCGGAAATGTGAGCGAAACAGTAGTCGAAAAACTGCTTTTTGGGTTTAGGAAAGCCTATTTCTTCCGAAACGAAACGCTTTTCAAAGTACTTTTCCAAACCGCTTCCCTTCATTCGGCTGTTCTGTATGGACAGCACGCCGTTGGTTACAATGTACAGCCGACAAACTTTTTGCAAACGTTGCAAAACTTCCTCGGCAAAAGGCACAACGTCAAAACCGTCGTGAAGATACTGTTCGTACAAATGACAAACACGTCCGTCAAAAGGCAGCTGCAACTCTTCAAAAGTAAAGGCGAAACGGTTGACAAGTACTTCGTCACGGGTGATTTCTTCCTTTTCGTAGCGTTGCCACTCTTTCACGTTGTGCTTGCGGTACACCTGCAAGGTGTGTTGGTCAAAGGGCAAATTGCATTGCAAAAAAGCCCGTTGCAAAGCCTGACTTTCCGCACTGTTGAAATCCAAAACGGTGTTGTCGGCGTCAAAAAGTAAAATGTCGTACTTCAAATTTTACCTCGTTTGCTACAAAATGCCTGATACGTATTGAAATTTACGTTACTTTGCGATGAAATCCTTTGTGAATGACAGGCGGTAAAAAAGTTCGTTGTGACACCAGAAAAACTCTTCCGCTATTCAACAAATTGCGGGCGACTGCACACCATGCTATTTTCGGCAAGTAGGCAAACTTACTTCTTAGCAAAACTTTTCATCACAAGCACAAGAAACACGCCTTGCGCCGCTTCCTTGACGGAGCAGTTTTCGTCAATCATTTTTTGATACTCTTCATCGGGAATTTCATTCAAAGCCTCAACGCTTTTGACGGCTTTTTCCTGCAACATATATTCAGCAATGGCGGCTTTGTATTCTGCTACTGTCATTTCGGCACCCCTTTTTGTTTTATTGTACCACAAAACTTAAAGATTATCAACTGCCTGACTTATTGGAAACTTCCGATAAATGTAAAAAACTGCTGTGTTAAATTTCACAACCCTATTTACATTTGAAAAGAAATTCGTACAATAAATTGAATAATGTTGCAATGTTGGATTAAAATTGATTAAACAA
>HF998499.1:95025-96216 GCA_000433775.1 Corallococcus sp. CAG:1435 | reverse complement strand
AAAAAAGGGACTGAAAATTCAGTCCCTTTTTGTTTTTTTGTCGTCGATGTACTGCCTGAAATGCCCTTCAACGGCTTTTGGTACGGTGCCGTACCGACCGGCATCGCTTTACTAATTTGCGCAAAACTAAAAGCGCACAATACCACTGTTGCATTGCAAACCTTTGATGCCTGCTTGGAAATTTTTTGCCGAAAATATTGAAAAATTTGTTTTTACAAACGCAACACAACTCTTGCGTTGTTTTCGTCTTTTCACGCCCAAACCGCACCGCTACTGCAAAAACCGTTAGGGTGTTGCGGCACTTTTACGCAGAAAGGGCTACCGCTTTGAAAATATCAGCGTTTCGGGGTGAGAAAAATTGAGTTTAATGTCTTTTTCCGGATTGAGCAAAAGGTTGAGCGTGCCCGCTTCCTTCGTTCCCATGCTTGTATCCATAACAAGCACTCGATAGGGCTTGAAACCGCATTTTTCCTGAACACGTTTGGACTGAACGTTGAAGTTGAAGTAACCGCACAGCAAAAAATCCAAATTGCAATGCTTAAACAAAAAGTCTGTTACAACTTTCACCGCTTCGGGCATAAGCCCTCTTCCCCAATATTCCCTGCTTAACACAAAACCTATTTCCCTGCCAAGCAAGCCGTCGAATTCCGTCAGTTTGTCTTCCATTTCGTACTTTTCCACCCCAAGCGAACCTATAACTTTTCCCGTTGACTTGTCCACCAGGGCAAATACTTTGTCCTCACGAATGAACGAGTCCAGTATTTCCTGCGTTTTTTCTTTGCTTTCGTGATGTTGCCAACCCGCCATTTCGCCCACGCCTTCCACCGAGGCATAGGCGTAGAAATCGTCCAAATCGGTTTGCCTGAAAGGTCGAAGCAAGAGCCTGGATGTTTCCAACGTTTTTCCGCCTATTGCAAATTCCGCATTCATACCACTACCGCCTTACAAAACAATATAAGAAAAAAGTTTGATACGTAATTTGTATCAAACTTTTTCTTTGAATGGAGCGGGAGACGGGATTCGAACCCGCGATATCTGCCTTGGCAAGGCAGCGCTCTACCACTGAGCCACTCCCGCAGATTTTTGTTTTTGCTGGTGCGGATAAAGGGACTTGAACCCCCACGTCGATGACACCAGATCCTAAGTCTGGCGCGTCTGCCAATTCCGCCATATCCGCACGTTGCGTTTCAT
>HF998499.1:66786-94930 GCA_000433775.1 Corallococcus sp. CAG:1435 | reverse complement strand
TATCAAAAACCTGTGCCACAGCCACTATTTTTAGTGTTGGTGACCCATCCGCGATTCGAACGCGGGACACCATGATTAAAAGTCATGTGCTCTGCCAACTGAGCTAATGGGTCATACCTGGCAGGGGTAGCAGGATTTGAACCTACGAGATGTCAGAGTCAAAGTCTGATGCCTTACCGCTTGGCTATACCCCTAAGAAAAAATATGGGGTGAGCTATGGGATTCGAACCCATGACCTCCAGAGTCACAATCTGGCACTCTAACCAGCTGAGCTAAGCCCACCAGAATGGCGTGCCTGAAGGGATTCGAACCCCCGACAAACGGCTTAGAAGGCCGTTGCTCTATCCTGCTGAGCTACAGGCACAGGCAATGTGTAGTTTGGAGCGGGTGATGGGAATCGGACCCACGCAGCCAGCTTGGAAGGCTGGTATTCTACCATTGAACTACACCCGCACTTCAACAGCCTTTACATTATATATCAGTCGCCAAAAACTGTCAACGGTTTGAGATATTTTTTTGTGATTTTTTTCGTGAAGTTTCCTATTTTGGGCAACAGGTAACAAATTTCGCAACAACGTTTGTCGTAATACGGTTGCAGGAAGCAAACACGTTCAAAAACTTGCGAGCCCTCTTGTAGGAAAAGTGCAACGTTGCAGGGCACAAAAATTTGCACGCACTGCCATTTTGAAACGCCGTTGCAAAAACACGGCAACTTGCACCACAATTTTGAAACAAAAGTTGCACCTGTTGTTTGCAGACTTTACAAACTTGATAATGTCAGGCAAAGACAAAAACAGCCTTGTGAAGTTGTCGCTTCAAATTATCTTTTCTTTTCTCGTGTTGCATCACTTTCGTGTTGCGTTCACCTGCTTTGCGTAGTTGTACGTTAAGAAAATTTGCTTAAAACCACTTTTGCACGGCTTCCGCCTTTGAAAACGCACAAATCGCTGACATATTAGTGCAATTGCAACTTTACTTTTTTGCGTGAATGCCCCCCACTAAAACATTTATTCAAGGCAAATTTTCCCTTAAAGAAAATCACATTGACAAATAAAATTTTGTTGCACGTTACTTACAAAAACAGGCAACGATAAGCACTGCAAATTACAGTTTTTTGTACATATCCACCGAATGTCCCAACAGGCGCATGAGGTCAAGTTCGTCCAGCGCATCTATGAGAGCGTTGTGCGTTTCGTGGTAACCGTAGTCGTCGGACAAAAGCCTAAGCATATTTTCCACGCCGTAACCCGATTTCAACCTTCCCGTACGGAACAACGGCGCACCGTGAGGAATCTTCCTATTGTACTGCACGTAGGCAGCCAACCGCATTATGTCAAACCAATTCATACGGCAAAGTTCCGGCAAATGCCCCTTGTCAAAAAGGGCGTTGTAGGCAAAAATGCAATCGACGCCGTGCTTTTGACACAGCGCAACTATTTGTTGCATTGCCTCTCTTCGTGAGCAGATGACGGGCTTGCCTGCACGGACGTGAAAAAGTGCATTTTCGTACATACCGCCGACGGAAAACTCGGGAGCAAGCACAAAATAGGCAGTTTCCACGGGGTGCATATCGACGGCGTCGGCAATCACCACGCCCACCGACATGACCGTGTCTATCCACGTAGTTTCCGTGTCCACTACCGCAAATTTTTTCATTACCTGCAACCTGCCTCAAAGTAAAATTGAATGTGCTTGTCCCGACAATCGCCGTAAAAAAGCCGCCGACAACGTTGAATTGCCGAACATTTGACATTGTACAACAAATTGTAACACGACAGCCGTTGTCTTTGCAAGTAACTGCTCGGCATTTGTTTGTTAAAGCACGAAACATAAATTGAATTTGACAACGAAAAACCCTTTACCGCCAAAGAGTAACGTTACGCAAAGTTTGCATGCAGTCAGACCGTTCACCAACAGTCAAGTTTTCACGACGCAACAAAGTTGTTTCAAATTAAAAACGCAAAATTGCAGGGCGAAACTCGGCAACGCCACCAACGGCAACACAAAAAGGACGCAACAAGGAAAACCCCTGTTGCAACACATTTGCCCCTTTTGCTACGACAGAATTGAGGCAAATCCTTTACCGCCAAAGGATAACGCTACGCAAAGTTTGCATGCAGTAAGACCCTTCACAAACAGGCAAGATTTCACGACGCAACAAAGTTGTTTCAAATTAAAAACGCAAAATTGCAGGGCGAAACTCGGCAACGCCACCAACGGCAACACAAAAAGGACGCAACAAGGAAAACCCCCTGTTGCAACACATTTGTCACTTTTGCTACGACAGAATAAAAGGTGTTTTTGAGGCAAACCCTTTCCACAGCCACGGCTTAGTGTAACGACACAACACGGCGCACTTCAACCGTGGCAAAGCCCGTGCCTGCTGCCCAAAACAGGGGAAAGCCGTAACTTCACAACGCAACAAAAAAGCGTCCCGAAAAATCAGGACGCTTTTGTTGCAAAAAGATTTTGTTTGTACAGTTTTATAAGCAAATTTTCCATATCGGAAAACCGCACTATCACCACAATTTCGTTGCCGTCGCCGTCCACTTCACCCGTGCCTTCCGTTTCGCCGGGTTTTTCGTAACTGTCGGTGCCTTCATGCTGATTTTGCAATTTCAGGTACAAATCGTTGAAAAACTCGCCTATGTCGTCAAACAGCGTAAACTGTCCGTAAAACTTGGAATAGTTGTCCCTTTCACGGAAAATTCCCGTGTCGACAGTGTCTAACAGCGATTGCAACGTGTCGCTGTAATTGGGATACTTGGCAAGCAAACTCAGTGCGGAAAACATCATTTTGGTCAGTACCCCGTACCTTAGGTACACGTCGTCGCTGTTGAGCAAAACGTAGGTGGAAACAATGTTTGCCTCGTATTCACGCATTACGCCTTTGCCGTGCGCCATTTCGTGCGCCATTGTACAGGGAAGGTACATGTTGGTTTCGTTGCCGTTGATGTTTGCCTCGCCCGTGGGAGCAAAAAACACACCTACAATGTGCATTTGACTCATTATCCACTTGTTTATTATCTTTTTTGCCTTTGGCGTGTAGGGCGAAAAGTAATCGCTTTGCAACTTGGCATATTCCTCGGCAATTTTATCCGACATTTCGGAAAAAGTGTAGGGATACACTATGTTTCCGTTTTCGTCGTGTCGGGTGTTTCGGTAGGCGTCGTTTGCCTCCTGCACCAAAGCCGTGGCTAGCGATACGACATCGTCGAAGGAAAAGTCCTCGGCGGTGTACTCGGTGTAAACCTCGTCGGGAAGCGGCTCTCTGTTGTAGGAAAAAGACGCCGTTGCTGTGTAGACGTTGGCAAAAACCACCACGGCAAGCGCAACGGAAATTACCGCAGACAACGCCCTTTTCCACTGACGTGCGCACAACTGTTTTATTATCAGCACAAGGCACACCACTGCACCGACAATAACCGCAACAAGAAAAAGTTCGTACACACTGAAAGGAAGCCAGCCGAAAAGGTTTCCGAACAGGAAAATCCATGCACGGGAAAATGTCGTGGCGAAAAACTCGCACACGGCTTGGTTTGTTTTCAGCAAAAGCAACACGCCCAGCAAAAACAACAGCGCCGAAAGGGCAATCAGTTTGGAAACGATTTTTCTTTTCATTTTACCTTTCAAACAGAGCAAATTTTTTTTGAAGATAGTCTTCGTTGCGTTGTATGTAGGTGATGACGTCTTTGGCGTTTGCGGCACGCTCTATCCTGTTTTCGCTTTGAGAAATTTTTTTGGAAATTGCATTTGTTCCGCACGCAAGAATGTCCGTTACCTCTTCCATAATGCCAATGTTGTAAACGCAAGGATACCCGGGCTTACAAAAACCGACGTTTTCCAGGTTTTGCGACATGTACTTTTGCCTGTACATATAGTAGGGAAGGTAGCCCGCCTTGCGCAATGCGGAATGTGCGTAGTCCACCATTTGCGCCACGTCGCTTTCCGAACAGTAATGTTCCTCTTTCAGAAGAGTGCCGTGCTTCAATGCCAGGGTGTGCACCGTGATGTTTTCCGGCGCAAGTTGAATGGCACAGTCCACACTGTGACAAAACATTTGGTAACTTTCCTTGGGCAAGCCCGCAATGAGGTCCATGTTCACAATGAAATTGAAAGACTTTGCCAAAGCGTACTTGTCGTAGATGTCCTGCACGGTGTGTTTACGCCCTATTTCGTCCAGAACGCTTTGATTGAAAGTTTGGGGGTTCACGGAAATGCGTTGCACGCCGTGTTTTTTCAGTACGGCAAGTTTTTCCTCGTCCAACGTGTCGGGACGCCCCGCTTCCACGGTGAATTCCTGCGGTTTGAAGGTGATTTCCTGCAAAATTTCATCAAGTTGACTTGCCGAAAGAGATGTCGGCGTACCTCCGCCGAAGTAGACGTTGCGAAGCGCAATACCCTTTTCCTCGGCAAATTGCAGGGTACGTCTTATGTCCGTACGCAAACTTTCCACATAAGGCTGAACATACTTTTTCATACGCTCTATTTCGCCGCTCGTGAAAGAACAGTAACTGCAACGTGTTACGCAAAAGGGAATACCCACGTACAAATCGGCTGTATCGGTGAAGTTTCGCAAACTGCCCTGACATTGCAGAATGTCGGCGACAAGTTGCGTTTTTTGAGGGGAAACGCCCAGAAGATTGACGAAAGTCTGCTGCCAATCCAGCCCCTCGCTTTGCAGTTGACAGGCAAGTTTCGTGGGACGGATGCCCGTGAGACTGCCCCACGGCATTTCTTTTCCCGTAACCTCTTTAAGCAGATTGTACAGCGCAATTTTGGCGTAACGCTTTTGCAAACGCACGCTTTGCAGTTGGTCGGTACCGCAAACGTCCGCCTTGGCAGTGCATGTTTTGCCATGCATTGTCGCAGTGTAGGTGAAAACGTCCCCTTCACGGTTTTGCGTGAGGGATATTTCGCCGTCGTCGCCCAATGTTACCTCGTCAAAAAACAGTTTGGCGACGTCCTGTATTTCCGTTGGAAAATTCACGTCAGTGTGTAATGTCATACAAATAGGGATTGTTTTTCTTTTCGCTGTCCAATGTGGACATTTGACCGTGTCCGCACAGCAAAGTGTAATTTTTTTGCAAACTGCACAGTTTTTGCAGTGATTGTTTGAGTTGAAGAGGTTGACTTTCGGGAAAATCCGTCCTGCCGACGGAATTGCGAAACAGCGTGTCGCCACACAGCAAAAGGTCTTCGCAAACGTAACACACGCTTCCTGCGGTGTGTCCCGGCGTTTCCAAAACGTCAAAAGAGAAATTATCCACCGAAAAACGCCCTTCGGACAGCGTTTGGGTGGGGAAACAGTCCCGAGCGGGAATGTGCCACCTGTTTTTGGAGGCATTTTGCGCCAACAGCAAATCATTTTGTCCCACGAAAACAGGAATGTCTTTGCCGTTACCGCAACTTTGCAAAAGGTGTTGCACGCCTCCGCAATGGTCAAAGTGTCCGTGAGTAAGCAACACGGCAACAAGATTCAGACTGTTTCGTGCAATGTAACTTTCCACATCACCGCTTCCGTAGGCGCAATCCACCACAACGCAGTTGCCGTCACGTTGCAACACAATGCAGTTTGTCTGCAACATTCCCTGCGCAAATACCCGATACATCATCCGTTTGTGCGGTAGACGTTTATTACCGCAGGCAAAGATTTTATTTTTGCAATGAGTTGGTTTACCTGCTCATGGTTGGAAATTTCCACCGTTACGCTGGCAACGGCATTGCCTTTTTTGTCCTTGCGGGCATTGATTGCCGTCATTGGCAAACCTTCGTTGGCAATGGTACGGGTTATTTCCGCAAAAATATCTCCCTTGTCTTCGGAAATTATCTCTATCGAGGCGGGGAAGGTGGTCTGTCCGCTGGTCGTTGCCCACTCCGCCTTTATCAGCCTTTCCGGTTCCATGTTTTTTACTGCGGGACAATCGGCACGGTGTACGCACACACCTCTTCCACGTGAAATGTACCCCACGATTTCGTCGCCGGGAACGGGACTGCAACAACGTGAAAAACGCACAAGCAAGCCTTCCACGCCTTTGATTATTACCGATTTTTCCTTGGTGGTTGCCACCTTGTGATTGCGCACCACCTGCTGTGCCTTGACGGCGTCGGAAACAAGTCGGTTGCTGGTGATGAGTTTCAGCATAACCTGCGTGAGGGATATGCTTCCGTAGCCTATCGCCGCATACATCTCGTCTTCGTCCGTAAACATGTACCTTTCGCACACGGCGGCAATGGCCTCCGGCGTAAGTAACTCCGAAAGGGCAATACCACGGTGTTTGGCGTCACGCTCCACCATGCTTTTGCCTGTGCGAATGTACTCGTCTTTGAGTTCTCTTTTGAAAAATTGTCTTATCTTTGCCTTGGCGGAAGGGGTTGTTACTATTTTCAGCCAATCACGGGAAGGTCCCTTGGCGTTGGGGTTGGTCATCACTTCCACCGTGTCCCCCGTTTGCAACACGGTGTCCAAAGGCACTATTTTGTTGTTAACCTTGGTGCCGACGCACTTGTTACCCACCTGACTGTGCACGGCGTAGGCAAAGTCCAGCGCATTTGCGCCTGCCGGCAAAATTTTCACGTCGCCGTTGGGGGTGAAAATGTACACCTCGTTGGTGTTGGAAATGTCTTTGCGAATGAGATCCAAAAATTCCTTGCTGTCACGGAAGTCCTTGTCGTAGGAAAGCACTTCCTTCACCCAACCCAGCGTTTCGTCCATGTCCGTTTTGGAGGCGATGCCTTCCTTGTACTTCCAATGGGCGGCGACACCGTATTCCGCAATCTTGTGCATTTCATAGGTGCGGATTTGCACTTCGATGGGATAGCGGTGAGATTCGTAGTCCAGAAACACCGTTGTGTGCAACGATTGATACATGTTGCGTTTGGGAACGGCAATGTAATCCTTGAAACGTCCGGGCATTGGCTTCCACTTGTCGTGAATGGAGCCCAGCACGGCGTAGCAATCACGTATTGTGTCCACAATTACACGCACGGCGGTGAGGTCGTACACCTGTTCCAACGTTTTGTTTTGCTTTTTCATCTTTTTGTAGATGGAATAGAAATGCTTTGTACGCCAATACACGTCAAAGTGTTCGATGTTGGAAGCACGCAACTTGTCTTTCAGTTGGAAGATGAAAGTTTCCACTATCGTTTCCCTTTCCGTCTTCTTCATGGCAATGCCCTGTGCAATTTCGTCGTACGCCTTGCGGTCGAGGTACTTCAAGCACAAATCTTCCAACTCGCTTTTTACGGAAGAAATACCCAATCTGCCTGCAATGGGTGCAAAAATGTCCAACGTTTCCTTGGCAATTACCTGCTGTTTTTCCGGAGAAAGGTACATCAGCGAACGCATATTGTGCAGACGGTCGGCAAGTTTTATCATCATTACACGTATGTCCTTTGCCATTGCAAAAAACATCTTGCGCATGTTTTCCGTCTGTTCCTCTTCCTTGTTGTGAAATTGAATTTTGTCCAGTTTGGTTACGCCTGCAACAAGGTCGGCAATTTCGTCGCCGAACTTTTCCCGCAGGTCGGCATCGGTAACGTAGGTGTCCTCCACCGTGTCGTGCAAAAGCGCAGCACTTATCGTGGGCACGTCAAAACCCATGTCCACAAGAATGTCCGCCACTATCGTGGGGTGCGTTATGTAAGGTCTGCCACTTGCACGGAACTGTCCCTCGTGTGCCTTTTGCGCCACTTCGAAAGCGTCGTAAATTTTGGACACTTCCGTGGGATGATAGTAATGCCTTACTTTTGAAAGGAAGTTCTTTATTGTAACTTCCGCATTTTCCTTTTCGCTGTACATAATTTATTTCCTGTTGTACAAATGTCCTTTACACCTCATCCGACAATTTTGCCGTAAAAATGTTTGCGACATTTGCCTTGTTTAGTCAGCCCTCTTCTTGCAGAGGGATTTTTTGTTTCGGATTTTGCGCCGAAGCGTTACTGCCTCTGACAACGCCGACGGCGTTGTCAGGGGGTTGCAAAATAACGATACAAGGGGGAATTTTCCAACTCCGCCTTTACTGCCGTGTTGAGAGTGATTGTGAACCTGTCCTTTATTGAAAGCAAATTCAACTGCACAAACACACGCAACGCCACAATGTACTGGTCGTAGGATATTTTTCCCAAAAGATACTTGTCAAAAACCCCTTCAAGACTGTCGTAGGCACCTTTATTTTTCAACGCCGTGTACACGGCAACGCAAACTTTGCGTTCCATAGGAAGTGCGTACAACTTTTCGTTGGCAGGTTGCACGGCAAAGTAGGTTGCACCGTCAACCTTCACCATTGCGCCCTGTTTAACAAAACACAAAACGTTTTTGTATCTGTCGAAGTTGTAGTCGGCATTGGGCGAAACGACAACGGTTTTGGAAGACATGCTGTTGGGGAAAAAAATGTCCAAAGCAAAGTCTTCAAAGTCAAAGCGTTTGCTTTCCTGCAAAAACGTTTCGTAGTCGTCAAACACCGCTAACGTCGACGGTTGTTTCAACAGATTTTCCGCCTGCTCTCTCGTTGCGCTTGCCACATTTTCCGTTACAAAACGCCGCAGAAAGTTTTTGCGGTAAAAGTCGTCGAAACACACGGAATTCAGAAGCGACAAATCCTCTATCACACCGCAGACGTTGCCTGTGTAATCGTCCTTTTCCAACGACACCAACGCCTGAATGTCTGCGCCGTTTTTGATGTAGGGGGCGTAACGTCCGTAGTTGAAAAAGCCCTTTATTTCCAACCCACCGGCAAGCGTTGCCGAAAGGTGAGCGTCGTCTTTGCCGAAACTGCGGGCAAACTTCACCACGTCATGCACCAGACACACCACTTTGTCCTGTGGCAACAGCGGTTGCATTTTTTGTGTGAAACGGTACACGTCGGCAATGTTTTGCCCTTGCAAATCAACGTCGTAGTACAGTTTTTTCTCAAAAAGCGATGCGTCCTCGGCAAGCAGTTTTTGCGAAAGACGTTGGCGCAAAGGTTGCAGGTTTTCTTCCCTGACGCTGAAACCGACTGCGGCTTTGTGTCCGCCGTAATGGTCCAGCAAATCGGCGCAAGACACGAATATTTCAAACAAATCCAGACCTTCCACGCCACGTGCGGAACCGACAAACAGATTGCTTGTTTTGTCCCTTGTCAGCACCACCGCAGGCAAATTGTACCTTTCCTTGTAGCGTGTGGCGGCAATGCCCAAAATGCCCGTTGCCCAACTTTCGCTGTGCAAAAACGTCAGCCTTTCCCTGCAAATGACCTCGCTGTCGCACATTCCGTCCGCCTCCGCCACGATGTCGGCAAGCAGCGTTTTGCGCAATTCGTTGAGTTCCAGCAGTTTGTTCACCGACGCAACGTCCGTTTTGTCCCTTGCAAGCAACACCTTCAAGGCGTAGACGGGGTTTTCCACACGGCCGGCGGCATTTATTTTAGGTGTGATTTTCATTGCAACGTCGGATGCGGAAAGTTGCGACGGGCATTTGGAAAGTTCCGCAAGTTTTTGCAGGCTTTTGTGCTGAAAATTTGCCAGCCCCATCTTTACGATACTTCGGTTTTCGTCACGCAACGGCATCAGGTCGCCTATTGTGCCTATCATGGCAAGTTGACTGTACTTTGCCGCAGTTTCCCTGCCTGCCAACGCTTCCACCAACTTCCACGCCACGCCTGCACCCGAAAGATAGGGAAAGGGGTAGCCGAGTTTGGGGTTGACGCAGATGCAATCGGGCAACTGCTCCGGCAATTCGTGGTGGTCGGTTACGATAACTTCCGTTCCCAACTCGTCCATGATTTGCGCCACTTCCGCCTTGTTGGAAATTCCGCAGTCTACCGTTATTACCAAGTCGTAAAACTTCTTTTCAAATGCTTTTATTACCAAGTCGGCATGCAAACCGTACCCCTGCTCTCTCGTGGGAACAATAACGTCGTTGTCCACGCCGTTGTCGGAAAAAAACAGGGACAAAATGCTTGACGCAGTCAGTCCGTCGGCGTCGTAGTCGCCGCAGATAAGCACGCTTCCCCCCTCTTCCAACACAAAGGACAGCGTTTCCGCCGCTTCCCTCATATTTTTCATTTCAAACGGAGAGTGAAAACGTCCTTCGCCGAAAAAATCCTGAAAATTGGCAGCGCAAACGCCTCTGGCACTCAACATTTCTGCCAAAGGTTGACTTATGCCTGCGGAAAGAAAATATTCCACGCTGTCGGCGTCTTGAGGTTGTCTTTTTTGATAACGTTGTTTCATAACTCCGTAAACAACAACAGCCTTCTAACAAATAGAAGGCCGCTGTAATGTTTTGTTTTTAATTACTTTGTTTTGGTTGCGCCCTCGCAGAACGGAGCAAGCACAGCGGCAAACAGTCTGTTGAGTCCCATGGTGGCAACAAAGGAAATCACCGCACAGTACACCAAAGCATTGCCCAAAGGAGCAGTTACGCCTGTGGGGATGAGCCACAAAATACCGCCCAGCACTGCAATGATGGCATGAACAATAAGATTCCATTTGTTGTTTTCCTGGAATGCTCTGTACTTGGCGCTTGCAAACGTCTTTTCGGCAGAATAGGTACGCAGTTTTTCCAACACCAGCACGGTGAACACCATCATGAGGGCGTAGCCCAACACGATGCCCACTGCAGATGCAATATTGAGGAAGGCAAAGTACACCATTCCCGAAAACATGATAAATGCCACAACGGCAACAAGTTGGGAAACCACTGTTGCAAAGCCTGCAGATTTGTATCTTGCAATGAGGAAAATCCAGCAAGCGACAACAATTACCGCCATTACCAAAGCGAAAATCAATCCGCCGTTAGAGGAAACTTCTTCCGTGCCGACAGATGTGAGCGTTGCTGTCAAAGCGCCGTTTTGCGTCAATCCCTTTATCCAACGTGCATCGGCTTTGCTTGTGGTGTAAACTTGCAGAACTTGGTTGGTATCGTACACAATAGCGTAGGATACGGTACCGTCCACTGCAAGGTAGGCACTGTAACCGTAACTTGTCGGAGTGAGATTTTCCGCAGCAATTTCCTTACCTTCCTTGGTAAGATTCATGTTTACGATGTAGTAGGCATTTGCGCCGCTGGAATAGTTGCGCAACGTCATGCTCTTGACATGTTCCGCAGTGAGAATAACCTTGTCGGCAGAATAGGTAGATTCGGTGAGGATTTCCACTTTGCCCACTGCCGTAACGTTGGAAAGAATTGTGGCCGCACTTGTGTTTTCGCCGTTGGCGGTTTTGGGAACCTGCACGGTGATGTCGTCGCCGTTGACCTTAACGTTGCTGAAATAGTAACCGTACATGTCGCTCAGTCTGGAACGAATGTTTTTCACCACGTCGTTTATGTTGGCGTCTTCGTCCAACTTCACTTTGTAAGTTGCCACAATACTGTCGTTGAAAAGACTGCTTCCCTGAATGAGATTGATGGGAGCATTGTACTCGTTGTAGTTGCCGTATTCAAGTCCACCGGGAAGGCACGAAACAACGCCGAAAAAAAGCGCTATTACGCAAACAATACAAATAATAACGGTGGACAGAGTTTTTGTCATAAATAAGCCTCCTTGACTTTGCCTAACTTAACTAGTCTATTATAATAGCACTGACAAAATTAGTCAATTATTTTTCCCGCTTTTAACGGTACAAACAGTCAAAACAAAGGCTTTACAACCAAAAAATTACCTGCCAACGGCAGTTTGAAGAAAATTGAGGCGAAGTTTAGTGCATATTTCGGAAACAAAACGACCTTTTACACTGAAAAAAGACGTAATTCGAAATTTGTACGGCAACGCACCTGTTTCAGAAACGGACTTTTTCAATGCCATTTGCAGCATTGAGGCGCATGTAAAATGAGGCGAAAACAAAAACGTCGGCTGTTTTATGTGACGTCGCCGTAAAACGCACAACAGCAACATTCTACGCAAAAAGGCGGTAATTCGAAATTTGTACGCCAACGAACCTGTTTCAAAACGTGGCTTTTCTCAATACACTTTGCACTTTCAAAACGTGGCTTTGCCCGATGCCCTTTGCATTGAGGCGCATGTAAAATGAGGCGAAAACAAAAACGTCGGCTGTTTTCTGTGACGTCGCCGTAAAACGCACAACAGCAACTTTCTACGCAAAAAGTCGGTAATTCGAAATTTGTACGGCAACGCACCTGTTTCAAAACGTGGCTTTTCTCAATACACTTTGCGGTTTCAAAACGTGGCTTTTCCGATACCATTTGCTTTGAGTCGCACGTAAAATGAGGCGAAAACAAAAATGTCGGCTGTTTTATGTGACGTCGCCGTAAAACGCACAACAGCAACTTTCTACGCAAAAGGGCCTGACGTTACGTCAAGCCCGAAGGATACCTGTAGCGAAATGCCGTCAGCGTCAAGCAATTTACGCTTTTTTGCTTTTTATCAATGCTACAATAACCGCAGGAACAAGGGACACAGCAAAGTCCAATGCAATTTGCCCCCAATGGAAACCTCCTCCCAAAACGGAAAACAGCACGAAGGACAAAATCCAATAGATAACTGCACCGACAACGGCTTTAAGCACAAAGTTGTCCTCTCTGACGCACATCGCCACGCCCAAAATTACCGCAACGCCTTTCAGCACCTGATTGACAATGGGCAATACGTTGTCGCCTATGTTGAAAAACTTGGCAAGCAACGCCAGCACCAGCACTCCGATGCACACAAAAACAAGGGAAAACAATCCCGTCTTGATGCTTTGCAACAAAAACGATTTTTTAGCACTCGCTTCCATAAAAAAACCTCCCGAACAGTACTACACTATTCGGGAGGAAGGCATTTTTAGAACAAAATTACTTGATTTCGTCTTCTTCGTTTGCCTCTTTCTTTTCCGCTTTGGCTTCAGCAGAGGAAGGATCGGGGGCAATGGAATGGATTGCCTGACGCAAAAACTGCATTGTGGTCTTGCTGTCGTCCAAACCCGTTTCCAGCCAGATGTGCGTGTCGTCAAGTTGCACCACAACGCCGACAATTCCGCCGATGGTGGTAACGACGCTGCCAATACCCAGTTTCGCCATCATTTCTTCCGCACGTTTCTTTTGCTTTCTTTGGGGAATTACCATAAGCAAAATCATACCCACAACCAATACGCCGAGGATAACGTAGGTTACCCAGTTGTTACCGGCAGGAGTGGTACTTGTTGTTGTGTCTTCAAAAAAATTCAACAGGTTAAGCATATTTTCTCCTTATTTACCGCCCGTAGCGGATTTTTTCGTATATTATACATTATCGACAGCGAAAATGCAACAGAAAACGGCATTTTTGATATTTTCGCAACACGGTGCAGGCTTTTTACTTAAAAACGCCAAAAAACGGCGGAAATACGGCAAAATTTTCGCCAACAAAACGCACTTGCACCACACGCAAAACGCACTTACGTCCTTTGAATTTTTACAAACGCATTGCCGTTACTTGCCTTTGCGCATTTTCATTGGTTGTTGACGTTGCCGTAGTACTTGCCGTAAAATTCCCGCTTGTATTCCAGGAAACTGTCATTTAATATCGCTTCTCTTGCACCTTTCACCACGTTCAGCAAAAATCGGATGTTGTGAATGGACAGCAGTTCGGCGGCAAGAATTTCCTTGCAGTTTACAAGGTGTCTCAAATAGGCCTTTGTGAAGTTTTTGCAACAGTAACAATCGCATTCTTCGTCCAAAGGGGAAAAATCCTGTTTGTACGCTCCGTTGCGCACCACGACTTTCCCGTGCGACGTCAACGCTGTGCCGTTGCGTGCAATTCGGGTAGGCAAAACGCAGTCGCACATGTCTATTCCACGCTGTATTCCTTCCAACAGGTAGTCGGGCGTTCCCACTCCCATAAGGTAGCGTGGCATTTTTTCCGGCAAATGCGGCTGTATTACGTCCAACATGCGGTACATAACCTCGCTCGGTTCACCCACCGACAAACCGCCCACGGCAATTCCGCATTGGGCAAAATCACGCACGAACTTTACCGATTGCAGACGCAAATCCTCAAACATATTGCCCTGAACAATGGGGAAAAGCATCTGAGTGTCGTTGGTGTGTGCTTTTGCGCACCTTTCCAGCCATCTGTGAGTGCGGTTCATTGCCCCTTCGGCGTACTTTTTGTCGCATCCGTAGGTGGAACATTCGTCAAAAGCCATTATTATGTCGGCGCCGAGGTCGTGCTCGATTTGCATTACCTTTTCGGGGGTGAAAACATGTCGGCTTCCGTCGATGTGTGAAGAAAAGGTTACCCCGTCTTCGGTGATTTTGCGCAAATCGCCCAACGAAAACACCTGAAACCCTCCGCTGTCGGTGAGTATTGGCTTGTTCCAATGCATAAATTTGTGCAAGCCGCCTGCCCGGCGCACAATGTCACTTCCCGGTCGCAAATACAAATGGTAGGTGTTGGAAAGCAAAATTTGCGTGCCCAACTCTTCCAAAGTGGAAGGCAACAGCGATTTGACCGTTGCGGCGGTACCCACAGGCATGAAAATTGGCGTTTCTATGTCGCCGTGAGGCGTGTGAAAAATCCCCGCCCTTGCGCCTGTGTGCTTGTCTTGGTGTATCAATGTGTAACTGAAATTGTTTGTCATTGTTCCTCAAAGTTTCGGTACAAAATTTGCACATACGTATGTAAAAACTTTGTACCGCAAGTTTTTTCTGCGTTGCAGTTTACAAAAACAGGCATGCGTCGCCGAAAGAGAAAAACCGATACTTTTCCTTGACGGCGGTTTCGTACACGTGCAAAACTTCCTCTCTGCTGCACAAAGCCGAAACAAGCATTATCAGCGTGCTTTCGGGAAGGTGAAAGTTGGTTATCAGACAATCCACCACCTTGAATTTGTAGGGCGGATAGATGAAAATTTCCGTGTTTCCGCTACCTGCCTGGACATGTCCGTTTTCGTCGGTTGCGCTTTCCAATGTGCGCACGCTGGTTGTTCCCACGCACACGATACGCCGTCCTTCCTGCTTTGCCTTGTTTATGGCGTCGGCAGCCTCCTGCGAAACGCTGTAGTACTCCGAATGCATGTGGTGTTGCGTTACGTCTTCCACTTTGACGGGACGGAAAGTTCCAAGCCCTACGTGAAGCAACACTTCCACCACTTCCACACCCATATCCTTTACCTTTTGCAAAAGTTCACGTGTGAAGTGTAATCCCGCAGTGGGGGCGGCAGCAGAGCCGTCCACCTTGGAATACACCGTGTTGTAGCGTGTCTTGTCCTGCAATTTTTCCTTGATGTAGGGGGGCAAAGGCATCTCGCCTATCTTGGACAGGATGTCCTCGAACACGCCGTCGTACAAAAATTCCACGATACGACTGCCGTCCTCTTCCACGCTTTCCACACGTGCTTTAAGTTGGGGCGAAAACTCGAACACCGCCCCCGGCTTTGCACTGCGTCCCGGTTTCAGAATCACTTCCCAGCGGGTGAGGTCAAGACGTTTCAACAGCAAAAACTCTATTTTGCCTCCCGTCTTTTCCTTTTTGCCGTAGATTCGTGCAGGAAGCACTTTGGTGTTGTTAACCACCAGCACGTCGCCCTTTTTGAGGTAGTCGGTTATGTCGTAGAAATGTCTGTGGCTGATTTGTTTTGTCGCCCTGTCGTACACCAAAAGCCTTGCGCTGTCCCGTGGTTCCGCAGGCGTTTGCGCAATCAGTTCCTGTGGCAGGTCGTAGTAGAAATCACTTGTCTTCATTTTCCTCTTCTTCGCCGTCAAGGTAGATTGACAGCATTTCCATTCGTTCTTTGGAAAGTTTTTTACCCAGATGCTTGTAGGCAAGAGGCATGCAAACCCGTCCACGGGGCGTGCGTGCAATAAATCCCAACTGAATGAGGTACGGTTCGTACACGTCCTCTATTGTGGCTTTGTCCTCTCCCGTTGCCGACGCCAGCGTTTCCAACCCGACGGGTCCGCCACTGAATTTGTCGATGATGGTCGTCAGCACGTTTTTGTCCACGGCGTCCAATCCCAACTCGTCCACTTCCATCACTTTCATGGCGTGCAGACACACTTCCTTGGTAACGTTGCCGTCCCCCAACACTTCGGCAAAGTCCCTCACACGGCGCAAAAGTCTGTTGGCGACACGGGGAGTTCCCCTGCTGCGGCGTGCAATTTCGTAGGCGGCTTCGTCGGTGATGTTGGTTTCCAACTTCATTGCCGATTTCAGCACGATGCGTTTCAACTGTTCCGGCGTGTACAACACAAGACGCATCTGCACGCCGAATCTGTCCCGCAAAGGTGAGGCGAGGTTTCCCGCCTTGGTGGTTGCGCCGATGAGCGTGAATTTTTCCAACTTGATGTTGACGCTGGTGGCGCTTGGTCCCTTGCCCACGACAAAGTCAAGACGGTAGTCTTCCATTGCAGGGTACAAAATTTCTTCCAGACTGCTGTTCAGACGGTGAATTTCGTCGATGAACAGCACTTCGTTGGGTTTCAACTTGGACAATATTGCCGACAAATCGAACTTGCCGGGAATTGCCGAACCGCTTGTTACCGTGATAGGCACGCCCATTTCGTTGGCTATTATGTGTGCCAGCGTGGTTTTACCCAAACCGGGCGGTCCGTACAGCAAAACGTGATCCAGACTTTCCCCACGGGCAAGCGCCGCTTTGATGTAGACGGAAAGATTGTCTTTGACTTTTTCCTGTCCGACGTAGTCGGCAAGAGTTTTGGGGCGCAAGATGTTTTCCGTGTCCCGTTCCTTTTCCGTCAGAGTACTTGTGAAAAATTGTTGTTCCATAAACTAGTCCTTTCAGTTGATGCGAAATGCCATGTTGACAAGTTGTTCCGCCGTGGTTGCGCCCAACTTGGACGCCGCTTCCACGAGTTGCTGTGCGTCGGCACGGCTTTTTCCCAACGAGCACAATATTGCCATTGCATCCTGCATATCTTTTGTGAGGGCAACGTCGGCGTGCCTTGCAATGGGCAAATCCATTGCGGAAGCGTCAACGACAACCTTTTCTTTGAGTTCCAGAACGATGCGTTCCGCCGTTTTCTTGCCCAAACCCTTGATTTTGGTCAGTTGTTTGGTGTCACCGTTGAAAATGGCGATGGCAAGAGCGTTGCAATCCATACCCGACAAAATTGCCTGCGCCACCTTGCATCCTATGCCCGAAATGGAAATAAGCCGCAAAAACATGTTTTTTTCCTCTTCGGTAGCAAAGCCGAAAAGAGAAAGTCCGTCCTCTTTAACCTGCAAGTAGGCGTACAGACGGCATCTTTGCCCCACCTGACATTTTTCCTGCGTGAAAGAGGAAACGCACAGTTCGTAACCTATTCCGCCAACGTCCAAAACCACAGTGTTTTCGCTTGTTTGCGTAACTTCTCCGCTGATGTAACTGTACATAATTTCTCCGTTACCTGATGTAAAATTTGTCCGTCATTATTCCCGTCTGAATGTGCGTCAGCGCCACTGCCAAAGCGTCGGCGGCGTCGTCGGGTTTGGGAATTTTGGAAAGAGCAAGGTACACCCTTACCATTTCCTGAATTTGTTTTTTGGTGGCTTTTCCGTAGCCCGTCATAGCCTGCTTTATCTGCAAAGGCGTGTACTCGTACAAGCATCCGCAGTGATGAATTGCCGCAAGCAACAAAACGCCTCTTGCGTGGGCAACGTTTATGCCCGTTGTAATGTTAGTGTTGAAAAACAACTCTTCCACGGCAACTTCGTCGGGCTTGTACTTTTCTATCAGTTCCTGCACGCCTTTGTAGATCAACGCAAGGCGCACGGGAAAACTTTCCTCTTTGGGCGTTGTAATCACCCCGTAGTCCACCACCCTGACGTTGCGGAAATCTTCGTAGTCCAACACGCCATAGCCTACAATGGCAAAACCGGGGTCGAAACCGATAACTCTTTTCATAATACACCTGTTACACTATTTTATATGATACTGCACCCAAAGTCAAAAGTCAAGAGAAACGCAAAACACGCCCCGACAAAAGGCAAATGCCAAGTTTTACGGCGGACTTTTGATTGTGTCGCACTTTGACAAAACCGTTCTTTTTTCATGTAATTGTCAATTACGCATTGACTTTTGATTATGTTGCAATTTGCAAAAGGGATTTGAAAACACGCTTACGCACAAGCAAAAAAAACTGCGAGTACCAAAGAATTCTGCACGTATTGCAGACGACAAAGTCAAATAAAACAATCTCTTTCAAACCCCGAAAGCCCCGACAAAACCGCCCGTTTTTTGCATGAAAAAACAACAAAATGTAACAAAAACATTGATACGTACACAAAAAATGCGGTTCTCCGAAGAAAACCGCAACACTAGAAATTTCAGTTTTTCGTCATCATGTACAACACCGCCATTGCCACGGAAACGTAGCAACTTTCCCTTGTGGAAAGGGCGGAATGAGCATACTGTTTGATACCGATGTTGTCCACCACCGTAGACGCTCCCAACAAAGGTGCGTCCACCCGTGCTTTGCCGATGAGTTTTTCCGAAATACCGCCTGCCGTTCCGTAGTACTTGGTGGCGTCGGCAAACTGTTGCAAACCCAAATCCACCACGGCGTCGGCTCCTGCGAAAGCCGTTTCGATGCTGTTGAGCACAATGCCCTTGCGTGGCGTTGAAAAGTCTTCCACGGGAAGGTACCACACCAGATTGGAATCGAACAGTTGCAGACAATGGCTCAATTCAGTAATTTTGTTGTGCTCTTTGTTTCCCACCGCCAACACGGAAAGGTTGTTGAGTCCGTCCAGTTTGAGCATAAGCGTCATCAAGTCCGCCAAAACTCCGACAGGGTCGAATTGGGACGAACCGCCGTTGATAACACGGCAACGGGCGTTTGAAGCAAACTGTCGCACGATATTGTCGTTTTCGCTGGAAACGACAACGGTGTTAACCCCCATGTTGTCCAACGAACGGCAATGGGAAAGCACGTCTTCCACGCCGAAAACGGGCATAGCCGTGCCGGAAAGGTAGGCGGCGGCAAGAGAAAATGCCGTGCTGGAAAGGCAAGGCTTTTGCCACACCCCCGAAACGACATGTCCGATCAGTTGCGGTCCCTTTTTGTAGGCGGTCAAAACCACTCGGCGCATCTGCGTTGCAACTTCCAACACCTGCGTTACGTCTTGTCTGTTAAATTCCGTCAAAGAGATGAGATTTTTCATACTGCCTCGTCCGTTTTGTCCAAAATGTCCAGCACACGGCAAAAATAGTCGGGCAAAGGTGCCGTGAAGGACATTGTTTCTCCCGTTGTGGGATGTGTGAAAATCAACGTCTGCGAATGAAGCAACTGCCCGTTGAGATTCCATTTGCAATTTTTGTAGCCGTAGGTTTTGTCCCCCACCACGGGGTGTCCCAAAAACTTGGCGTGTACACGAATCTGATGAGTGCGTCCCGTTTTAAGTTCGAACCGCACTAGCGTGTAGTGCCTGTAACGCTTGATGACGCTGTAATTCGTAACGGCGTTGCGTCCGTTTGGCACCGTGTCCATCTTCTTCCTGTCCGAAAGGCTGCGTCCAATGGGTTTGTCCACTGTACCGCTGTTTTCTTTAAGCACACCTTCCAAAAGCGCAATGTAAATTCGGTGGCATTGCTTTGTCTGAATTTGTCTTTGCAACTCCACATGTGCCTTGTCGTTTTTGGCAATAACCAGCAAACCGCTTGTGTCCTTGTCCAAACGGTGTACAATGCCCGGTCGCAATACACCGTTTATGCCAGACAAATCGCTTATGTGAAAAAGCAGCGCATTTACTAGGGTATCGGTAAAAACGTTGTTTGCAGGATGCACCGTCATGCCCTGCGGCTTGTTGATTACTGCAAGGTCGGCATCCTGATAGACAATATCCAAAGGAATGTCCTGCGCAGACACGGAAAGAGGTACTTCGTCGGGCAAACACACTTTCACCACGCTGTCGGGCTTGACCTCTGCGGAACACTTTGTAACTACATTGCCGTTTACGGTAACTGCGCCCTGCGCAATGAGTTTTTGAGCATGCGAACGTGTGAGGGAAGCGTTTGTAAGAAATACGTCCAGTCGGCTGGTTTCTTCCGCAGTCAGTTCAACGGTTTTCATCCTTTTCTCCCTTTTTGCCGTTGTCCGTTGCATTTTCCGATTTCGCCGTCGTCGGCTGTTCGGAGGCAACGTCCCCTTGCATCTCCGTAGCGGAATGGTTTTCGGCGGCATTACTTGATTGCTCGCCGTCTGCGCAGTTGTCCTCCGTCTGAGGCAAACAACAACTTTGATTTGCGCCCTGCGCATCCTCCTGCGCCTTTCTTGCCGACGGCGCAAACAAAGCGTCGCTGTCGGCAAACAGAATTGCCACCACGGCAAGCAAGGTGCCTATCACCAAAAAACTGTCGGCAATGTTGAATATCGGCGGAAAAATGGAAAAAGAAATGAAATCTCTGACCTTTCCGCTGAAAAATTTTCCAGCATCCGTTTGCACAAACGCTCTGTCGATGGCGTTGCCAATTGTGCCTCCGACAATAAAGGCAAAACCCACCTGTCCGCAAACGCTGCGTGTGCGGCTGCGCCACAGCATGAAGCAAAACACCGGCGTTCCCAACACGGTGATGATAAAGAACACAATATTTGCGGCGTCGCTTTTGCCCATGCCAAAGGAAGCCCCCTCGTTGTACACTGCGTAAAACCGCAAAAATTTGCCCAACACGTTTACGCTTTCGCCGGGGGTGGCATGCAACAAATTTTCAAATATGAGTTGTTTTGTCAACTGATCCAAAGCAATGCACACGGCAATTACTGCGAGGTACACCGCAACAAAAACGCCTTTGGTCAATGTTTTGCTTTTTTTGTGTTTCATCTTTTTACCGTCTTTTGCCTGTAGGCAAAATTTACCTCTCAAATATTTGCCCCGCAAGACTACTTTTTGAATGTGAAAATATCTTCCGCACTGTCTTTGCCCTTGTCGCTTCCCTCATCGAAGGAAAAGATGTCTTTGGCATCGGGGGTGGAAAATATCTTGCGGTTGTTTACGCCGCCGTCGGACATGATGGACTTCTTTTGCAATTTGCGGTAATGCAACACCGCAAACAAAGCCGTTACCACTACCGCTCCCAAAACGGCGATTTTGGGCCACATAATGTTGAACAGCACATTGTTGTCCATCAACTGACTGCGTGCATTTTGCGCTACGGACAAAAACTGCTGAGAAAGCAGCGTGTCTGCCACCGTTGACGCAACGCCGTTGATACGTGTCAGTACGTTGTTGCCGTGTTTTGCGACAAGTTGTTCAAGCGTGTCGCCGACGGTGTTCATGGTGTTGTTGTCTTTATTTGTGCTTTCGGCGTAATCCCATATGTTTGCGGAAAATGTGCCGGAAAAGAAACACGCCGTGGGAATTCCACGCAGACGGAATGGGGTGTGGTCGGTGTTTTGCACCGTTTCGTAGTAGCCGTAGCCGTAAATGTCAATAGGATAGGTGCCGACTGCGTAGGGCTTTTCCGTCAAACGGACTGCACTTCCGTTTTGTAAAAACAGATTGGCAATATCGGTGGATTTGTTTTCGCAAAATACGTACAAATTGTCGCCACTGACAATGCTGTCGATGTTTATCATAAGCAAGGTGTTGCCTATTTCCATCGTCGTCATATTGTTGACGTAGGCGGAGGAACCTACCAAACCCATTTCCTCGCCGCCAAAGGCGACAAACACCACGTCGCAGGGAAGAGAACCGACGTTTTCGGCAACTTTTTTCATTGTGAGGTACAATGCCGTTACGCCTGCGGCGTTGTCGTTTGCCCCCTCTCCGATGCTGTCGTAATGCGCTCCTACTATTATCCTTTCGGAACTGTCCGAAGCGTTGCCCGAGGCGGTAATCACAGCCTCCAGATTGTAGCCGTCAACGCTGTTTTCCGATGTTCCGTAGGGCATAATTTCACTGTTGTAGCCTTGCAAACCGTATTGCGACGCAACCTCGTCGAATTTTGTTTTCAGGTACCGGACTGCTTTCAGTTCGTTTTCCCCGCTGATAGAACTGCTTCTGTCGGGGAACTGGGTTACAAAATCATTCAAAAAAACGTACGCTTCGTCCGTCGTGTCTATTGCAGGCACCGTTTGCGTGCCTGTTTCGTCGGCAAAAGCCGCAACGGGGAAAACGAAAATATTGAACAATGCACACAGAGTCAATGTGGCAACGAGCAACGCAGGTACAAGTTTTTTCATGTTACAGCACCTCCATTATTAGCACAGCCACAAAGAAAACCAACACGCACACCCTGAAATAGTAGGGACGTGTGAGGTCGTTGAAGTACAGTTTGGATGTGACAGCGTAAAACCCAACCGACGCCACAAGCGTGGCGACGAAGGGGAAAATTACGCCGCCCCACACCAACATTACCGGTGTGAAAAAGTTTACGATGTTCAGAAGCCCCCTCAAAAGGTATCCCAAACCGAAAAACGACACTGCCAGAATTCCGTATTCGCCAACGGGAACGGAATAGATTCTTGCAAGACTGAGGGCGAAACTTACAATTATCGGCACAAGCAACGCTCCGGCAACGCCTGTTACCATCACAATGGCAAGCGCCAGCCAAAAATTGGATTGTCCCGTTGCTATCACGGTTGCGGCAAGACCTTGTTGCCAGTTGGCAAACATGAATGTAACCACAAAAAACACACGTGAAAGCACGCCGGAAAGTTTATAGTTTTTTCTTAAATCGAGCATATCATCCTCTCAATGCGGAGATTTTGAAAATTATCGTTTTCATTACTTCGTTTTCGTCGGCAAAGGACTTCAACCTGACGTCCGCCTCTGCAAAAATGTCCAGAATTTTTTTCAACTGCATGGGTTTGTACTTTTGCGCAACTTCCCTCACTTTAACAAGTGCATAAGGTTTGACGGCAAAATAATTGCAAAGTTGCTCGTCGGAGCAAGAGGAAATTTTCGTGTAGTACGCCCTGCGGTAAAAGTTGTACAGCAAGCCGAACAATCCCCTTGCCTCTTCGCCGGAAGCAATCAGGGCGTCGTACATTTTAAGGGCGGCGTCGGCACTGCTTTGCGAAACGGCGTTGGACAGTTGAAACACCTTGTACTCCGTGTCCTTGCTTACCATTGCTTCGATGGAATTGAGGGTTATTTCCCCGTAGTCGATGAGTTTTTGCGTTTCTTCTTCCACACGGGTCATGTCGTTGAGACAGTAGTCGGCAAGACGGCGGGCGCAAATGTTGTCCACCGAAACGCCCTGCCTTTTGGCAAAGGCGACAATCCACTTTGCCACCATGGACGTGTCAAGTTTTTTGCAGTCCACCCCCACAATGCCCTCTACCTTGTCGTAGGGGGAAAACTTTTCGGCAATGAACACCAGACAAAAACTGCCGTCGCAATTTTTGACCAGCGAGGACAGCGAAGAAACCGTTTCCTGCATCTGCCTGCCCTGCGGAAAGACAAATTCGCTGCAAACAACCACTTTGACGGGGGAAAACATTGACGGTGTACAGCAACTTCTTTCCAACTGTGCGTAGGAAGGGGCTTCCAACCTGTCCACACCGTAATTTTTGTCGGTAACGTGGCAGGCGTCGCAGACAATATCCACGCTTTTGCGCAAAAGCCACCTGTCCGTGCCAAACAGACAAAGCGCAGGGAAAAATGTTTTTGCAAGGTTTTCTTTTAGATTGAGAAAAGTCAGTTCCATTGTATCACCGAAAATTTAACAATATATTACCATCTTTTTCTTTTATTGTAAAGTTTCCGTACTTATTTGCGCCGAAGTTAAGCGGCGAGTTTTGCTGATACACTGAAAGGTTGGGAAGATTTTTGTCGCAATAGACGCTTTCGCCTTCTCGCAAAAGATAGTAGTCGATGTCGGAACGCAGCCCTGCAAAGTTTTGAGCCTTGACCCCGTCGCACACCACGTTTGCAACGGTGATGTTTCCCACCTTCACCACCACGGCGCAAAGCCCGCCGTCGTACACAGGTTGAATAGTAATGTTGCCTCCCACCCTGCGGTTGGGCAGGGTGCGTATTGTGTCTATGCCACGTTCCGCCAAAAAGTTTTGCACAGTTGTGTTGCCGCTGCTGTCCAGCAAATACACACGGGCAACGTCGAAGGCGTCGCACAGTTGGCACACCACGTTGAGTTGGGCATCTTTGCAATTTGTAATTGCCAAAACAAGATTGTCAACCCTCTTATGCGACAAAAAGTCCGTTGCCTGAGCCATGCAATACTCGTCGTCGAAATCTGCAACAATCACCGTTTCGTTTGGCGAAGTTGCCACCACTACCGTGTCGTCGTAGCCGAAAAATGCCGACACCGCATTGTCGCTGCGTTGCGGAATGTAGGTAACGGCAACGCAAAGGGCAAGAATTACTCCGCAAACGGGATAGAAAATCTTTTTGCCTTTGCCAAGACGCACGAAACCGCCCACGGCAAACAGCACAATCATAAAAACAGGTATGGCAACGGCTACGGTGTTTATGTTCAGCGAAGCGTCAAGTTTGCTTGCGCCCTGCGCCACCCAAGACACCGCCTGCAACACTCTGTCGCCGACAGCCAAAACGTATTGCGACAAAAAGGGAACCAGCCCCGCAAAACAAAGCACGAAAGCCACCAGCGTTAAGGGAATCGCCACCACGTTTACAACAAGTCCCGCCACAGCCACCGACGAAAAGTAATAGGCGTTGAGAAAAAACGTCGCCACAATGCAGGAAAAGGACAACGCCAGCGAAGAAAGTGCCTTGACGGCAAATTTGTTGGGAATTTTGCTTATTACACGGGAAAGTCGTTTGTGCACCGTGGCAATACCGAACACCGAAGTTACGGATAGTTGAAATCCGACGTCAAACAAAAACAGAGGCTGAGCAACAAGAATAATTGTTGCCGCCCAGCACAGCGAAGAAAGTAAATCGTATCTTCCGTACACGATACGCACGGCGTAGACGCACACCGCCATTATCACAGCACGCAGCACGGAGGGAGTAAAGTTGCACACATAGGCGTAAAAGCACAGCGGAACAAGCAAAATCAACAGTTCCGCAAAGGTGGGAAGACGCAACTTTCTGAGGAAAAAGCCGAAAATGGCAATTACAAACCCCACGTGCAATCCGCTTACGGCAAGAAGGTGAATTATTCCCGCAGAAATGAAGGCGTCCTCTTTCAGAGAATCGACGGCGTTGCGGTCGCCTGTCAGCAATGCGTAGGCAATGTCGCCGTTTTCCGGCATGTACTTCGACGTAGTTTCGTACACGTATCTGCGCACCTTTTCGCCCAATGTCAGCGCACCGCTTTGATGTTGCAAAAGAGATACGTCGGACATTTCGTAACGCACATTGTTGCGAACGGCAAATGTGTCCACTCGGGACTGCACTGCATATACGTTGCGAAGCGTACCGTGCAGAGTAACGGTATCGCCTGTGTCGAAAACCGTTCCGTCGTACACGTACATTTTAACCCTGCCATCCAAAGTAACGCCGTCGACAACGCATTTTTCCAGATACACGGTGTTTTGCACTGTGCCGTTTCTGCCGATATCGGTAACCCGTCCCNCCGATATCGGTAACCCGTCCCGTCAGCGTTACTTCCTTACAGCAAAAGCCGTTGCCGTCCCTGTTGGCGTAGACAACGGCAAAATCGGAAAAGCCCACAAGCAAAAACAGCGCCAGCACCAAAAACACGGCGAAAATCTTTCTTTTGAGCAAGGCAAACACTACCGTTGCCACAACAAGCAACGTCAAAGTAACGGCAAACACCCACACGTTGCCAAACAGCAGGCAGTAAAAGGACAAAATTCCGCCGACAACGCCCAAAGCGCACAAAAGCGACAACCTGAAATTAACCAATCTTTTCATAGTCGTCCATGCTCACAAAAAATTTGTAGTAGTTGTCGGCATAATCTTCGCCGAGAATTTGCTTCAAAAGCGTTTTGTCGGTGATTTTGCCATGTTCTTCTATGTAATCGGCAAGTTTGTCCACTACCTGAGGGGAAACGTTTTCCACATTCGTGCGAAGCGTTATCAACGGTCCGTTGACGTTTACGCAATAACACATCTTTTCTCCGTCAAAGTAGTTGACGGCAAGTTGCTTTGTGGTGGATTTGACAAGCGTGTAAGGGAAATCCGGCAAATACGTTTGCGCAATGATTCCCGCTTTTTCCACAAGCATGCTGTAATCGGCGCCCTCCGCCACCTCGACGTAGCCTTCCTCTGCCACTGCGCCGAAAACGTAAACATTGTACACTTTTGCAAGTTTTGCATCGGAAACGTGCGTCTTGAATGGAGTGAAATCCACCGAACAGCCGCAAAAACACAAACATAACGAAACAATCAGACACCAAAATAAAAATTTTCTCATTTGTACAAAAAAATCCCGCCTTGCCGGGTTTTACGATGGATTCAACCTGCTAAAACAGGGTGGGTAATCTACCGAATGCCCTCTGTCTTTCACTGAAGCAATGCTTTCTGACTCCACACGGAAGCCTTCGTGACCTGACATCAACACCCGAACACGATTCCCTTTTACGAAATGTGGTTGACGCAAAATGTAAAACTTATCGCACAAGGCAGGATATACCACCTTTGTTACATTATACAGTAACAACTGTGATTTTTCAATATGTTTTGTGTGTTTTTGCAAAAAAACATGGATTTTTCCATAAATTTGCACACAACACTACTTGTTTTCAACTTCGGAACCGTTGTTTTTCTTAGCTTTCTTTTCAGCCTTTTTCTTTTTGTTTCTGTTGAGATGAAACAACTTTTCCAATTCCGACGGTTGGGGTTGCGGACGCACCTTTTCCACACGTTGAGGCAAAGGACCGTCCACAAAGGGCATGTCGACGGTGTCTGTACGCTGTCTGACTTCCAATTGATTGTAAGGCACGGAAATGTTGTGCTTTTTGAATTCGTTGTACACCGTTTCCATTACGTAGTAGTACACGTCCCAGTAGTCTTCCGTGTCGCACCAGCAGTTTGCAAAAAAGTCCAGACTGCTTGCGCCCAAAGTTTTCAGACGGCAAAAAGGCTTTTTGTCTTGGGTGTCGTACACTTTTCCGTTGGAAAGCATGCAGTCGGTAACGATTTTTTTGACGAGTTCCACGTCGCTTTCGTAGGCAACGGAAAAGGTGAAGTCCACTCGGCGTTGAGCATTGGCGCCGGAATTGACAACGGCGTTGTTTACAATAATGCTGTTGGGAATGGTAATGCGCTTATTGTCGGTGGTCATCAAAGTTACAAACAAAAAGTTGATGTCCACTATGCTTCCTTCCCTGTCTTCGACTATTATGTAATCGCCCTTTTTGAACATATGTCCCGACACAATAATTATGCCGTTGGCGAGGTTGGCGATGTTGTTTTGCAAAGCCATGCCCACAGCCAGCAAAGTTGCGCTGACGGCGGTGATTATGCCGGAAATTTCCACCCCTGCTACACTCAGCAAACAGAGTATCAGCACGAGGTACAACAAAAATTTTATTATCGCAAGCACAAATTGCTGCGCAATTTTTTCCATTTTGGTGCGTGCAAAAATGCGTTTTACGGCAACGTACACTATCTTTATCAGTATCAGCCCTAAAACCAGCGTGGCAAAAAATCCGATGATTGCCCAGACATTGTTTGTAAAAAATGCGGTAATGTCGTTCCACAGTTTGTTCCAATCCATAGTATTGCCTCTTTTTGTAACAAAAACTCACAACCGTGTGCAACTTTTTGTAAAAATGTAATTTAGCAAGCGTGTGTGAAGTGCATCAAACGTTACTTGCTTTTCTTGCGTTTGGCGTCGCCGATGTAGTAGGTTGTTTTGTCTTCCGCAACGTCGGTGGCGTATCCCAGACTTTTGATGAAATTTATCGTCTTTTTGTACCCGAAAATACGAGAATCGAAGTCGGGAAACTGCCTTTGAAGCAAATCGCCCACGGTACTTGCCAAAATCCAGCCGTCGTCGTTGGAATTTTCCTCTATCATGTCGTCGATGGCATGACGGATTTTTTCCTTCTGCTCTTCCAGGTAGTTTGTTTGCGATTTGGACACCGATTCTTTTGCAATGCTGTCCGCCACGTTTTTTGCCGTCTTTTTCTTGTCGGAAGTTTCGCTTTCTCTCAGCCAATCGACGTATTTGAACTTGTCGCAGGCTTTGACAAAGGGGGCGGGCGTCTGATGTCTGCCCATACCTATCACCATCATGCCCGCTTCTTTCAGCCTTATTGCAAGGCGTGTGAAGTCGCTGTCCGACGACACAATGCAAAAGCCGTCCACATTGCCTGTGTACAAAATGTCCATGGCGTCTATTATCA
>HF998499.1:60486-66735 GCA_000433775.1 Corallococcus sp. CAG:1435 | reverse complement strand
AATACTGTTGCATCGGCGTTATTGCGTATTCCAACATAACCTTTTTCCAAGCGTCCAGTTTGGGGCTTGTCCAATCTCCGTAAATGCGGTTGTAGGTAATGACGCCTTCCTTTTTTATTTCGTCCATTACGGTGTCAATGTACTTGATGCTGTTGTTGTCGCCGTCGATGACAACGGCAAACTTCTTACCGCTTTTGCTTTCGGTGTTTCCGAAACGTCTGTCAATCATCACGGCAAATCTCTTTCCTTCCATTATATCTCCTTTTACGTTGCGCAAATTGGTATTGCGGATTTTGCAACTTGACCAACCAAAGAAAGGCAACGCCTTCCATGCAGCACCTGTTTGGTACTGTATTGTAAATTATATCAAACTTCAAAGTTTTTTTCAACAACAAAATATCCGTTGCGATTTTCCCCTGTAAAACGGCAAGTTTGTACAAAAAGTCGCATACGGTTGCAAATTTTTGTAACAATCAAGACAAAATCACACTTAAAGAAAGGTTGGCGTTTCAGCAATAACGACTACTTTTCCGAGATGTCCTTTTCCGAAGGGCATTGATAAAAACCGTTTTTACTGTTTTTGTAGGAAATGGCATGCACGGGACAACCGTGAATACACGCCAGACAAAACATACAACGGTTGTGAAACTTTATTTTGCCATCCTGCAAAGTTATGTTGTTTGTGGGACAGTTGTCGATACATTTTTTGCACTGCACGCACTTGTCGTCAACCCGAAAGGAATTGCTGTTTTTTTCAAAAACGTTAAAACCCCAGTTGGCAACGGAAGACAAAAACCAACCGTTTTTGCATTGAAAATCCATGCGGAAGGATTGGTTTGCATTTATCAGACGGCAAATTTCCTGCATTTTAGGCAACGACTGCCGTATTACCTTGACAGCGGTTTCTTTGTCGGGCATTTCCCCGCCAGGAAGATAGTTGTCGGGCATAACGATGTTGGCAAATCCCGCAAGGTCAAAATTCCTGTTTTTGAGTATTTTTGCCACGCAAATGCCTGCGTTACCGCTGCTTTCGCCGGAAGTTGCAATGCAGTAGAACTTGTCACTGCCCTGAAACTGTGCCTTTTTCAAAAGTTCTTCGATTTTTTGCGGAAAACGCCATGCGTATATGGGGGACACAATTACAAACGGACGTTGCGAGCGGAAAACCCCCGGCGCACCGCTTTTGAAAATGTCGTTCAAACGGACGACATTGTCGCCTGTGCTGTTTGCAATGTAGTCTGCTACAAAACGGGAGTTGCCCGTTGCGGAAAAATACAGTATCATTATTCCTCCTGTGGGATAAAGACGAAAGGCGTGTCCCTTTCACAAATCAGAGTATCAAAAGTCTTTTGCAGGCAAAGAAGCGTTCGTTACATTCTTGGGAAAACCACAAAAACTTGCACTGCCTGCCTGTTACTACATTTGGCATTACGGTTTTAGCAAGCGTGGCTGGCTTTTTTACGTTGCAAAAGCATATGCAGAAACTGACGAACTCGCACATTGTAACTTTTTTTAATTTTACCACAAAAGAGCAAAAAACAACAGTGTTTTGCAAAACATTGCCTGCATGCTGCCGTAAACAACATCATTAAAAAACGAAAAATTTGTCGTAAGCGTCCCAAACGGCATCGCAAAAAAGGAAAAACCGTCAAATTTTGTACCACGCACCACAACCTGTTTCAACGCAAACAACCCTGTTACGAACAATGGGCGGTTTGACACAAAACACACTGCTACACTGCGTCGTCTTCCCGTAAGCGGAAAAACAAAGGCGTCGAAGCAAAAAAGCAACAAAAAAACGCACCGCTTTTGGTGCGTTTTTTGGTGCGACTATCGGCAAGTCGCCTGTTTTGGTGACCCTAATGGGACTCGTCCGCACCACGGGCGGCGAGCGTAGTGAAACGGAGCGCTACGTCATTTCGTCTTCCCGTTTGCAAAACGGGCTGGCGACAAGCCGCTAGGAGAAAAAGAAAAAGGACGAGCATTTTGCACGTCCTTTCTTTTGCGACCGCATGCGCAGTCGCCTGTTTTGGCAAAGATCAACCATTTTAATACAATGCACACCCCTGCACACCCCCTACTTATCAACCTTACAGTACAAGAATGGGCTTGCTTGACCTTTCTTTCTATATTTTTCAGGTATTCTTTTTCCTTTGAATATTTTTTGAACAGCTGGTTCTGCAACTTCACCTGTAAATTCAGCTCGACCGCTTCTTCCTTCACAATAATGCCATTCGTGAACTTTATAGACTTCACGAACTATGCCACCTGTAACGGATAAAACATAAGGATATTTCTTCGCAACTTCTGGTCTTAGTTTCCAAGCTGAACGAGTACAATCATACCTATCCTTTCGTTGATTAAGCCAATAATCTTTTACTTTAATAATCATATATTTAGGATTAGAATCAGAATCTACATACTCTTTTGCTGCAAGGTCTCTTTGAAGAGTTATCGCATTCGTTGGCTCGCTGGAACTGAATCCTTTTATTTTGTTAGTTAATTTTCTATCAATAGAATAAGCATCAATTAAAGTACTTTCAATAATAAATGCATCTCTTTCTTCCAACCCATATTTTTGAATAATATAAATTACTTCTAGACCAGAATCTTTTATTTCACGAATAGTTTTATACTTTAAATTTTCATCATCATCTTGTTCTGGGATGTAATCGACATCATTGTAACTCTCTAAGGCACAATTTGCATGTGCAAAAACACGATTATTCTTTCCTTTTCCAACATAAAAAGTTTGCCCATTTCTTGGGTCGACTAATCTATAAACATAATATTTTAATTCAGCACATACTTCAGGACTAAATTTGTTTAATTCTTCCACGACTAATCTTCCTTCTTTCTATTGTTAAACCATATGTAATGATCTAGTTTTCTCTTTCTAAATGGAACATTAATTCCTAAAATATTAATTAAATTTCTATTATTAGAATGTTTTCTTCACCAGCAGGTATTTCAGCTTTAATTTCCCCGTTTCGGAAAAAGCATGCTCCAGCTCTTGCACTGTTTTTTTCATCCATATCAAGATTATATGAGTTAACATATAAGACAGGTTTATTTAGTTTTTTTGTTTGTGATACATACTCATATTTTTCTGTTTTATTCCAATCATTATAATCATAATCTGTATATACTGGCCATAAGACCATATCAGCTTCAATTTTATTAATTTTGTTAATATTTTTTTGATACCATAAATCTCCGCATAATCCTACAGTGAACTTTTTATTTTCTAAAGCAAAAGTTGAAAACCCAATACCTTCTTTATACTTAGGACCACTGTTTTTTTCTCTCCAACCTTCAGATATTCTTCTATAATTGTTAATAATATTTCCATTTTTATTTATTGTTATCTGACTACTATAAATAAAACCATCATATAGTTCAAAATATCCAAAACAAACAGCAATTTTATTTTCTTTGGCGCACTTTGATATTTCATTAATAACATTAGATTCCATTGTTATTGCTATTTTTAAATCATCTTTATAAACAAATTTGATCGAATAAAATCCTTGCAAAAATGATTCACCGAACACTACTAAATCAGCTTTATTATTTAATTGTGTTATTACACTTTGTATTTTATTTTTATTGTAATTAATATCTTTGTTTTTAAATCCAACTGCAGCAAGTGCTATTTTCATTTCAAAGCCTCCAAAAAAGTCTTTTATTCATATATAAGTAATTTGTTTCCAATTATATAAAATATAGTAAAAAAGGTTTGATTAGCTATTTCTAGCGTATCAAACCTATACTTTCAATATGGTGACCCTAATGGGACTCGAACCCATGTTATCGGCGTGAGAGGCCAACGTCCTAGGCCACTAGACTATAGGGCCGAATTGCTTTGAAAGCCTGTACAGTATAACACACCAAAGCGCTATTTGCAAGTGTTTGAAAGATATTTGCTTTTCTTGATTGTCTTTTCACTGCACGCCTACGTGCTATAAGACTTGTCTTGACAAACACACTTTTACAGAGTATAATTGTAATATTGTGGAGGCAAGCGAATGATTGCAAAAGGTTGCATTTTCGATTTCGACGGCGTTGTGATGGACAGCGAAAAGTACCACCACCTTGCCTGGGAAGAATTGGCGCATGAAATCGGGGTGGAATTCACCTACGAGGAATATCTTCCCTTCAAAAGCGCAGGCAGACAGGTGGTAATACCCTATCTTTTGAACAAGGCGGGCATTGCCGTTACCGACCAACTGTATAAGAAGTACAGCGACCTGCGAGAGGAAAAAATACAGCGCACGTTGCTTAACCTCAACGAGAAAGACATAACGCCTGGCTTGGTGAATTTTTTGCACTTGTTGCACGAAAAGGGCATAAAATGCGCAGTGGCGTCGTCCAGCGCAGCGGCGCACGTTACGGCGCAACGTTTCGGGTTGTTTAACCTGTTTGACGCCTTTGTAGACGGAACGCAACACCTGCCCAACAAACCGCAACCGCATTTGTTTTTGCATGCTGCGCAACTTCTGAACCTTGCACCGTCGCAATGTGTGGTTTT
Source organism: Corallococcus sp. CAG:1435 (assembly GCA_000433775.1). GTDB lineage: Bacteria > Bacillota > Clostridia > Christensenellales > CAG-314 > Fimimonas > Fimimonas gallinarum. The sequence continues at coordinate 62,204 of HF998499.1, read as the reverse complement.
TGAAGATTCCATAAACGGGCTTACCGCCGCAAAAAACGCAAAAATGCGTTGTGTGGGCATACAGACGTATTTTTGCAACCTTGCCGACAGAATAATTGACGACTTCACACAAGCAAACATAGACACAATCACTTTCGAGGAGGAAAATTTGTGAAAAACACATTACCTTTGCCGTCCAAAAAGCGGAACGCAATCAACACCGCCATTTTGGTTACTGCGATTTTTTTGGTACTTACGCTGATTTTACTTTACGTTTTGCACACACAGCTGAAAAAAGACTTCAACGGCAAAACTCAAACGGTGCAAGGTGTTGTAACACAAGTGAACCTCGGCGGCAGGCTGCTTATCACGTTGGACGACGAAAAATCCTACAACTGCAATCTTATCAAACAAACGGCTAACATTGCCGATTGGAATGTGTTGCAGGGGAAAACGATAACCATTGTTGTTCCGCAGGAAAGTTTAAACGGTAACACGCCGTTTGTGTTGGGACTTTCCGCCTCAGACGTTGCGGAAGTAAATTTTGAAGACACTTTGGCACAAAAAACACAGGAAAACACCACCGGACGCACCGTTTGCGCCATTGTTGCCGGAGTGTTGGCTTGCGTTGTGTGCGTTTTGATTGCATTGCGCATTCGCACACCGCAATTTGTGGAAGGTTCTTTTTTGCAACTGTTGGCACAAAGCCACGCCACGATGCAACCTTCTAAAAGACGCACCGACCTTTGGATTATTGTTATATGTGCCGCTGTGCTTTCTTTTATTGTGCCTTTTGCAGTAGCATCGGTGATGGAAAAGCAACAGTCGGAAACCGTCGTGGGCATAACGACTGTTAGCCTGTTTGCAGGAATGCTGGCGACTACTTCTGTTTTGGCATGGTACGTCAACAAAATTATTCACGCACAAAACGTTGCTTTTTACAAAGAAAACTACCCATTTGACCTTGCCGATTTGAGTTTTTTGACAATTAAAAAGGAAAAGAAGCAGGAATTACAGCAACAAATAGAAAAAGAATTGCAGGAAAATCCCCACTGCTACTCCGACGAACTGGGGATGAACATCAAATTTACCGAGCAGGGTGCGGAACTGTACGATTTCCAAGACGATTTGGATTACGCAAGCGATGTTTTCGGCACGGATTTTGCCACACCCGTTGCAAAATTCACCTACGAGCAACTCAACTTCGAGGCTATGCCCTTTTGCATTTCGGCGCAATGCCCCCTTGTGATAATTGTAAAAAGCCGTTTGCCCGAAGAGGGAAACTACCCCGAGATTCTGACAAACGACCTGCACTTCTGCCTTTCCAAAAACCTGCTTGAAACACTTGAATCCTTCAACGTGCCCGTGGAAAACCTGCACCAGATTTTGGATAACAAAGAAGCCTACATGAAGGAATATTCCTTCCGCAAAAAACGCAAATAGCAAAACCCAAACTGCGCACAAACGGTATTATGCCTGACCTGTGCGACATATTGTGAAAGCCCATAAACAAAAACTCAAATTTCTACCAAAACGGAAAATTTTGTTTTGTAGTGAAACGTTTTGAACCACTCGCTTCGGAAAGCGTGGCAAAGGTTCCGCCGTTAGTCAAAGGGCGTAACTAGCACTTCACAACGCTTGGGCAAACGTTGAAAATGCTTACGCTTCAGGCAAATTTACAGCAAGGCGACAAGAAAAAGCATGTTGCCGTCATTTACAACTTTCACACATCATCACCG
>HF998499.1:53925-60436 GCA_000433775.1 Corallococcus sp. CAG:1435 | reverse complement strand
GCACATGCGGACGTTTTTTTTGACATTTTTTTTGCACAGCAGCAATCGTTTCGTTGCAATTTCGCCTACGCCCTTTCGCAAATTCGGAAGAAAACACGCAACAATCGACAGCAGATACGCCAAAACGACATTGTTTGCGTGTAAAGTTTTTGCAATGTGTCAACACTTACGTTACGAGGTGAGCGTTTTATGAATTTAGCAACTTTTTTACACAAAAACATACAATGGTCGTTACACAAAAACGTATTTGAAAGTTTGTGCGGTATTCCTTCAACGGAAGAACAACTTACGGAACAAATGCACCGCCTTGCAGATACCTACTTTCCGCAACGCAAGCGTGTGGAAACACTTAATACGGAGTTTTGTCTGAACGAGATTGCCCTTTTCACCCCGAAAACGCAGGTAGAAAAGTGTGCCAAACAATACTTTGAGGAATACTGGCAAAGTTTTTTGCGTCTGAAACAAAATTTTCAAAAAAGTTACATGGTGTTTCCTGCCAACGACACAATGACACGTATCGAAGCCATTGCGCAACTTGTTGCACGTTGCACCCAGTTTGCCGTGGACAAAACTGTGCTGGAAGACATCTGCAACAGGGCAAACATTCTGTTTGACTTGGACGAGAGAGAAAGGGACAACCTGCCCGACATGGTGGAACTGTACCGCATCAACTTTTACTGCGCCGTGTGCAAGGGTATTTTCGACGGAAACAATGCCGACGTTACACGACTTGCCAAGATGACAAACAACAATCCGTTGAAGGGCGATTTCGTAAAAAACGACTACCTGCGCCATTGTTACTACGGCAACGGCATGCTTACCGTCAATGTGGATTGTCTTTCCAACAGTGCGGCAAAACTGCAACGCCCCACTGCCATCGACGTCAAGCCCTACTTCTACTGCAACGGCAAAAACGTTTTTGACACCTTTTGTTACAGCAAGTTCGGCACCGTTACCGCCTGTTTTCTTTCAGACGGAAGTTGGCTGAAAACGGAAATGCAGTACTTTTTGCAGGACAGTTGCGAAGTGCGGAGATACCGTCTGCAAAACAACGGCAAAAACAATAAAAAAATAGTTGCTGACTTTCTTTTGCGTCATTTCAACGTTGCGGACAAAGCAACGTACTTTTCCGCAGAGGGAGCGTTGTGCCTTGCCGTGGAGGGGGAAGAGGAATTTTACTGCGCCCTTGCGCTGGTAAAGGACAATTGTATTGTGCCTTGCACGTTTGAGGAAGGCAGACTTTCCCAACAGTTTTCCGTCAGGCAAGGAGGCACATTGCAATTTGACGCCGTTACCGTCTATTGCAAAGATATGCCCTCGTTGCAGGAAAAACTGCACAATCTCAACGCTTACGGCGCTACACGCTGTCCCTATCTTGTAGATAAAAAGACGGAAAACGTCGTAAACTTCAAAACGCCGATAAATCCGTCGTCGCACGGATACGTCAAACGTATGCCTCCCGTCAAGGAAGCCACAACGCTCAACTTCACCTACCAGTTTGGCAACAACGACGTGGCAACGTTTTTGGACAACGACGGAAATGCCACCACGCTTTTGCAAGGATTTGTCTTTGGCGTCGGCGGAGAAAAAATTTACGGCGTACAACGTGGAACTATGACGCTGCTTAACGGCGGAAAATTTTCCCTTCAGGGCGACAAAGTCGTGTGGAATGGCAAACAGGGCGTTTGCACCCTTTTCCACGATGAAGAAAAACATTACTGCGTGCAGTACACATCTGCGCAAAAGACCCTTTTTTACTTTCCCTTTGAAGAGAAATGCCGTGTGCAGTTTGACAACGGCGTGTTTACCGTGTGCGGAACACAGCGCAGTTTCACCGTGACATGCCTTGACAAGGTGGAAAGTTTTTCCACAAACGCCTTGGAATGCAACACCGAACGACTTCGCTACAAACTTTCCAATGAAATGCAGTGCGGAAGTTGCCTTGCAGTTTGCTTTGCCACGTCCATGCAGGCAAGAGTGAAAATTTCCTCCGTGTCGGTAACCCCGACGCCCTGCCCGCTTGTCAGGGAAAGTCTTGTTTCCACCTACCTCAACTACATGAACGGCAAAAACGTGTTTTGCCTCAACAACAGGCTCAAACGTGCCGACAGTCTGACGCTGGCGTCCATTTGCTTTACAAACCCCAAATTTGTGAAAAAATACGTTTTGGAAAACGTGGGAAAAGAAAACTACTTTTACGACGCCTGCGGAAAAGTGAAAATGTTCACCGACAAATTAGCGTTGCCGCTTGCCATTGTTTACTACGCAAACCTTGTAAGGGACGAAGATTTTCCCTCGCAACAACTGAGAAAGTACGCAAACAGCGTGCTTTTCAAGCAGACGTTTTACGGAAGAGATTTGTGCGTGAAGGCATTGGCGCTAAAAAAAGCCACTCACCTCAGCGGTTTTGACAAGGTTGCCTGCCTCATCGAGTACAACAACGTGAAAAAGATTATTTCCAACGACAGCAAACTGTACGGATATGCCCAGGCAATAGGTGCGGTACCGTTGACTCACCCCTCAAAACAACGTCTGAAAGACTTGTGCAACGGCTACAACATTCCCAAAAGTTGGTACTACGTTTCTCAACTGGAAAACCTGTACGGGCTTTCTCTTGTGGAAGGCACCCTCAATTTTTCGCCAAAGGTTACGCAGGAAAACGTGCTGGAACAACTTGCATTAAACATTGACGGCAAGCGAATAGACACCACTTTCACAAAAGCAAACGTGCAATCTATGACGCTCAACGGCACACAGTACTTTTTGCCTTTCAAGCCGCAAATGCTGAAAAATGCCGACAACACTTTGGTGGTGAAATATTAAAAAAAGCCCGTGCGGTACAATTTTCTTTGTACCGTACGGACTTTTTTGTTACAAATGCTTTCGCACAAGCGTTTTGCACCGTTTATGCAGACTGTGCCTTGCTGTTTTTGTTGCGACTGTTTCCGCATGTTTTCTCAAATGCAATGCGGGTGCCGCTTGCAATGTAAACAACCGTATCGGCGTCCTTTTCAACGGAAAACCACAACTTCGTGCAGACGTCATTTGCCACGAAAAAATTTGGCGGTGCAAATGCCTTGCGTATTCAGAAACTGCCGTGGAAAACAAATCGGCAACAATGACAACAATCCCCGTTGCACGGCGTCAGACGGCAGGCACATTTTCCCCTATAAAATATGCACGGGACTTGGAATCATCAGATGCGGAACATATCGCAACAACTCTTCTATTATGGAAAGTTGCGCTTTCAGTTGGTGAAAATCTCCCGTTTCGACGTATGCCTGCGATTCCGCAAAACGCAAATTCAACTCGTACACATCCATGTGAGGCAAAAACAACTCGCTTGTTTCACGCAGTTTTGTCCAGTTGTTGCGGAAAGTTTCAAACCGTTGCAGGGAAAGCGTTTCCTCGTCGGCAAGGCGAATCACTTCCAGACATTCGGCATGAAGGTCGTCGTAACTGTTTTTAAGCAAAACCACTTCCACCACGCCGCATGCCACCACAAGCACCAACGCCACAATTCCCGCCACAATACTTTTTGTCATTTGCGGTTTACCTCCACATTTTTGAACACTATTGACGATTTTCGCCTTTGCAACGTCATGCGGTTGTTTTCGTCCAACGCCAGTAAAATTACGCTTTTAAGTTTCGTTCTTTCGCCTGCAAGTAATTTTTGTATTTGCGCTTTGTCAAAGCCTTGCGACTGCATTTCCTGTTCGTTCCACTTGCCTTCCAAAATTAAAGGCACAGGCAACGTTTGCTGCTTGTCCTGCATTTTTTTGTTGGCGACAACGGTCAGTTGTCCGTTTGTTTCCATTATTCCGTAGGAAATTTCTTCCAAAGAAAAGTACTGCGCCGTGCGCATGGCTTGCAACAGGTCGGAAACATGCATATTCAGACTTTTCAACGCCTGCTCGTCTATGCCGTCGGGATTTATTACCATAACGGGCTTGCCGTTTATTACCCCTTGCAACCGTACGCTCTTTGAAAGCAACAAAATGAATTGATGTATCACAAACATCGTGAGTATTGCCACAATTCCAAACGTGATGGGAATGGATCTGTCGGACATAGGTATGCATGCCAACTCGGAAATTACCAGCGTTATTACAAGTTCGAAGGGCTCCATTTCGCCTATTTGCCTTTTTCCCATAAGCCTTATGGCAAACAAAAGCACGGCAAACAGTATGATAGCCCGCAAAAAGATTATAATCATACTTTTATTTTGCTGTACAAGGTAAAATTTATGCAAAAGCCTTTACTTTACGCCGTTGCCGAATTATAATATACACAGCAAAGTTGACGGCTCGCGTCAAGTGTCATGTCTAGGAAAAGGCATGAACGAAAGAACTCATGCGTTCTGCGGTGCGCCGTTCGGTCCGTTGCCTTGTTCAAGCAAAGTTTCATCTGCCTTGCGTTGGACGTTTTGGTTTTACACCGCCTCGGACTGCTTTTGCAAAACGCAAAAGGAGTTTTTTTTATGAACAAAACACTCAAACTCGCTTTCACGGCGCTTTTGACGGCGCTTGCCGTAGTGGCAAACATATTCACAATTCCGCTGACGCCCACTTTCAGCAAAGTGATTTCTTTCACTGTGGTGTTTGCTTTTTTGGCGGGAATCTATCTTGGAATATTTCCTGCTTTTGCCGTCGGATTTTTGGGCGACTTGCTTGCACACTTCATACACCCACTTGGTGCCTACAACTGGTTTGTTTCCCTTGCAAGCGCTCTTACGGGGGTGATTTGCGCACTTGTGTACAAACTTCCCGTTAAAAACCGACTGGTCAAACTGCTTATCGCTTCGGCAATTTGCTTTGTGGCGTGTTCCTGCACGTTCAACACTTTCGGATTGTGGTTGCAAATTATTGTGGGCGTCGACCCCGGTCCCATTGGCTTGATTGAGTTTTTCCGAATGGACAAAACAGGTATTGAAAAAAGTTTTTGGGTGTACCTGGCAGGCAGAGTTCCCGTGCAACTGCTGAACTGGTTGGTGAATGTCGTTATTATCGCCGCAATACAACAATCCAAAGTGCTGGACAAACTGTTTGCAAAAATACAACTTAATTCGCGACAAAAAAAGGAAGCCCCTGCGGAAAAGTAACCTCGGGGCTTTTTCTTTACTCTACAACTCAACCTCCGCAAAAGAATACTTCCCCAACAGCGACGCCGCTCGCACAACTTTTTCGGTGTTTCCGCTTGTGAGGTACAGCGTTTTGCCACTTCCCGACGGAACGTTGCCTCGTGCAAACACTTGCGCCGTTGGTTTTGCACAGGACACAATGGCAACGCCGTGAAAGCAACTTGCAATTTCCTTTTGCAACAAAGGAAAATGCGTGCATCCCAAAATTATTGTGTCGAAATCGCCGTGAAAATTTTGCAGTTGACGTTGCACCTCTTGCAGACGGTTTTCCCTTCCCTCTTCCAACAAACGGACAAAAGTGCCACAACTTTTTGCAACCGTAGCAATGTTTTTGTTACTCAACAAATTTTGATAACGCTGGCTTTGCACCGTCGCTTTTGTAGCGAGCAATGCTACACGTCGGTTTTTTGTGGTGTTAGCCGCCTCGTTGCAGGTGGGCGTGATGACATCGTACACGGGCAGTTTGGTAGTTGATTGTATTTCCTCGCAAAAAAGCGACGCCGTGTTGCACGCCACCACGATTTCCGTTGCCCCCATGTTTTTCAGACGATTGGCAACGGTCAAAACTCTTTTGCGTATTTGACGGAAAGTTTTTTCCCCGTAAGGACAAAAGGCATTATCGGCAAAGTACACAAAATCGCACCTCGGACAATATTTTTGCAGTTGGGAAAGCACCGTCAATCCACCTATACCGCTGTCCATTACGCCCACAAAATTTTCCATATTTCCCTTCCCGACAATTTTATGCAAAATTCGCCTTTTTGTTTACACAAATAATGTACGGTTTGTGTAAAAGCACAATGTGCAATACGCCGTTGTCTGTTTCACACATTTTGTGAATTGTTTTTACTTGCCGACAAACACTGCTCAACCGCACGCTCGGCGTACTGTAAAAAAGTGAGAGGTTGATATCGTCAAAACAAAATACGCACAATTTTTATGTAAACAGTTGCGTAAAACGCAAAAATGCAGTATAATAACTCTTGCTTTCGACCGAATGAGGCAAACGGATTCCTCTATTTTTATCTTTTTTGCCAACTTCGTCGAAAATGCAGTTTTATCGGCAAGGACATCGTAACAAATTTGCCGAGAGGCGAAATACTCGCTCCGAGGCGTTCGCCAAACCTACCGTTTGGCTCGGCTGAATGCCGGACGCACAGAGCAATCTCAATAATTAAAAACAACTTTATATGCGGATGTGGCGAAATTGGCAGACGCGCATGATTCAGGTTCATGTGGGAAACCATGCAGGTTCAAGTCCTGTCATCCGCACCACAAGAAGGCTCGCTGAGAGTCGCAAACAAAAAGAGTGAGAAACGCCTCACTCTTTTTTATTGCCCCGTTTTGCTTCGCCTTTCTTTTTTTGCATTT
>HF998499.1:49073-53877 GCA_000433775.1 Corallococcus sp. CAG:1435 | reverse complement strand
GTAGCGCTCCGCAACGGCATTGCTACGCTTACCCTACGGCTTACGCCTTGCGACAAGTCCGTCATTCGTGCAAACGAAATTACCCATTAATATAATAGTTTATTTGCCATTTACATGCAATTTCGTTTAATTTGAATATGATTTGTAATTATACGCAGACTATTGAATCGACTGTTCTCACAATTTTGAATTCAGTTGCATTAAGATAGTGTTTGTTGATAAACCATTCTATGCTGAATCTGCATTTTCTTCACTAATTCCCAAATTAAATAATCTTAACACCGTTTATTGTTTTTCTGATTTGGTAAATGGTAAATATTAAATATTGCAAAAACCAACTGTGACTTTCAAATGTGACTTCTTTTCGTTCTATTTTTCATCATGCAACGTCTTCCAAATAAACATAAATTTTTTTAACTTTTACCAAACGTCAATACAAACAACATCCAAAGAAAAAGCGACAACTGCAATTGTCATTAATACCCGGAAAATACGCCCTTGACGAATTTTTATGAAAATCATGCATTGTTTATTTCCCAAAACATTGAAAGCAAGTAATAATCACTGCAAATTAAAGCTTCCTGTAAAACGGTATTGCAATCGCGGAAATTTTGAACATTATACTCAAATACGTCTTTATCCGTACAATTTGTAAATACTTTTTTGTTTTTTTCTACAAATACCTTTTTCCTATATTGTTCGATTATTGCTTTTTTTAATTTGACACTAGTTGTTTGTGATGTCCAGATATCTGCTAGAATAACTCCGTATAATTTATACTGTTCTAATTTCGGTATTCGAGATAAATCAATACTCGGAAACAATTTTATTCGCCCAATGTCCTTGTTTACGGCTTTGAGTTGCTTGGACATATTGTTGTATCGTTTTGATTCAATAATCAGTATTTCTCTTGTGCTGGAATTGATTATAATTGCGTCAAAATGTTCATTATTTTTCTTGCCGAATTGAAATTCATACCAAGTTACAGTATTTTGTTTCATTTGACAGCTATAATTTTCGTAAGCCACAGCGAAATTCACAGACAAATTCCTTTCTGTAAATCCTGATTTTTTACTGGTAGGATAAAGCTGCCGGAAAATGCTCACATACCTATTTTTATATATATTACAAATTTCTTGAAATTCTTTTTTCATAAGCTTGTCGTTTTTATATGTTACTATTAATATAATATATGCTAAATTTTTTTGCAAGCAAAATTTATTTTAAACAACTATTCGTTTAGATAGTACTTAACAAACTACAGCACCAATATTCCATTGCGAACAGTAGCATTTCTATTCGTTAAAATTAGCTGACGAATAAATTTAGTATTGAAAATGTTGAAATAATACGATATAATTGTAACAGTTATTTTTTTGAGAGAGGTTATACATGGAAAAAATCACAGTTGACGAGGTAAAAAGCAGTTTGGAATACAAATGGCATGTGCTGGCGCTGAAACAAAACCTGTGGTTTTTGGCTGTGTGCATAGTTTTGTTGGTTACCGGCTGTCTGGTGCTTTTTGTGTTTAAGACAGATGCTACTCCTCACACCAAATCGAGTGCCATTGTCGGGTTGTTCCTTTGGATTTTGCCCTTTTGCCACATTGTGTATCACAGTTGCGCCAAACGTTACCTGTTGAACAATTACCAAAAGTTTCAGGTGTACGAAACAACGCTAACAAATGCAAGTCGCTCTGTTTGGTTTTATTTCAGCACCTATTTCAGCGTGCAAATTGATGACGGGGGCAAGTTTATCAGCACTACTACAAATCCTTGTTTTGGAAATATGCGCTGGGGCAGAGATTTGCAAAACATCTATCACGGAAGCAAAGTGATAGGTCTGTACGACAGCAAAAAGAATGTGTTTTACGTACTGCACAAATCTTTGCCGCAATAATTTAACAACAGAACATTAAAAAATGCAGGACAACCTGCATTTTTTTGTTTGATGAAAACCAACAACCTTTCTGTTTACATCGGTGCAATACCGCTTCAATTTGCGCCACAATACAACAAACAAAATAATTTTCAAATGAAAACTTGAATTTCACACAACGCCGCAAAAACAAATGGGTGGCGTATTTTCCATATACATGGGGAATACTACACTAGGCACTTGTGCAAAATTTTGTTTTGTTACGCAAAAACTTGCATACGTATCAACATTTATCTAACAATCAACGGCAAAAGTTGCGAAAGTTGCCCTTCCTCCAAAGGTGTTGAATACAATTCCATTACCTGCCACAAACCGCTGTTGCGAATTTTGTCAACAGGACTGTGCAATCCCAGCCAACTTTCCGAAGGCGAACATTGCTTACAGTTGGACACTGTCCCGATAAGCAACGATTCCAAGGCGAGACGTTGCAACTTTTCCTGCACTGCCAACAGTACGAAGGAAAAATTTTGCTGAATGTAATGGGAAATTTCCCTTTCCAAAGCACGTTCTTTGTCCGGATTTACCATGTGCCTGTACTTTTGCTTACCCAATGCCGTTGTTGTGTCGTAGTTCCACACGGAAAGGTAGTCGTCCTCTCGCATATTCAGCAGACAACGCCCCACATTTTTTCGGAAAATACTTCGGTTTTTGTTGGGATTTTCAAAATGCTGAAACAGCCGTGAGGGCAGTTGATTTTCTCCGGTATGTGTGCCGATACGCACTATTCTGTCCCCACCGTGTCCGTTTTCGCCCTTTTCAAACAAAACATACACGCCGTTTTTGGGCATATCGGAAAAGCCGTCGCCAAAACGATAGCGCCTGCCTTCCCACAAAATTTCATGCAACTTTCCGCATACACCCGACATCACGCATTCTCCTTGTAAAAAGCCAACTGCTTGCCTATTCCCATTCCCTGCAAAGGAACACTGACATTTTTCAGCAACGGCAACAGATACTTGCGGTATCGTTCGCCTGCAAGAAACACAAATTCGTCAGTTTTCGGGTCGGCAACTTTGCACAACTGACAGTACACCTCTTTTGCCCATTGCTGCACCTCTTTGAGAGGTTTTGTGTTCAATGTTTCGTTGTACGGTTGTACAAAATCGTTACAATTCAGCAAACCGTACTTGGCGGACAAAATGTAGATGATGTCGGCACCCAGTTTTTGTGCATACCTGTACGCACCTTTGAAAAGGGGACTGACATACAAATCCTTTGCAAGAGACGCACAGTTTCGCTTTTTTGCAACGCAGGAAATCAACACCACTTTCATTTTGACCTCTACATACAAATTGTTATCTGATACCATTATACCCGATTACCTGCTATTTTTCAATACTCAAACGATTTAACAGAAATACTTTTACTAATATGGTGAAAAAGTTACTTGAAAAAAAGCAGAAGGGACTGCAACATTTGTTTTGAAGAATTCCCTTTTACTTTAACTGCGCCGATACTTGCAAAAGACGCTGACTACAATGTTTATCTCAACAACGCAGCGCACACACCGTTACGATGTTGCAATTCTACGCATACGGTATAAGTAAACGTGGAAACAAGCAATCTTTGTTTTCAGGAAATTTTAAGAAAAATTGCTTTTAAGGGGAATATTTGTTTGACAGCAAATAATCACTGTGATAAACTTGTCATATCGGGCAACCGAGCATAACAAAAGGAGTTTGACAATTATGGAAAAGAAAATGAGAAACTGGACTAGTTTTATTCTGGCCATCGTGGCATCCGTTGTAATGGTGCTGATAACGTTGTTCTCCATGGATTACCTTGTTACAATTGTTAACGAAGGCGGAGTAAATCAACAGCAACTTGAACAGATAATTGCACTGTTCAAAATTGTTTACCTTGTAATCGTCATTATTTTTGCGATTATCAACGCATTGTTTGGAGTGTGGAGTATCTTCAAAAAGGGAGGATGCACCGCTTTGCTTGTTTTCGGAATTATTTTGCTTGTGTTGGGTGGCGTTTTTATCTTCCTCATTCCTTTCATCCTTGACCTCATTGCTTACACAAAAGGCAAGAAAAAGTTTGAAGAATTTGAAAGAGAACAAAAAGCACTTGCAGCAAGAGAGAGCAACGTCTGATTGAATAACACAAAAAAGAGCAGGACTTAAGTGTCTTGCTCTTTTTTATGGAAACGTAACGCCTGCCTGTATTGCCGTGCAAAAAAACGCACGAGATGACACTAAATCACTTCAATGCGTTTATATTTGTTATCATGTAATTATTTAAACCGAAATCACTATTATTATTTCTTATTGGAAGTATACTAAATTTTAATTTAAGAAAGATAACTATAATTTCAATTCTATCTATAAAGTACAACAATTTTAGGATCTGACAAATCTTGTTCTCTAACAAAGCATTCTGCGTAATCTCCAACTTGATATGAAGTAAAATATTTAGAGAATATTCTAGATACAAATCTAATTCTAACTTTTTTATTTAAATTATCTGTTTCGATTTTTCCATACATTACACTACCTATGGATCTTTCTAGGATTTTAACATGAATCAATTTTCCTTTTGAATTAATAAATGGCAAAAATCTATATAGATATATAATCAAAGAAGCAATAAAGCAAATAGCAAACAATACATCTATCAATATTAGAACACTAAATATTTCATTAACTGCTTCTTGATTAGCATTTGTGGAATCAAAAGACTTTAAATAAAATATCAAGCATAAAAAGCAAATAAATGTTATTAGTTGAATTGCTAAGGAAATAATCATCCAATAAAAACCGTACATTCTTTTAATATTAAATTTTTCCATATTTAAATTCCATATTTATCATTTATTTCGGTTAAATTAACATTCTAAAAGGGGTTTCGTTTTTCTAATAGC
>HF998499.1:6078-48949 GCA_000433775.1 Corallococcus sp. CAG:1435 | reverse complement strand
AAATGCCCGATTCTCGGGCAAATATCATTCATTTTGAAACCCTTAGTTTGTATCAAAATGTTAGTTATAAGATGGTAGAGACAGTAGGACTCGAACCTACGACCTCTCGCATGTGAAGCGAGCGCTCTAACCAACTGAGCTATGCCTCCATAATTATCGGTACATATACAATACTCTTTTTTTGTTTTTTTTGCAATTGTTTTGTATCACTTTTTTACAAAAAAATTGATATGTCATTCAAAGACGGATTTTTTACGATATTTTTTTGTTTTGCTTTCGTTTAACTGTTTGCTGTAACGTTTAAGTGAATTTTTTATGACAGATTTTTTGCGAGCGTATACGCACTGCTTACAAACGACACATAAGCAACCCACTCAACTACCTATTACGTTTTGAAAGGAGTTGCATTTTGGATGCAACTCCGCCAAAGCAAAAATCCGAAAAAAATCTTAAAATATAAAGGAAAAATTACATTTTGTCCAATTCTTCCATGCTCATGCCGTTAGCCTTGCAAAATTCGGCAAACGACTTCTGCGCACGGTAGTTGGGATGGCATCTGCCCGATTCCCAACGGTTTACTGTGGCAAATGCAACACCGAGTTCCTTAGCCATCATTTCTTGGCTGAGGTACAACTTTTTCCTTACGTATTTTACCTTGTCTTTGAATTCCATAATACGCCTCCAAAACATATAGACTATTGTTGTCCATTGTATATATAATAACACACTTTTAAGGAAGTAGCAATAATAAATCGATGTTTTTTTTACCTAATTTTCGACATAAAACGACAGTTTTTTGTGTTTTTGAAAATATTTGCCGTTTTTGGAAAAAAATCGATTTTTAATGCCTGCCTTTTAGCGGAAGAATACACTGTCCGACGCACTTTCGTCAAATCAATTTTTCTTTTCACAAGTTTTGCCAACAATTATTTCAAATATTCCCGTTGACGACAATTGCACACAATACCGTCATATTTGAGACACTTGGTTTATTGGCAAATTTTCAAAAAAAACAGAATTGCTTTTGCAGAATTGTTTTATTATTAAACGTTGTACAAGTTAAATTTTGTGCAAATTCAGAGAAATCTTATTTACAAACGCACACGTGCCGCCTTTTTCAAAGGGAAACAACAGCAAAAGCAACTGCCAACTTGTGCCCCACTTGCAAAAACTTCCACCGTTTGCGGAACAAAATGCTTTTGCTTTTACAACGCCGTGAGGGCAGGCATTGCTTGCCGAATGCACCGCCACGCTTGCACAGATGCCTTTTCATGGCAAAGAGTTCCGCTGACGGCGAACAAATTTGCGTGTGTTTCGACGACTATTCCTCTTTGTTTGCGCTTATTTTTTCTTCCGATTCCTCGAAATACCTGTCGTAGGCTTTTTTGCAACAGTCTGGGTTGGAACATGTCTGGGAAAGGTCAGGCTCTTCAAAATTGTACTGACCGTTTACACGCCAGCCGTTCAAAACGCCGATTTTGATTGCGTCCTTGGGGCAACAGAATGCGCAACGTGCGCACATGATGCACTTGCTGGAAAAATGGAACTTGTCCTTTTCCTTGTCGTAAGTTATGTTTTGCACGGGGCAGTTGTTGACGCACTTCATGCAACGAATACACTTGTTGGACACCTTGAAGCCCATTCCGTTTATTTTCATTGCGGGATGTTCGATACGCAATGCCCACGACACAATGCCCCCCAAAAACGGACGTTTAAGCAGGCTGTGCGTGCCGGTGAGAATCTCTTCCACGTCTATCGGAATAAGTTTCTGCGCAGTATGCCACATTTTTTGTGCCTGCTCGTCGGTGTGGCGGAAAATCATGTTGTAAGGCATGACATAGTGATATTCGTTGGTCAGCCTTGAAAATCCCTTCTTTTTTAATTTCTTTACCAAATGAATGGAAGAAGCGTTGTTCATTGCCACAGGTTCGCCGCTGGTTTTCACAATGAAGTAGTCCTTGTCCTTAACCTTTGGCAACCTGCGCAAAAAGCGATACACAATGTAGGGAGCGTTGAAACCGTGTATGGGATAGGCAAACCCGACCAAATCGAATTTGTTGGGGTCGGGAATGTTTGCAAGTTGATTTACGGGGTGCAAAATGCACTGCACTCCTTTCTTTGCAAATTCCTCTTGGTATTTTTCGCACACCATCAGCGTGTTGTGTGTGCCTGTGAAGTAGTAAATTACCGCTTGCATTACTTTTTCCTTTCGTAGTGAGGTTGAAATTTTTCGTCCAGCCAATACTTGTAGTTTTCCTTTCCGAAGGAATCGTACAGAACCTGCGCATAAAACGGGTTGTTGAGGGAAAGCCTGTCGTAATCCCACACATAGCGTTTGATGCACTCGGGACACCAATGCCCCGCTTTAAGCACGGAAAAGGGCGTCATCTCGAAGCGGTGTCCGTCGTGACATTGCCACACTAGTTTTTTGTGCATGTCGCCGTCGAATGTTTGGGAAACAAGTTGTCCGCCACGGAACTGTGCCGCTTGGCGCAAATCGTCCAAAGTGAGTTGACTGTCGCTCTTGCTTTCGTCGTAGCCGTGAGAAAGCAACACCGCATTGTTATCCTGTTTCAACTGTTGATAATCTATGCTGCCGCCATCGGGAAGTTGTCCTTTGCACAACAGCGGAAAATCTTTCCAATCGGTGGAAATGCGTGAAGGGGAAAGATTGTCGCCAAAGTACGCCTGCACCTTGCACTGCTCGCCGCTTTTTTCCCAAAATGTGGGGGAGTTTTTGTCCTTCAACAGCGGTTTGATGGCAAGCGCCGAAATGAGTTTGGCAGGAAGAATACTTCCCAACTTGTAGTATTTGTGATTTCTGGCAATTTCTTTCCAGTAGTCGTCCACCGTTTCCCTGCGAAAATGAAACAAATCTTCCAGAACCTGACTGTCGTAGAACCACATTCCGTGGAAGTTGCGCAAGGCATTCCAGTTGGGTTGCATGAACTGATGAGTGGAACCGCCGATAATTTTGAAACCGCCGTCAAACACCTCGTAACCGGTGTTACGATTTTTTATTCCGCCACCCAGGTTGAATACATTGAGCCAAAAAGCGGAAACTTCCTGTTGACTGTCGGCGTCGACAATGTTGCCGATAAGTCTGCCGCTGTCCCGTGCGGTTACCCATTCCAACGGAGCGTTGAAACACGTGTGGAACATAAGTCCGTCGCTGAGGTTTGCCGAAAGCATGTTGTTGTGAAGCATTGCCGTCTGACGTATCACCGCCCAACGTTTAAGCCCCGATTCCAAAACATACCTTTCCCCCTCCAACTTGGACATTGCGTAAGGGTCGAAAACACTTGGAAGCAACGGATCGCCCACCCTTCCGAAAGGGTGAAGATAATTTCTGTTGCCGTACACCGCAACGGTGGAAATATGCACCAATTTGGGTTGAACGTCCATTTGAGAAATTGCGTCAACAATGTTTTTTGTTCCGTAAAAGTTTACGGCGTCGGACAATTCCGGATGCCTGTCGGAATGAGGAGGAATAACCGCCGCCATGTGCACAACGTAGTTGCAATCGGCAACAAGTTTGCGACAACTGTCGAAATCCGTCACGTCGCCCACTACCATTTGCGCCTTGTTGGCGTGTTTCTTTGCCAACTTCTTGCCTTTTTTTACTTCACTTGGCAAACACAAAAAATACACCTTGTCAACATTTGAAGATGCGCACAAAAAGTTCAGCGCTTCACGTCCCATGTTGCCGGTAGTGCCTGTAATGGCAACTTTTACGCCCATAAAATATACCTCCCGATACAATTTGCTTCATTGTATCTGAAAAAGATAAATTCAACCTTAATATTTATAAATAATTATACCACTGTTTGTTGAATAAAGCAAATAATGTGAAAAAATGTTGCAAAATCAACAAATTTGACATTTTCGCCTTGTTGTCTGAAAACGTCCACGTTGAAAGAGGCAAAAGTTTGTTTTGTGCAATGAAAAAGCAGAAACAACACAACTGCACGACGCTGTTTCCACCGTTTTGCGCCTTGCACAAATAAAAAAATCAAATTGCAACGAAAAAGCCACTTTTGTTTTAGTAAGCGTTTGTAATGACAAACTTGAAGGTTTACGTTAATTTTTATTTTTAACGCCGTAACGTAGATTTTACACAACACGGCACAAATTGCCGCAATAATAAGTAATCGTCTGACAACTGCCATAAAGTAATTGCCGCACTGCACAAATAGTTGCCTTGTGCCGACAACTTTCTTGTGCTTGGTGAATGTTTGACAACTGCGCAAGTAAATTCAATTCAAGTGCCGTCTAGCAACACATTACAGTACACTATCGCACGACATACAATAAAATTGTGCAAAACAAAAATTTGCAGTGCAAACGCACTGCAAAAATTGTTCTGCGAACAAGTCTTATTGCCACAAGGCAAATTTACTTTGACTAATATGCTTTACTGGACTACATTGCAGACGCCGAAAACCACCACGCCGACCGCCGCAGCGGCAAGAATCAGAAGTATCGGGTGAATTTTTTTACCTTTTATCTTTATTCTTGACAGCGGGAAGAAAACGGCAACGATAATGAGGGAAACCCAGTTGAATTGCGAAAATCCTTCCTTGTTGATGGAGGTGAGGTTCAAGTTGGGCAAAATTACAGCACATCCCACCGAAAGCACTGCCGAAAGGATAAGTCCCACCACAACGGGACGAATACCGTACAATACGCCCTGAACGTATTTGTTGGTTCTGAATTTTTGAAACAGTTTGGTTACAATTATGATTATTATCAACGAGGGCAACACAACGGCAAATGTGGCGACAGCCGCCCCCAAAAATCCGCCGAATATCCCAAGCGAGGTTTGCGAACCTACGTTTATTCCCACAAAGGTGGCAAGATTGATGGCAAAAGGTCCCGGGGTGGATTCCGCAACGCCAATGAAGTTGATTAGTTCTTTGCGTGTGAGCCAACCGTATTTTTCAATTACCTGCTGTACCATGGGTAGCATTGCGTAACCGCCGCCTATAGTGAACAGACCTATTTTGAAATATTCCCAAAAGAGCGTAAGAAATACCATTACTTGTCCTCCTTTCGAGAATCTTGCTTTTGCTGTGTGTCGCAAAGTTCCGTTGTGGCGTCGTTTTCACCGTCGAAAACGTTTTTGATGCAATTGTTTTCCGAGTTTACACTGTCAACGTCGGGCATTTGCAATGTCAGTTGCGTTTCGCCCTGATTGGCAAGTGATTTTTTCTTGCTGACGCTTTCCTTGATGAGGCTGTACACAACGCCCAACGCACCGCCAATCAAAATGATGAAAATCACGTTGAATTCCGTAAAAGCGGCAATGCCAAACGCCACAATCAACAGCACAATGGAAAACACGTCTTTTTCCAACTGCTTTGCCATTTTTATGAAAGCGTTGACGATGAGAATTGTCACGCATGCCTGAATACCGGCAAACGCCGCTTTGTACCAGGCATTTTCCTGAAACGCCTCTATTGCAAAAGACAATGCGAAAATGATGCAGAAAGAGGGAAGCACAACTCCGAGCGTTGCAATTATCGCCCCGAAAACCCCTCGCATTTTGTACCCTACGGAAGTCGCCGTATTGACGGCAATGACGCCGGGGGTGGATTCCGCAATGACAATCATGTCCAGTATATCCTGCGAAGTTATCCATTTCTTTTTGGAAACGAGTTCCTCTTCCAAAATGGCAATCATTGCGTAACCGCCACCGAAGGTAAACGCTCCCAACTTGAAAAATGTGATGAAAAGTTGCCACAAAGACACCGATTTGTTTTTCATAATTTTTCCTTTTGGTTTACAATTTGTACATTTTTTTTGATACGGTTGCAAAAAACCATTACACACCGCCCGCTTCAAACACATGCGGAACGACGCTTAACACGTCTTTTACGTCGCTGTCGGAAAAGGCGGGGAGGTAGTCGGCTGTTGCCGACTGTGCATCCTGCATGAAACCGTTTTTCAAACCTACATTGAAAAAGTATTGCAACACATTGTCGTACTCGTGACGGTACAGATGGCGGTTGAGTTGAGGCACCTTGTCGTCCTTTCGTGCGGGGAAGTACTGCGCCATAAGGCTGACATAGGTGTTTTTGTCAAAATCAGCCACCCAGTCCAAAACCTTTTTGGAATCTTCCGTGAAGGAAGGTAACACAAGGTGACGAAGCAACAGCCCTTTTTGCATGTAACCGTCACCATCAAAAATGTCGTCGGGGCATTGACGGCGCATTTCCGTTATTGCGGAAGTTGCCACCCGAAAGTAATCTCCTGCTCCGCACAACAACCGTGAAACGTCGGGATCGCAAAATTTCAAATCAGGCATGTACACGTCTACAAGTCCTTCCAGCATTTTCAGCGAAGAAACCTTTTCGTAACTTGAAGTGTTGTACACAACGGGTATTTTCAAGAAAGGTTTTGCCAACGTCAACGCTTTTGCCACCCCGTCCGCCACATGCGACGGCGTAACAAGATTGATATTGGCAACCCCCGTTTCCTGCACATACAAAAAAACGTCGGCAAGACGCTCCGCCGAAACCTCTTCGCCGTGAGGAACCACCGATATGTCAAAGTTTTGGCAAAACCGACATTTAAGGTTGCACCCTGCAAAGAAAACCGTTCCACTGCCACGGGTGCCGGATATGCACGGTTCTTCCCAATTGTGTGCGGCTACACGGGAAAGGACAATTCCCCCCGTACCGCAAAAACCCTTTTGAACAGGTCTTTGCACACCGCAATTTCTCGGACAAAGGTTACAATTCATTTGCCTATTATAGTAAATAAATTATTATTTGGCAAGTATTTTAACTTCCCACGCCAAAGCATTGGCAATACAGTGCAAAAATTCTTACTGCCACAAAACATACATTATAAGCCAAACGTAACGCAAACGAAAGATAACGGATTTTTTACAATGAATAATGCAAATTTGCCTGTTAAAACAAATTAAACAAACCGTTACTGCAAAGAACACGGATACTGTCGGGCAGGGCTATCCGTTAAAACAATCAAACAGTTACTGTGAAAAATACGACTGTTTTTATGAGGATTATCTGTTAAAACAAATTAAAGAAACCATTACTGCGAAGAATACGACTGCTGTTGTCAGGATTGTCTGTTGCGACAAATGAAAATGCGTGTTCCGAAATTGACGTCGCACCCAACACGGCAAACACCAAAGGCGGTGTCCGTTTCCAAGGTAAACCGACGGCAAACCATCGGCAAGACTTCAACTTTTCAAACAATACGCAAAGCCACCGAAACACGCCAAACGACACAGAACTGTTTGCCACCACTGCCTGTTCCGCTGCCTGTGGTGTTACAGCAGAAATACCGCCGTTGTTTTTACGTAATGAAATTATCTGTCGCAAACGCAGGCAAAACTTCCGTCAACGATATTGCAAACAAAACTGCACATGGTAAATTTTTATCGCAACGGCTTTTTACACAAAGGAAAAACGCTTGATTTGTACTGAAAACATCAATACGTACAAAAGAAATTGATACACGACATTTTTGAAGAACATGCAAACCGCAAAAAGAAACAAGCCCTGCGCAATAGCGGAACATTGCTTGGAATACACTGTTAGCGTGGGAGAAAATATGTTTGCACTTCTGGATTTACTTAAACAGCTGTTTTTCTTTACAGGCTACTTTTCCAACGGCAGTTACCCCAAGCCACTTTCGCCCGAAGAGGAAGCGGAATGTCTGAAACAACTGCAACGTGGAAGCAAGGCGGCAAGGGACAAACTTATTTGTCACAACATACGTCTTGTTGCGCACATTGCCAAAAAGTACGGCAAAAACGACATTGACGACCTCATTTCCATCGGCTCCATAGGGCTGATAAAGGGTGTGGAAAGTTTTTCGGCGGAAAAGGGCACCACTCTCGCCACCTATCTGGCAAGATGCATAGAAAACGAAATTCTGATGACGCTGCGTTCCAACAAACGCTACCAAAACACAGTGTATCTCAACAACACGTTGGGCGTGGACAACGACGGCAACGAATACACCCTGTACGACGTGCTGGCAATCAAAGAAGACAGCGTATTTCATCAGGCGGAAGTTTCCATACTGCGCCAGAATCTGCTTAAATGTATTCACGAACGCCTGACGCCACGGGAACAGAAAATTATTTTGATGCGCTACGGAATAGAGGAAAATTCCGTGCCTCTGACGCAGTTGCAAACGGCAAAAAAATTGGGAATAAGCCGAAGTTACATTTCACGCATAGAAACACGGGCATTGCAAAAACTCAGGCAGTACATCAAAGACTGATGAAGCTTTGCCGAACATACACCTTGTTTTGCCCTGCGACACGCCGAAAATTTTTCCAGACGGCAACACCTAACATCTGCCCTTTCAGACACTTTTCGTCAAACGCTCAAAGGCAAACAGAAGGCACGCTTGGGGCAATTAAGATTTTACTGCTGTTCGGCGCAGTTTTCAGACGGTGCAACAACACATAACGCAGAAGTTGAACGTTGTGTTGACAAAAGCGCATTTTTCCGCTACAATGCAATATGATTAGAGGTGGAAAATGAGTTCCAAAGTTTACTTTTGTAATATGCGTACCGTAGCGGGAGGATTGAATCTTCCGCAAAAACTAAAAAACCTCATCCGTGAGGCGGGGATTGAAAAACTTGACCTTAAAGACAAGTTTGTGGCAATCAAGATGCATTTTGGCGAACCGGGAAACATCGCCTATTTACGTCCGCAATTTCCCGCTGCCGTTGCCGAAGTTGTGAAGGAATTGGGAGGACGTCCCTTTTTGTGCGATTGCAACACCATGTACACGGGCATGCGCCACAACGGATTGGACCACCTGCACGCTGCGGAAATTGACGGTTTCAACAGCGCCACAACAGGTTGCTACGTCGTCATCGGCGACGGAATAAAGGGGGACGACGAAGTTGTTGTTCCCATCGACGGCGAACTTGTGCAAAATGCCTACATAGGCAGAGCCTTGCGTGACGCCGACGTGATAATTTCCCTGTCCCACTTCAAGGGACACGAAATGGCAGGCTTCGGAGGTTGTCTCAAAAACCTCGGAATGGGTGGCGCAAGCATAGCAGGCAAAAGAGACCAGCACTCGGGAAGCCGTCCGCAGGTAGACCCCGAAAACTGCATAGGTTGCGGCCTTTGCACCACTCAATGCGCCTACTCGGCAGTTAAAGTTACCGACGGCAAAGCGCACGTAAACCACTCGGTGTGCGTGGGTTGCGGACGTTGCGTGGGCGTTTGTCCGCAAAAGACAATACACTTTTTGGACGGCAACGAAGAAGAAATTCTCAACAAAAAAATTGCCGAATACGCCTTTGCCGTTGTGAAGGACAAGCCTTCTTTCCACATCAATGTCATTATGGACGTTTCCCCCAACTGCGACTGCCACGGCGAAAACGACGCAGCAATTATTCCCAACGTGGGAATGATGTGCAGTTTCGACCCCGTTGCCGTAGACATTGCCGCTGCGGATATGTGCCTTAAACAGCCCATCATCGGAAACAGCGCCGCAGGAGAAAGCCACCACCACTCTGACGACTGTTTCTGCAAATCTCACCCCAACACCGACTGGCGCAGCCAGATTTCTCAGGGAGAAAAAATCGGATTGGGAAGTTCGCACTACGAACTTGTGGAAATCACCAAACAATAGGAGGAAATCATGGATTACACATTTGACACGCAACTTTTGCTGGAAGGCAAAAATCTGGACGACGGAAAAATTAAAAAGTACATCACGGAAAACATCAAAGGGGATTGTTTGCTTGTTGTAGGCGACGACGAACTCATCAAACTGCACTTTCACACAAACACGCCATGGAAGGTGTTGGAGTATTGCGCAAGTCTTGGCGAAATTTACGACGTTGTAATTGAAAATATGGTGCGTCAGGCAAACGGATTGCAAGGCTGAAACTTTTGCACTTTGCCACGGCCAAAAAACAGGAAAACAGAAAACAAAAAGTCCCGCATGCTAACGGGACTTTTTTTAAGCAAATTGACGTGCATAAAGGTGAAATGACACACGTTGCAACAATGTAGCACTGTCGGAAACGCACGCCTTTTACTTGCGTTACCGCAAAAACGGTAATTTCAAAAAACTACTGCAACAACACCGCACGAAAACGATGACAATAGCCCAAGAGGTTGGCAAAAATTTTTCGCAAATTGCAACGGTGCAGTTTCACGGCAGATTTCGCAACAAAACCGTCGCAAACAAAACAAAAAGTCCCGCTTTACAACGGGACTTTTTTATTGACGATGTTACAGATTGATTACACGGATTATTCTTCTTCTGAAAATCATGGAGAAGATGTCGGCAATCCAAATGATGTTCCATCCAAGTACGATACGCAAAATCGCAGCAAGAATCTTACCGTCCAAAATTCTGGTAATCACACCACAAATAAGGCTTGTGGGTGGCAAGATGCAAAGAATAAGGCTGAGAACGTAACCTAATCCGAAGTAGTCGTTTTTTGCTTTTGCCATTGTTTTTCCTCCCCAAAAAGATTCTACAATTATTATACCCTTTTTAACGTTGAAATGCAATAGCCTTTACAAATTTCGACAAACAACTTTACTGCACCACGATTGTTTCCTTGCCGATGCTTTTCAGAAACTTTTTGAAATCTTCCGTTTTAAGCACCACCGTCGCTGTGTTGTCACACGGGTGAAACTTCACCTGAAAACTGTTCCACACCTCTTGGTCAATGAGCAATTTTGCCGAGTAGCCCCTTTCGTTGAGGTAGGCAAAGGGAGAAACGCTTCCCCTGTGCACCTGCAAGTGCCTAAGAAGCACCTCTTCGGTAGCAAATTCAAACTTGGCGCACCCCACATAGGAAGCGAGTTTTCGCATATCCGCCCTTTTGTCAAAGGGAAGCACCACAAGGTAGTAGTTGTCGCTTTTTTTGTCTTTGACGTACAGGCTCTTGCAGGACATACAGTTGTCCACATGCACGATATTGCGGGATTCCTCCGTCGTTACTACGGCAGGATGCCTCAAAAGAGTGTAGGAAATGCCGAGTTTGTCCAGGTAGCCCGTTACTTTTTCCACCATTTTACTTACACAATGTTGGGAAGTACCAAACCGACCAATGCAACAAGCAAAATTACAAAGTACAAAATTTTCCACACCATTTGCTTATTGCGAACATATCTCCATGCAAGCACTGCGACAACGCAAATCATAAGGGCGGCTGCCGCTGCTCCAATCCAGTTGACAATTGTGGAACCGATACCTACAAGGTGCAAAATCATGTTTACCAAATAGACTACCGCAGCAACAAGCAACAGCCAAAAGGACACTTTGTTGATGGAAATTCCACCGGAACTTTTCTTTGCCATGATAAAAATCCTCCTTTTTTAATACACAAATTATACCGCTAATTTGCGTGAAAAGCAACTGTTTTGTTTTTACAAAAAGGCTCGTTTTTCTGTACAAAGAAAAGATTGTCACGGCAGGTTTTGAGAGGTGCTACTCCAACGAATAGAGGTACAGCATTACGCCGTCAAACATTTTTGCGCACAGCGTGTTGCGATACTCTTCCGTTTGCAACTGCGCAAGGTCGTTGGCATTGCTGAAAAATCCGCATTCCACAAGCACCGCCGTGCATGGACTTTCCCTGCAGATGTAAAAATCCCCCGATAACGCCTCGTGCCTGTTTCCCGTAAAATTGTTGAATACCGTTTGCAGACTTTCGGCAAGTTTCTCCCCCTCGACGCTTCCTTTTTGAAAAAACACCTGCGGACCGCTTCGTGAAGACTGCGGAAACTTGTTCATGTGTACGCTAATCACCAAGTTGGGCTGACTTTGCAGTATTATTTCCCGTCGCTTTTTCATATCTCGCAACTTGAAACCTTTGGTGGGCAAACCGTACAAGCCGTCCTTTGTCTTGCGTGTGTACACCACGTTGAAACCGCTGCGCCGAAAAAGTTCCCCCAACGTTTTGGCATACTGCAAGTTGAGGTCCGATTCTCTCACGCCCGTTGCCGACACCACTCCGCCGTCCATTCCGCCGTGGCCGGCGTCTATCACCACGGTGAAATCCACCACGGAAGTTTTTTCGCTGAACATATCCGTACACAAAAAGGTTGTCAGGGCAAGTTGCAGCGCAATAAGCACGGCAAGCACCGCCACTATTTTTCTTCCTTTCAACACTACAATCATGTTTTCCCCCTTGACCTGATTGAAATTGCAATCTGTCCTTCCACACTGCCGAAACGGCTTTTTGCAACGTTACGCACGCTTTTTGACTTAAACGTTTCGGCCTGCCTGTGCAAACGGCTTACTATGTGTGAAAAAGTATCCTCAAAAACTGATATTTACATTGCATTTAGATAGCATTACACGCAAAATTCGACCTTTTTCGCATTAAAAAGTGCAAAGTTATGCACTTATCCACAAAGTTATCCACTTTTTCCGGCACAAGTGTGGACAAACTGTTTCACACATTCTATGAAACGCCTACTTGTCCCATTACACATTACAATATGACGGGCAATCGGGAAAAATGCACCGCTTTTCCGAGAAAATCTGCAACTGTTTTTTCAAATTCAAACTATTGCACAAATAGTATTCCGCCACCGCAAACTTTTTTACGGGTATAAGCAGGACGGGTGTTGGAAACAATTTCTACATCAATATACAAGGAGAATTTTTCAATGAGTATGAATCCTTTTGTCGAAAAACCCATTAAAACGGCGGAAGACTTTTACGGTTGGAACAACATGGCGCTTAAACCTTACAACAAGTTTGACGTCGACCCCTACACAAGGGTGAGAATTATTCTTGCCAACGGTGCGGAATACGAAGCAGTGTGGTTTTCACACCAATTTCACCGCCACGAAAGGGACAACGACCTTCGCAGGGACCTTGCCACGTTGCGTCGCAAAGAACAGCAGCAACAAAAACGTATTGCATCCCTCAAACCCATAGGTGAGGGTATTTTGGAACACACCATAGGTTACGAGCAACTTGCCGTGGACCTCACCGCCATTTTTGCCCAACGTGAATCGGACAGATACGTCAAGCAAGCCATGGACTTTGCCCTGTTGGAAGACTTTGACCACCTGTACAGATACGCCGACCTTTTGGAAATGGACAAGGGCATAATAGCGGAAAAACTTGTGGGCGGCTACACCGAACTTATGCCGGGACGTCCCACCATTTCCGAACACCGTTTCCCCACGGACGACGTGAAACGTTTTACAAACTACAAAAAGGCTTCCAGCCTCACCAAACTGGACATCAACATTCTTACCGCTGCCGAACAGCAAACGATGAACTACTACATGAATCAGGCGGCGTTTTACCAAAACAAACTCGGCAGACAACTTTACACGGAAATAGGCATGATAGAGGAACAGCACGTAACACTGTACGGAGGTTTGAAAGACACCACTTCCACGTGGTTGGAAGACCTGCTCATGCACGAATACACGGAATGTTATCTGTACTACTCGCTGTGGCAGGACGAAACGGACAGATATGTCAAAAAGGTGTGGGAGGAACATTTCAACGACGAGTTGCAACACCTGCATGTGGCTGCGGAATTGTTGCAAAAGCATGAAAACAAGGTGTGGCAACAGGTTATTCCCAACGGCGACTTTCCCGAACTGTTGGCTTTCCGCTCCAACATAGACTACATCCGCAAGGTGCTTAAAGAAACGGTAAACTACACTGCAAGAGGGGAAGACTATTCCGAAGTGGGCGATTTGCCTGCGGAAGCAAAGTTTTTCGACTACCAAAGGGAAGTAAACGGCAAGGACAGCGACGTGGCAAGCCACAACATAATTCGCAAATACATTGCCGACAACGGCAAAGACTACCGCTTCCAGACGGCGGAACACCCCGTGGAAGAACTGCGTGAACGCAACAGGGACAACACCACGGTGGGCAGATGAAAGACCGAGATTGGAAAGCGGAAAAATTTTCCGACGTCAAAAACGCCACAAACGAACAGGCTTTTATGCCCGGCGAATTTGTAACGCTGGATTTGGGCGTGTTTTACCCATGCGGTTTTGTTCCGTAAACCGTTTGGCTTAAAAAAGTTGAACCGTATGTAAAATTTTTGTACGCAAAGCAATTTTTGACAACAAAAAGGACGGCAAATTTGCCGTCCTTTTTGTAATTTCGGGGTAGTTTATCTGTCCTTGTAGATGTCAACGAGATTAAGCGCCACATCCAACGCCTTTTGCATGTCTTCAAGCGGAATGTACTCGTATCTGCCGTGGAAGTTGTATCCGCCCGTGAACAGGTTGGGACAGGGCAGACCTTCGTAGGAAAGACGTGCGCCGTCCGTGCCGCCACGTATGGGACACACAACAGGCGTTACGCCTGCTTTTTCCATTGCACGGCAGGCATTTTCCACCAGATGAATGTGAGGCAGTATTTTCTCCTTCATGTTGTAGTAACTGTCGGTAATTTCCGCAGTTACCGTTCCTTCGCCGTACTTTTTGTTGAGGAAATCCACCACGTCGGCAAAAAGTTGCTTTTTGCGTTGGAACTTTTCCCTGTCGTGATCTCTTATTATGTAATTTGCAGTGGCGCAATCGCACTCGCCGTGCATGCTGTCCAGATGGAAAAAGCCTTCGTAACCTTCGGTGTACATGGGGTTTTCAAATACGGGAAGCATTGACTGCAATTCCATAAGCACGAGGTTGGCATTGACCATCACGCCTTTTGCCAAGCCGGGATGCACGCTTTTTCCACGCACCGAAACTTTTGCCGCTGCTGCGTTGAAATTTTCGTATTCCAACTCGCCCAAACCGCCTCCGTCAACGGTGTACGCTCCGTCCGCACCGAAACGTACGATGTCGAAAAAGTCGGTGCCACGCCCCACTTCCTCGTCGGGAGTGAAGGCAATTTTCACTTCGCCGTGAGCAACGGACGGGTTTTCCGCAAGAATGTTGGCAAGTTCCATTATTACAGCCACGCCCGCCTTGTCGTCGGCACCCAACAGCGTTGTTCCGTCGGAAGAAATGATGGTTTTGCCTACGTGTTTAAGCAAACTGCCAAACTCCGCAGGGGAAAGCCTTCTGCCCTCGGCAAGCGCAATGTCCTGTCCGTCGTAGTCGGCTGTAACAATGGGTTTGACGTCCTTTCCGCTGACGGCGCTGGATGTGTCAACGTGGGCGATGAATCCCAACTTGTAGTTGCCCTTGACGTTTTTGGGTATGGTTGCGTACACGTAGCCGTATTTTTCATCCATCGTGGCGGAAATGCCCATCTGTACAAGTTCGTCACGAAGCAACGCAAGCAGATTTTTCTGCTTTTCACTGCTGGGATAACGCTGCACGTCGGGTACAGATTCGGTATCTATCTTAACATATCTCAAAAATCTTTCCAAAAGTCTGTTCATATCTTTTTTCCTTTACAGTTTCAAACCTCTTTCTTCGTCGATGTAGGTGGCAAGCAAATCGGCAACGTGCATGTACACGGCAAGTTTGTACTTTCCGTACGCTTCGCTTACGGCAAAACTTCCGCCACGCACTCTGTCGTCAAATCCGCCCATGTGCCAGTTGATGGCTATTGCTTCTTCCGCAGTAAGTCTTATGTACTGCAAAATTATGAATACCGACTTTTCGCCGTGTCCGAAGGGAAAACGCTCCTCCACCTTGAAAAAAGGTTTTTTTACCCATGTGTTGTCTTCCTTGACGTTGCGATGTTCTATTGTGTAAAAATTAACTTTGCACAAATCGTGAAGCAAACCGACAATCGCCAGCGTTTCGTCGCTGAATACCTTGCGATAATCGTCGCCGTACTCCGCCTTTATCGTCTTTACAAGGCGATGATACACGTTGAGGGAATGTTTGCACAGCCCTCCTTCCTCCGCCATGTGAAACTTTGCCGAAGCCGGTGCAGAAAAGAAGTCGCTGTTTTCAAGATATTCCAACAATTTATCACTACCTTCACGGCGTATGTTTTGTGTGTAAATTTCAATAAATTCGTTTTTGCTGCTTGACATAATCATTCCTCTTTCAGTTGTTGAAGCCACACCTGTTCGTCAAACCTGACGTTGGCGGGGCTTGTGCTGGGCATTTTTACCACGGGTACGCTTCCCTTGTAGCAGGACATCGTCAACTTGTACGACGTTTGCCCGTTGCAAAGAATCTTTTTCAGCGGAACGCCGTCGAAAACAGACAAATCCACCAAAGAAACGTTGCGCAAGTCGCTGTCCATTGAGCCTTTGACGGTGCAACTGTCCACAACGTCCCACAACGCCACGCCGTGCGAAAGACACAGTTGCCTTTTTTCTTCCACCGTTTGCACCGTGTCTACGCCAAACGCCTTGCAAAGCGTTTTCCAAAATCTGTTTTGTTTGTTTCCGTAGTAAAAACCCTGCTGACGGGATTTGACACTTGGGAAACTGCCCAAAACAAGTATTTTGCTGTTGTTGTCGTACAAGGGGGCAAACCCCGAAAATTTTTCCATGGGTAAATTATACAACAAAAAACCTTGTTGCGCAACAGCGAAAAAATGTCAGACGGCGGATTTTTTGTTTTTAGCGGGCAAATAGCCGTAACGTCTGTTGTTTGTCAGAAACATTGTAACTGTAAGCACCAGGGACAAAAATTCCGCCACCGCGGTGGAAAGCCAGATGCCGTCCAGCCCCCACCACAAAGGCAAAATGTAGATGCACGCCACCTGAAACACCAGCGTGCGCCCGAAGGACAAAATTGCCGAAATAAGTCCGTTGTTGAGCGCAGTGAAGAAACTTGAACCGAACATGTTGAATCCCACAAAGGCAAAGCAAATGCAGTACAGATACATGCCGTGCACCGTCATTGCGTGCATTTCCGATTCGTACCCGACAAAAAGGTAGGAGATTACGTCGGCAAGCGCAAAACACGAACCTACCATTGCAACCGCCGTTACGGCAATGATAACCAACGACTTGGAAAAGACGTTTTGCAATTCTCGCCTGTTTTGTGCGCCGAAGTTGAAACCGACAACGGGCGTTACGGCAAGACAGTAGCCGATGAACACGGCAACAAACACAAACTGAACGTACTGCATAACGCCGTAGGCGTCCACGGCACTGTCACCCACCAACCGCATAAGTTGTTTGTTGTACAGCATTGCCACCAACGACATGGCAATGTTGCCCAACAGTTCCGACGAGCCGTTTGTGCAAACTTTAAGCAACAGACGTCCGTTCCAGCGGAAAGGACAAAAGTTAAGCAAACTTTTGTTTTTGGAAAAAAAGTAGATTGTGGGAACAACTCCTCCTACAAACTGACTCATTGCCGTACCTACCGCAGCCCCTGCAATGCCCCACTTCAAACCTACAACAAACAAAGCGTCCAACAGTATGTTTGTTACACCGCTTGCCACCGTTACAACAAAGCCCAAACGTGGTTTTTGCGCTGTGGCGAAAAAACTCTGATACATGTTTTGCAACACGAAAAAGGGCAAAGCGCACAAAATTATCGTGCCGTAGGTTTTGCACAAAGGCAACACCTCTCCTTCGGCACCCATCCACATGGAAACAGGTTGCAAAAGCAAAATGCCCGCCACGGCAAAAACAATGCCGGACAGCACGGCGACAAGAGTTACCAAGGAAAAGTAACTTTTGGCAAGTTGGTTTTTCCCCTCGCCGATGGTTTTGGAAACAATGGCGGAACCGCCAGCACCAAACATAAACCCGACAGCCCCCAGCACCATTATGTACGGAAACACCAGATTGATTGCCGTGAAGGCGTCTTTCCCCACAAAATTGGATACAAAAAGCCCGTCTACAACGGAATAGACGGAAATGCAAATCATCATTAAAATGGGAGCCGTTGCAAAACGCAACAGTTTTTTGTAGGTGAAGTTGTCGGAAAGTTTAATCATACAACTGTAATGATACTGTAACATTGAGCCAATGTCAACGAAAAAGTAAAGGTTTCCGTGACAAAGACGCTTGTGCCTGCATACAAATAAATGCAAAACAAAATTTTCACGGGAAGTTAAGCACAGTGAGAAAAAACACCTGCGTCAAAGTAACACTTTTTTGTGAAAATCCATATTGTGAAGTAGACTTTACAGTCAATACAAAGCCGATTGTTCGGCAAACGGAGGTAAAATATGTTCAACGGAATGTTTAACGACGGCGGATGCGGATACGGCGAAAACGGCGGCGGATGCCTTGGCGGATGCAACTGCACATGGATTTTGCTCATTATCCTGTTTTTGTGCTGCTGCGGCGGTAAGATGAAAAACTTCAATCTCAACGTCAACCCCACCTGCCTGCTTCTCATGGTGGCGCTTTTGGTTTGCTGCGGGGGAATTTCCTTCGGCGGCGGATGCAAATAACACCACCCGACCTTGTACATAACTAAAGATAAACGGGGGTTGCCGTTGCGGCAGCCCCTTTGAAATTTGCAACGGCAAACGTCCAAACAAAACATTACTTTGTAAACATTGCAAATGTTCGACAAAAAAACAACAGTCTGAAAAGGTGCAAATTTACACGTTGCAAACGCATGAATTTGACGAGACACCGCACGCACGGTAACAAGCAGTTGAACAACAATCATTGAATCATCAAAGCCGAAAGTTAGGATACGTCAACGCTTACGGAGAAATGCTTGTTCGACGTTTTGCCGACATTCAAGACAGGCACATTACTTTGTAAACATTGCAAATGTTCGACAAAAAAACAACAGTCTGAAAAGGTGCAAATTTACACGTTGCAAACGCATGAATTTGACGAGACACCGCACGCACGGTAACAAGCAGTTGAACAACAATCATTGAAACATCAAAGCCGAAAGTTTGGATACTTCAACGCTTACTGGAAAATGTTTGTTCGGCGTTTTGCCGACATTCAAAACAGGCAAAGACATTTGCAGGCACACAGGAACGACTTCCGCTACACGAAAAAAACGGGTAACGTACCAAAAACGTTACACCGTTTGCAAAAACATATGCACATTGCTTAACATTTACACAATCATGCTGAATGCGATGAGTACCATACCCGGGAAATACAAAAGGGAATTTATTGCGTCCACGATTCTGTTGCGGAATTTGAAAAGATACAGTCCCAAAAATATGTCGCTGACGTAGTACATAAAACAGCCCATACCAAACAAAAAAGTTGGCAGTTGCGCCGTCCCCTGAAAAATCAAGGTAAGTCCAAGCGAACCGCACACGGCGACAAGCACTGTGTAGATATTGAGATACACCACGTTTCTTCCAAAGGAATAGACGTTGAATTTTTGGCAAAGCACGTTTGCCACTGCGAAAACTGCAAAAACTATTACCGACCACCAGACAAACCCGTACTGTACGACGGAAAACACCGAGAGAACCAGGCTTGCCATGCTGAAACTCAACACTCCGCCGACAAACCACCGTCTGTCGTCCATGAAAATAAGCAAAACATCCCCGATAGCGGCGAAAAACAGACCTATGCAGGCAATGACGAAATTGCCTCCGCCCGATTTTATACATCCCAACAAACCGGCAACGGCAAAAGACACCGCCGTGATTGTCTTGACAACGCCACGTTTGCGGTTTCCCATGTTAAGTGCTTTCATGGTAATGAGCGCAACTGTAAGGCAGGCGTAAACTACCAGAAAAACTATCTCGTACCAAAGCATTGCCGTTCCTCCTCTGCACAGCATTATATACAAACAATATTGAAATAGCAACGGCAAATTTTTCACGAAAAGCGAACGCCGCTTTTGTTTGACAGGTTCGCAACAGGTAAATTACGGCAAAAAACAGATTTATAACGGCAAAAATTTTCCAAAAACAAGCAATTTGTGTGCTTTCAGGCAAAAGATTGGCACATAAGGTTGACAAAACACGTCGTTTACAATATAATATAGTCAATGAAATAAGAAAGGAAATGTGGGAGAAATCCCGTGTCCATTCGCCTTTTTAAGTAAACGACAGACTAATATTTTAGTTTGTCGATTTTTATTTATAGGGCAATTTTTACCTACGGAAAGAATATTTATGGCAAACAAAGAAAGACAACAGCATATTTTGGCATTGGTGATGCTTTCCTTTACGGCGATGGTTTGGGGAGTAGGCTTTTTGTTCAGCGATTTGCTTTTGCAAAACGGCTTCAACGACCTTCCGATAACGCTCAACGCACTGCGCTTTTCCGTTGCTGCGGTGATTGTTGCAATTATTTTCTGCCGAAAAGTCAAACTTACCAAAAACACGATACTGTACGGCGTGGTAGGAGGAGCAATGTTGTTTGGCGGATTTGCTCTTCAACTTGTGGGGTTGAAGTACACCACCCCTGCATCCTGTGGTTTCTTCACTGCTTCGTACGTTTTGTACGTGCCTTTTCTTGCATGGATTTTTTTGAAAAAACGTCCTTCGCTGTTAGTTGTTTTGGGCGTTATCGTTGCCCTTGCAGGGTTGGCAATACTCAACATCAACGTAGAATCTCCCGCCAAAGGCGACAACGTAGTACTTGGCAACATGCTTACACTTGGCGGCTCTTTATTTTTTGCCGCACAAATTGTGTGGATAGACAGTGCCCTCAAAAACAACCGTGCAGACTCTTCTTCCCTTACCGTGGTGCAAATTGTAGTGTGTGCGTTGCTGTTTATTGTGTCGTCGCTGACGTTTGAAAGCGGTAATTACGCCGATTTTCAAACGGTTCAGTGGGAAAAATGCTGGTGGTTGCTGGCAATAGTTTCTCTTTTGGGAACGGCATTTGCCTACTTTTCGCAGACCTTTGCACAAAGCAAACTTTCCCCGACGGAAACTTCCATTATCATCGGATGCGAATCGCCCATTGGCGCAGTGTGTTCGGTAATTGCCGGCCGTGAAGCCCTCACGTGGCAAATTTGCGTGGGAGGACTGTTTGTGCTGGCTGCCGTTGTGCTGATAGAAATACTTCCTACCGTCATTAACAAACGACAGGCGGTTTCAGAAAATACGCAAAGCGACGTGCAGGAAAATTATTCCGCAACGCAAACAAAGGAAAATTTTACTGCGGAAAGCGCCACTCAATACAAGGGCAAAAAACACAAAACAAACAAAAACAAAGGATCAATGTGAAGTGAAAAGCACAATGCTTTCAATTTGCAACGATACGGTACATTATTGTGAAAATAAATGTACCGTTTTGTTTTACTCTGCTTCAAACACTGAATTGCAATGTATCCTGCGACAATGTGAATTTCGTCCGAACCTATTGCAATACGTTTGAGAAATTATTCTACAACAAACAGTTGCCCACGTGTTGCAAGATTGCACACAGCCAAAAAATGCTTTTGCACTGACGGCAAAGAATTACGTGTTTTACAGGTACTGCAAGCGTTTACAAGTTGCGGAAACTTCCAAAAAAAGTCAATACACAGTTAGACATTTTTCTGAGTGTTTGCAAACGTTTTTGCCTATATAAAAGCAAAACAGTTACGTTGCCACCACTGTCTACAATAAAACAAATGTACCAATGCGTTTTACATTTTCCGATGCATTACCCTAGCGTGAAACCGCTACAACGGTTTATTGCCGTCCTGTACAACTGATACTTATCAAAAGACACAGTTTGGCATTTTTCTGAGTGTTTGCAAACGTTTTCCCCATATAAACGCAAAAACGGTTACGTTACCACTACAGCCAACCATAAAACAAATGTACAAATGCGTTTAATTACATTTCCCGACGCATTACCGCTTTTACAAAAAAAGCAACCTGAAAAGGTTGCTTTTTTTATCTTTTGGAAAGAATTTTTTCGATGTATTCATCAATAGACTTTTGCACTATTTTCACTGCCACGTCCACATCGAAAGTTTCCGAAACGGAGGTGGGTTTGTTTTCCAATTCCTTGTACACACGGAAAAAATGCTGCATTTCTTCAAATATGTGCGAGGGCAAATCACGTATCGATTTGTAGTTGTTGTAGGTGGGGTCGGAAAAGGGAATGGCGATGATTTTTTCGTCGGTGGAACCGTTGTCATTCATGACAATGACGCCGATTGGATAGCATCTCACCAAAGACAACGGCAAAAGAGGCTCGGAGGACAAAATAAGCACGTCCATCGGGTCGCCGTCTCCTGCAAGCGTGCGTGGAATAAGTCCGTAGTTGGCGGGATAGTGTGTGGATGTGTACAGTATTCTGTCCAAAACAAGCAAACCTGTTTCCTTGTCCAGTTCGTACTTCATCTTGCTTCCCTTGGTGATTTCCACCACTGCGTAAAAGTCGTCTTCCTTGATGCGATCTCTTGCAATGTCGTGCCAGATGTTCATAGAATACCCCCTTGTGTTGTTTATAGATAATACACAATTTTGCAGTGTTTGTCAATACCTGTTGCAAATTTGAATGTTGAAAGTCAACTTTGTGTCAAAACAAATTTCTGTTTCCGTAAAAAAAGTTTACTTCCTGTCAGTCAGGATTTCAAATCTACTTTGCGCCACCTTAAATAAACACATTGTTACAAGCAATTTTGCACAAAAACACCTTGCGAATCGCCCAAAGGACTTTATCGTCAAAAAAAACAAATGTCTTGACGGTTTGCTAAAAGTATTCACGAAAACTGCACACACCTTGAACATTTTACGCAACGCTTGAAAAAGTGACGTCGCAGACAAATTAAAAAAGTTCTCTGCAAGAGTCTGCTCGTCTGTACGTCTTTGCCGCAAATGCGCCGTTTCACAATGACGAAACAGGCGTACCGCCAACACAAAAACATCGGAATTGCCCATCGTTACAAAACAAAGTTTAATGCTAGATTATTGCGCTCACAATTTTTGCGACAGCAAGACCGTTGCCTGACAGGCAATGCCGTCGCCGTTGCCAAGCGCACCGAGTTTTTCCGTGGTTGTGGCAGAAATGTTCACACATGATGACGCAATTTTCAATACCGTTGCAAGTTTTTGCGCCATTTCGTCCAGATAGGGGGCAATTTTCGGGCGTTGACAAATTACCACGGCGGATACATTTTCCACGCAGAAATCCGATTTTTCCGCCAAAGCAACGCATTGTTCCAACAGTTTCATGCTGTCGGCGCCGAGATAGACGTCGTCGGTGTCGGGAAACTGCCAGCCGATATCCTTGTTGCCCGATGCGGAAAGCACGGCATCGCAAATTGCGTGACACAGCACGTCGGCATCGGAATGTCCCAGCAATTTTTTGTCGAAAGGAATGTGCACTCCTCCCAACACAAAACCGTTGCCTTCGCCAAAGGCATGCACGTCAAAGCCGTTTCCTACCCTGTACACGGGCAAATCCTGCGCCACGGTCAGTTTTCGGTTGCTTCGTTCCCCCTCGACAAAATGCACTTCGCCGTACGCCTGCGAAAACAGCGTGCTTTCGTCGGGAAAATCTTTAGGAAAGTTTTGAAGAGCGCACACCAATTTTTCGTAATGAAATACCTGCGGCGTTTGCACAGTGAAAAAGTTGTTTCTCTCACGCCTTTGGGCAACGCCGTCGGTGTTTTCCCAAAGCGTGTCGGTAACGGGAAGACAAGGCACGGCACTTCCGAACTTTTGCGCCTCGTCAAACAGTTTTTGCACCAGACTGCGGGAAACAAAGGGACGCGCCCCGTCGTGAATAGCCAAAAGCGTGCATTGAGGCGAAACGGCTTTGACACCGTTGCGCACCGATTTGTTGCGTGTTGAACCGGCCTTTACGCACTTTGCCCCGCAAACGGAGTACTTGCCCACTACGATTATTTCGTCGGCAATGCCCAAAAAAGCGTCCACACTGTGCTGTAAAACGCTTTTGTCGAAAATTTCTTCTTTCAGTTTGTTTTTGCCGAAACGCTTTGACGCTCCACCGGCAACTATTATTACGCTTTTCATTGTGGCAGTATTATCTCGTACATTTCCGAGGCTTCATCCTTTTTTACAGTTTCCTTTATTGCCTTCACCCTGAAAGACAAACTTCCTCCTGCAAAGTGAACGCACACAACGTCGCCCACTTTAAGTTGACAGCCCGGTTTTGCCGCTCTGCCGTTGACGTCCACCTTACCGCCGTCGCACGCTTCCTGCGCAACGGTGCGGCGTTTGAGTATTCTGGATACTTTCAAAAACTTGTCCAAACGCATTTTCGCACTCCAAGTGTATTTTTCACAACAAAAAATACCGAATTTTAACTACCGTTACCAAAAATTTGTGTCAGATTGTTACGTAAGAAATTTTCACCGCAAGACTGTTTTTACAAAAACACGTCGGTTGCCGCTTCAAAAGCCCTGTTGCAAAATTTGTTTTCTCAACATGGCATCGCACAAATAACCGGAAAATTCCAACGCCACGGCGCACAACATTTCTGCCGTAGCGTGGCTGACTAGACTACACTTCCTTTCTGTTGGAAAAGGCTCTTGAAAGGGTAACTTCGTCGGCGTACTGCAATTCGCTTCCGACGGATATGCCCTGCGCAAGACGTGTAACTTTGACGCCGTACTGTTTGACGTAGCGGGCAATGTAGGTTGCAGTGGCTTCCCCTTCGGCGGAAGTGTCCGTTGCCAAAATGACCTCTTTAACGTCCCCAGTCAAACGTTGAAACAACTGCGCCAGACGTATGTCGTCACGTCCCACGCCACGCAGCGGGTTGAGTACTCCGCCCAAAACGTGGTACACGCCACGGTACTCGCCCAGACGTTCTATTGCCAGCACGTCTTTGGCTTCCTGCACTACGCAAATTACCGAACTGTCCCTTGTTTTGCAGATGTGGCAGGGATCTTCGTCGGTGTAGTTTCCGCAGACGGAACACACCTTGACGTTGGTTTTGGCTTCCACGACGGCTGCCGCAAAGGCTTTTGCCTCCTCCTCCGTCATGGAAAGTACCGTCAAAGCGTATCTTTGCGCAGTTTTTGCCCCCACGCCGGGGAGTTTTGTAAACTGTCTTATCAGTTTTTCGATGGGCTCGATGTATCCTGCCATATCACAACAGTCCTTTCATGGCGGCAAACGGCGCCATGAGTTCGTCTTCCTTGACCTGCGCCTTTTGATAGGCATCGTTTATTGCGGCAAGAACCAAGTCTTCCAGCATTTCCACGTCGTCCGGGTCGCATGCTTCAGGCTTGATTTTTACTGCCAAAACTGTTTTTTTGCCGTTTACCGTTGCCTCTACCATTCCGCCTGACGCACTGCCGGTAACTTGCAATTCTTCCAATTCCGCCTGTGCTTCCTGCAACTTTTGCTGCATTTGCTGAGCCTGTTTCATAAGGCTTTGCATGTTTCCTCCGCCAAAACCGCCGACGTTTTTTCCGCCACCTGCTCCGTTGTATCCGTATTTGTTTCCCATATTTACCCCCAAAATTATTTTTTGATGTTATTTTCAAATCTCACGTTGTCGCCAAGGGCTTTCAACTGTTTGTCCACTTCCGTTTCGGAAGTTTCCTTCACCTCCACAAACTCCACAGGTTTGTTGCAGAAGGGTTTTATTTCGTTAAGCAATGTTGCACGGTACTGGGTGTCTATCAACAGATAGGCACCCTTGCTGCACAGTACCACAAACTTGTCTTCATGCATTTCCACCTTGACGTCACGCCACACGCCCAACAAAAGAGGCTTGTCGCTTTCCTCCAAGGCGTACTTCACGCCCAGCCACACCGACTGCGCATTTGTTTTGTCCACCACGTATCTTGCGGAAGTTTTTGCGTTGTGCGGTTGCTGTTCCAGACGTGTAACACGTCTGTCCAACCCTTCCACGTCCACTTCGCCTGTACTTGACCCGATTTTCAGCGTGGCCGACTCCAACAGCATTCGTGGCGAAAGAGCGTATCGCAAACTGCTTTCCAGCCCCGTCAAAACGTCTATTGCGTACAGCAGTTTCTTGTCGGATACCCCCTGCGCCTGTTTTTCCAACCTTTCAATTTCGTCGTCGGGCAACGCCAGAATTTCACGTGGATTTTTGCACAGTTTGACGGTGATAATATCTCTGAAATACACAGCCAAATCTTTGGAAAGACGGGCAACGTCTTTGCCCTCTTTGACGAGTTTGTCAATGTCCGTCAAAATTTCCCCTGCATCGTTGGCAATCACCGCATCGGCGAGATTGGCAATACCCTCTTTGGAAGACACGCCCAACACCGACATTACGTCACGGTAGGTGAGTTTTCCGTCGGAAACGGACATGCATCTGTCGGCAATGGAAACGCAATCTCTTACGCTGCCTTCGCCTGCACGGGCAATGGCGTAAAGGGCGTCCTTTTCGTAGGTTTTGCCCTCTTTGTCGTAGATGTCTTGCACCAGTTGCGCAAGTTTCGGCAAAGACACCAGCCTGAAATCGAAACGCATGCAACGGGAAAGAATCGTTGCGGGAATTTTGTGTACTTCCGTGGTGCAAAGAATAAACAAAGCGTGTTGCGGCGGTTCTTCCAACGTCTTCAACAAAGCGTTGAATGCGCTTACCGAAAGCATGTGCACTTCGTCGATGATGTACACCTTGTATCTGCCGTTGACGGGCGGATACTGCACCTTTTCTCTGATGTCCCTGGCGTAGTCCACGCCGTTGTTGCTGGCGGCGTCCATTTCTATTACGTCGACGTTGGGTTGCTGCAAAGCCTTGCAGACCTCGCACTTACCGCAGGGATTGCCGTTGTGCTCCTTGGCGTGCGGACAGTTGACTGCACGGGCAAAAATTTTGGCAGTTGTGGTTTTTCCCGTACCACGTGTACCCGTGAAAAGATAGGCGTGGGAAATTTTGTCCTTCAAAATCTGATTGCGAAGGGTACCCACAATGTGATCCTGCCCGATGACGTCGTCAAAAATTTGCGGACGGTACTTTCGATACAATGCAACGTAGTTCATTTTCACTCCTTAAACATAAGCAGTTTTTTGCGCGCTCTTTGCAATGCGCCGTCCACCGCTTTGTAACTTTTGTTGAGTTTTTGCGTGATATCCTCGTAACTGTACCCTTCGCCGAAAAGTTGCACTACCTGCCTTTCCAACGGGGATAACTGTTGCTGAACGATTTTGGCAATCTTTTGCGAATACTCCTTTTCCAAAAGATTTTCCAACGGGGTGCGGTCGTCCGTGATGTTTTCCACCGAAGCAATGTCAATGTAGGCGGACAACGGCTTGTTTTTGTCGGAATTGTCCTTGCGCACGGCGTCCATGATTTGCCTTGCCACGCACAACTTGACAAAGGACGGAAAACTGCCCTTGTTTTCGTCAAAATTGATTATTGCAAAGTACAGCCCCAACATTCCCTCCTGCAAAAGGTCGTCCTTGTCGCCGCCCACCAAAAAAAACTTGTTGGCGACGGAACGAATAAGCCCCTTGTAGTTGGAAACAATCTCTTCTATGGCAGTTTCTTCCCCCGCTTTTGCACGTTTGATTATCTCTTCCATCAGCCTCTTTGACGCACCACTTCGTAAACGGCAATTCCGCACGCCACCGAGGCGTTCAGAGAATTTACCTTTCCTTTCAATTTCAGGGAAACTATGCCGTCGCACACTTCCCTTGTGAGTTTTCCTACGCCGCTGCCTTCCCCACCGATAACAAGCCCGACGCTTCCCGTCAGGTTGACGGAAGTTATTTCCTGCCCGTCCATATCGCAGGCGTACACCCAAAGTCCCGCCTGTTGCAGTTGCTTTATGGCGTTGTTGACATTGGTTACTCGGGCTATTTTCATGTGAGCAATTGCCCCTGCGGAACAACGTGCCACGGTGTCGGTAACGGCAACCTGTCTGTTGCGACCTATTACAATGCCGTCAACGCCGGCGCACTCGCAAACACGAATGATACTGCCGAAGTTGTGCGGATCGTTTATTCCGTCCAGCACCACCACAAAGGGGTGAGGGGAACTTTGCAAAATGTCCTCCACCTCGCAGTAGTGAAATTCCGTAACTTCGGCAATGTAGCCTTGGTGTCTGCCATCGGCACTTTCCCTGTCCAAAACGGATTTGTCCACAAACTGCACCTTGACGCCCTTTTGACGGGCAAGAGCCGTTACCGAATCGTTTTTTCCCTTTTCGCAAATTAGCGTGTTTACGGTAACGTCTTCCGAACGCAACGCTTCCAACACGCAGTTTCTTCCTTCAATTTTCATTGTTACACTTCCAGAAGTTGTTTTATTCTTTCAATGTTGCCCGTAAGGTACAGATACCCCAACAACGCTTCCAGCCCCGTTGCCTTGCGGTAGTCGCTTCCGCTTTGGTTTTTGGCTTTGTGGTGCGCCTTGACGTTGCGCCCACGCAAAAAAACTTCCTGCTCCTCCGACGTGAGAATCTGACTTATCTGCTGGATTTTTACCGCCTGCGAATGGGCATTTACCTCTGCCGACGCCATTTGGTGCAAACCGTGCGCATTGCAATCGTGTTGCAGGACAAGTCTTTGCCTGACGTACAAACTTTGCACGGCGTCTCCGACGTAGGCAAGCACTGCGGCATTGAGATTTTGCGCCTGCTGCGGCGTCAGTTTTTCAAAAAATTTCACTGCTCACTCGTCCTCTTGCTCGCCGTTTGCAACGTCCTTTTCGGCGTCGTCCTCGACGTACAGTTTTTTGCCGTACACAACGGAACTTGCCGAGTAGTCGATGTCGTCAAAACCACGTGACTCGTAAAACGCACAGGCATTTTTGTTGTTTTTGGCACAAACCAAATACACTCCTTCCACAAAGGAATCTTTCAGTTTTTGCAGCAACTCCTTCAAAAGCGCCGTGCCTACGCCTTGCCCTTGAAAACAAGGCAAAACGTCTATGTGCAGATGCGCCGTGTAACCATGCGCCACAAACTGCCTTTCCCACTTCATCTGTGCGGAAAAACGGAAAAATTCACTTCCCGAAAGTTTGCGTACAAAGGGCAGATAGTACCCCGTCATCTGCTCGTGAAAGGTGTCGGCATTTGCCGAACAAAGAACGTACCCCACGGGAATGTCGCTGTCGTCCACTGCGACAAAGCAAAATTCCGGTTCGAAATCCATGTAGTAGTCGCAGTACATTGCGCAAAGAGCGGACTTTTCCGCAAGAACGTCGCTATCTTTGAGCCATGACGTTTCTATGCAAATTTCCTGAACGTAACGAAAATCTTTTTTCTTGTAAGGTCTGACTGTAATCAAGGCAATTCCTCCATGCTGATTTTGTCTGTACAAATATGCCGTTTGAATGCAAAAAATGACACAAATTTGTCTTTGCAAAGTACAAAACCGCATACGCACCCATTGTGATTTTATGCTACCACACAAAAGTGCCGTTGTCAAGTGGCAGCGTCGCTATGCTCTGTTTTTTGTACTTTCAGTACAAACTTGGAGCAATATGCGCTGCAGTTTTGTGAAATATCTTTTGCAACTTTGTTTCTGAATTTGAAAAAGTTGCACACGACAGGTGCGATGCGAAAATGTTTTGTCCGTTTCACGCTTACGCAACAACAGGTGTTGCGCCAAATACGTTTTTTCGACGTACGTATTGATAGCATTGACGGACGAACTTGTGCATTACAACTTGACAACGAGCATTTTCAAAAACATCCCGTAAACGGACTTATACAAAAAACAATTTGCCTGCCTGTAACGGCAATTTTTTGCAACAAGCAATTTTTACGAAATGTGCGTGTTACCTCCACTTGCAAAAGTATGGACGAAGCCCTTGTGCGGGCACTGTTCAAAAAAAATATCTTCCCTTTGCAAAATAACAAAAGCACGCTTTTTCAGCGTGCTTGCTTTGAAAGTAGTCCATTCTTTGTTTAAGGACTGTTTTCAATTTGTTTTGGCTGACAACGGCGAGAAATTGCCGTTACGCACTGACGTAAAGTTTTTCAAATTTCCGAAAGCACTGCTTTGATGTGTTGCAATGCCCTGTCCATCTGCTCTTCAGTGTGCGTTGCCATGTAACTTGTGCGCAAAAGGCTTTTACCCGCCGGTGTGGCAGGCGACACCACTGAATTGACGTACACTCCTCTGTCAAACAGTTTTTTACATGCCAAAAAAGTTCTTTCGTCGCTGTAAGTGTAAATGGGAATAATGGGGGTTATTCCGTCAATGATTTGCACCCCCTCACGTTTAAGACCGCTTCGCATGTAGTCGGCTATGTGAAGAAGTCTTGCCACACGTTGCGGTTCTCTTTGCAAAATTTCCAATGCCTTAAGCGCACATGCCACGTTGGCGGGCGTCAGACTTGCGCTGAAAATGAAAGGACGGGAATTGTGCCTGACAAATTCGCAAACGTATTCGGGCGCAGCCATGTAACCGCCCATGCTGGCAAGTGATTTGGAAAACGTACCCATGTAGATGTCCACTTCCTTTTCCAAACCGAAGTGCTCCGCCGTGCCACGTCCGTGCGCACCCAATACACCCAATCCGTGGGCGTCGTCCACCATTATGCGTGCTCCGTACTTCTTGGCAAGACGCACAATTTCCGGTAGATTTGCTATGTCGCCTCCCATACTGAAAACACCGTCGGTAACAATGAGAATACCGTGCAAAGAAGTGTCCACCGTTTGCAACTTTTCTTCCAAGTCCGTCATGTCGCTGTGGTTGTAACGCAACATTTTGCCGTAACTGAGGCGACAAGCGTCGTAAATGCTGGCATGATTTTCCCTGTCGCACAAAATAACGTCGTTTCTTCCCACAATGCCGGCAATTATTCCCAAGTTAGATTGAAATCCCGTGGAAAAGGTAACAACAGCCTCTTTTTGCAAAAATTTTGCCAAATTTTCCTCCAACTGCAAGTGCAAGTCCAAAGTACCGTTGAGGAATCGGCTTCCGGAACAGCCGGAACCGTACTTTTGCAAAGCCAAAATGCCCGCTTCCACTACCTCTTCGTCGGAAGTCAGCCCCAAGTAGTTGTTCGAGCCTATCATTATTATTTCCTTGCCGTCCATTTTCACTTCCGGCGCCTGTTGCGAAGTCAGACAATG
Source organism: Corallococcus sp. CAG:1435 (assembly GCA_000433775.1). Taxonomy (GTDB): domain Bacteria; phylum Bacillota; class Clostridia; order Christensenellales; family CAG-314; genus Fimimonas; species Fimimonas gallinarum. Next base: position 18,208 of record HF998499.1, on the reverse strand, counting down.
AAAGTAGGGATACATTCCTTTTTGTTTCAAAACTTCTACCCTTTCCTGATCTTCGCACTTTCTGAATAAATCCATGGTAACCTCCTGTCGACTTCCGTGTAATAAAAACTTCAACACGGTCGCTTGTTTTTTTTGACGACATTTAACAAATGTTTAATGTCTGATTACACATTACCACGTACAAAGGTTTCTGTCAATAGATATTTAACAAAAGTGAAATGTTTTTTTGTCCGACTTTGTCGCCAAAGGGGTATTGACTGTATTCGGAGCATTGTGCTACAATTAAATCACAACAAAGGTTGGAGGGGGCAAAAATGCAAAAACTTCTCACACAAGGCAAACTGCTGGAAAATGGACGTCTTGCACAGGCAGGCTACTCCACCTCCACAGTGCGCCAATACGACAGAAAGGACATCAGGGGCCACAAATGGCGCATTAAGGAATGGGACTACTACATCGTTACCGACGGCAAAAAAGCAGTAGCCCTTACAGTTGCCGACAACAGTTACATGTCTCTTGTTTCGGCGTCATTTCTGTACTTTGAAAAGCCTCTCTACAAAACTACCAGCGAGATGAAGTTTTTCACCTTCGGGAAACTCAACTTGCCCTCCTGCCCGGAAACGGGAAATGTGGGCTACGCTTCCAAAAAGGTGAAAATGTCCTTTGAAAAACTGCCCGACAGGCGTATTCTGCAATGCGCCTTTGAAGATTTTTGGGACGGCACACCCTTTGAATGTTACCTGGAACTGACGGACTTTCCCAAAGACCAGATGACCATAGCCACACCTTTCAGAAAAAAGCACGCCTTCTACTACAACACCAAAATAAACTGCATGCGTGCAAAAGGGTACTGCGTTGTAAAAGGCATGCACATGTCCTTTGACGAATCCGACAGCCTGGGCACATTGGATTGGGGAAGAGGAATCTGGACGTACAAAAACACCTGGTATTGGTCCAGCCTTCAAACAAGACTTCAAAACGGCAAGACCTTCGGTTTCAACCTGGGATACGGCTTCGGCGACACTTCCGCCGCCACGGAAAACATGGTGTTTATGGACGGCGTGGCACACAAACTTGACAAAGTGGTTTTTGAAATTCCTCAAAAAAACGGAAAAGACGACTTTTTGTCGCCATGGACAATTCACGACAACGAGGGACGGCTGGATTTGCAATTTGTGCCTGTGCTGGACAGAAAAGATATCACCGATTTGGGCGTGCTTGCATCACGACAGCATCAGGTTTTCGGACATTTCAGCGGAACGGTAATTTTGGACAACGGCAAAAAAGTGAAGATACAAAATAAACTTGGTTTTGCGGAAAAAGTTTTCAACAAGTGGTAACTCGGGGGCAATTTGCCGATACACAACGAAAAACTTCTTTCTTGCGTTTCAACTTGCCTGATACTTTCAGGCAACGGCAACCGACGCACGACGGCAACTATACTTTGAAAAATTTGTGCAAACACAAATTTAAGACTGCACCGCTTTGGCAAACTGACTGATTGTTCCTGTGCTCAGCATGTCAGGTAAGGTTATCGCCTTGGGCGGACGTGGGTTGGATGAAAAAACCGTCGAGTTTTGCAAGTACAAAAACGTTCTCCACAAAACGCAACCAACAACGTCAAAAGTAATTACCTTTACCTCCATAACACTGACAATGCGCTGAACGTTGCATGCTTGATACTTTCAGATAACGGCAACCGACGCACGACGGAAACGATACTTTGAAAAATTTGTGCAAACACAAATTTAAGACTGCACCGCTTTGGCAAACTGACTGATTGTTCCTGTGCTCAGCATGTCAGGTAAGGTTATCGCCTTGGGCGGACGTGGGTTAGATGAAAAAAACGTCGAGTTTTGCAAGTATAAAAACATTCTGCACAAAACGCAACAAACAAAAGTTGCAACTTAAAAAACGCAAAAATTAACACAAAAAAAGAAGGGTTTGCCCCTTCTTTTTTATTGCAACAATTCGTGCAATCATTCGTCAAAATGATAAAGTTTCACTTTTTATCTATGCCAAATGTTGCTTTTTGTTCACTTTTTACACAACCGTACACAAAAATTCGTTACCAAAAAGTTTGTTGCGTTGCACTACACCCTGTAAATGATGCGTCCGCAATGCTCGCACACCATGTAGTCTTTGCCCGCCATTTTGGATTCCACCTGCGCAAGAGGCATATCCATTCGGCATCCTCCGCAACGGTTGCCATCGCACAAAGGTACGAAAACGGGACGTGTTTGTTCGGCACGTTTTTTGTACACGTCAAACAGTTGGGGGTCTATCGCTTTGCGCAATTCCGCCTGCTGTTTCTTTATTTCCATCACACGGGGTTTCACCTGCTGTGTGGCATTGTCAAATTGAGCGTTGCATTTGTTGTATTCCGAAACAAGGCGTGGCATTTGCGTTTTGGATATCGATTCGAAAGTTTTGCTCACATCCTCGCCTTCGGCAAGAATTTGTTTGAGGTCTTTTTCGGCGGCAGAAAGCAAGTCCAACTGCTCGGCAAGTTTTTTGCTCATGTAATTGAGTTCGTCCCTGTCTTCGATGTCGGCAAGTTCTCTGTTGTGTTCGTCGATTACTTCGCCTATTTTTTGCAAAGTCTGATTGGCAACGGACAGTTGATTTCTCAAATCCACCGTTTTTTGTTCCAGACGGGCAATTTGCTCCTCACACTTCTGCAAAGAAATTTTGAGTTCCTTGCGCTTGATGTAGTACTGATTTTTGCGCAAATCACGTTCTATTTTGAACAGTTCGGTGTCCAAAGATTGGTATTTTAACATTTCCTGTTGTATCATGATGTTTCCTCCGTTAGTTTGCGGATAATGCGGCACACCTCTTCGTACCAACGCACCGCTTCCGCATCGTTGCATTGATTTAGTATTTGTTCACAAGTGGCTTTTTCTTTTTGCAAAAAAGCCAAAAAATCATCCGACGGTTGCAACAAATTGGTTTTTCCAAACTGTTTTTCCTCCTCGGAAAGCGTCGTTCCCCCGCCAAGTTGCGCCGTGATAAGGTCGTAAAATTTTCCGTCGAAAAATTTTTCGTCGCTTAATATCTTGTACTTTTCCGACAAAAACTCCCTGACCTCCCTTTGACTGCGCATGGGTTGCAACACCAACTTCTCCGGCAGGTGTCTGGCGTTTTTCAGCACAGAGATTATTTCCATTCCCCCCATGCCTGCAATTACAGCACAGTCGGCGCAAATGTCCTGTAATCCGTCCTGACACACAAATTGCGCACGGTCAAGATACTGCTCGGGGCAGTTTTGCCTGGCTTTTTGCAAACTTGAAAGGGAGATGTCGGAAAAACACACCCTTTCGGCAATACCCTTTTGCAAAGCGTAAATGCCTACGTAGCCGTGGTCGCACCCCACGTCGGCAAGCAGGCGGCACTCGGGCAACGCCGAAAAAAGTTTTTGCAGTCGTTTGGTGTACATATCAGTCGAGATAATCTTTCAGTTTCTTGGATTTGGAAGGCGTACGCAACTTGCGCAACGCTTTGGCTTCTATTTGACGGATTCTTTCACGGGTAACGTTGAATTCCTTTCCTACCTCTTCCAAAGTGCGTTGCTTGCCGTCGTCCAGACCGTACCTCAGACGAATTACCTTTTCTTCACGGGGCGTGAGTTTGTGCAAAGCGGCAATGAGTTGTTCACGCAACATTGCCTGTGCTGCGACGTCGCTGGGGGCAACGGTTTTGTTGTCCTCGATGAAGTCGGAAAGTTGTGTGTCCTCCTCTTCACCGATAGGCGTTTCCAAACTTACGGGGTCTTGCGCAATCTTTTGGATTTCCTCCACCTTTTCGGCGGAAATACCCATTCTTTCGCCAATTTCGGCGGAAGTAGGCTCTCTTCCCAACTCCTGCAACAGCAGACGCTGCATTCTTACCTGACGGTTTATCGTTTCCACCATATGCACGGGAATTCTTATCGTGCGTGCCTGGTCGGCAATGGCACGGGTGATTGCCTGACGAATCCACCACGTTGCGTAGGTGGAAAACTTGAAACCTTTGGTGCAGTCGAACTTTTCTACCGCTTTCATAAGTCCCAGGTTACCTTCCTGAATCAAATCCAGAAAGAGCATGCCACGTCCCACGTATCTTTTGGCAATGGACACCACCAAACGCAGGTTGGCTTCGGAAAGTTTGCGTTTGGCTTCCTCGTCGCCCTCCAACATTTTTTGTGCAAGTTCCACTTCCTCTTCGCTGGTAAGAAGAGGCACCTTGCCGATGTCTTTCAAATACATTTTGACGGGGTCGTCCACCGCCACGTCGCTGATACTCTTGTACAGGGCGGAATTGTCCTTATCGAAAGTGTCGATAATCTTTATTCCCTTTTCTTCGAGGTATCTGTAAATTTCGGCGTTTTGTTCCGGCGAAAGGTCAAGTTTTTCCAACTTGTTTTCCAACTCCTCGAAAGTTACCTTGTTGGATTCGTTTTTGACGTCTTCGTACAGTCCCTGCAAAAAGTTTTGAGTAAGTTCCATATGTATTTTGCTTCTCCTTTGAAAATCAGAAATTGATTTTATCATTCAATGCGGCAATCTGTTGCAACAGTTCCGACGCATTTTCCGGGTTGGATTTCAGTTGTCGCAACAGAATTTCCCTTTGCCGTTTGATGTTTTCTCTCACAATGCTTTGTTTGCATTCGTTGAAGTACTTTTCGTTTTTTTCCGCACATGACGGCGAAAAATCCACGCCGATTATGCCGTTGTACTCCTGCTGTGTAGCGTTGGGACACACCGTGTACAACATATCCGCCTGCGGCGTTTCGCCACGGTTTTTACAACGGAAAATGTAGTCGAACAGTTTGGAAAGAAATTCCCTTTCACAGTAGGGTTTTTCTTGCAAAGAGGCAAAAGGCTGATTTGTAAGCAGACACGCAGCCACGAAAAACTTTGCCTTTTCCTCGGGGGAAAGCGTTGCTTCCTGCGTTGTGTCTTCCGACTCTTCTTCCGCTGTTTGCAACTTTCGCCTGAGATACTCCTGCGAATAGCCCGTTTTCAGCGATACTGCCGCAAGATACTGCGCCTGCCGTACATCGTCAAGTTGTCTGAGCATGGAAATTGCGCCGTTGACGTACTTGGGCAAAGCGTTGTTGCGTTTTGCAACGTCGTCGCTGTCTATCGGATATGCCTTTTCCAACAACCGCAACTTGTAGTCGGGCAGGGGCAAAGCGTCCTCTATCAACTTTTCAAACGCCTGCGCCCCGTACTTTTTGATGTACTCGTCGGGGTCCAAGTTTTCCGGCACCGTTATTACCTTTACTTCCAGCCCTGCCTCGTCCAGAATGTCCATTCCCCTGACTGTGGCTTTTTGACCGGCGGCATCACCGTCGTAACAAATGTACACCGTGTCGGTAAGGCGTGAAAGCAACTTTGCCTGACTTTCCGTCAGCGATGTTCCCATGCTGGCAACGGCACGGCGAAATCCTGCCTGATACATTGCGATGACGTCCATGTACCCTTCCACAATAACTATGTTGGGCAACGCCGATTGCTGTTTTTGCTGTTTGACGAGATTCAAAGCAAAAAGATTGTTGCGTTTTGTGAAAAGATAGGTTTCCGACGTGTTTTTGTACTTGCCGAACTCGATGGTTTTTTCGTCCAACCCACGCCCGCCAAAGGCGATAACCTTTCCTGACATGTTGAACACAGGCACAATCAGTCTGCCTGCCAAAGCGTCGAAAACCGTTCCGTCCGACTTGCTTTGCAACACGCCGGCTTTAAGACAGTCTTCGTGAGAGTAGTTTTTCCTTTCCAGATACCGCACCAGCGAATACATGTCGGGCGAATAGCCTATGCCAAACTTTTTGAGCGTTTCTGCATCGAAACCACGTTTTTGCATGTATTGGCGAGCAACTTGCCCCTGAGGTGCGTAGAAGTTTTTGTAATAGAACACGGCGGTGTCCTTGCATATTGCAAGATAGACGTCCTTTTTTTTGCGTTTTTCTTCCAACGACTTGTCCAACTTTTGCGCTTCCGTTTCCGGCATTTTCAGCCCCGCACGCTTGGCAAGAATTTCCAACGCTTCCATGAAGGTGCAGGACTCGTACTTTTCCACAAACTTGATGACGTCGCCACTCTCGCCGCAACCGAAACAGTGGTAAATCTGCATGTTCCTGTTCACACTGAAACTTGCCGTCTTTTCGCCGTGAAAAGGACAGCGTGCAAAAAGTGTTGTGCCACGCTGTTTAAGTTCCAGATACGAACCGATGACGTCAACAATGTCATTGGAACGTTTTACTTGTTGAATAAAATCGCTCAGATCCGTCATTTTAATACCGTGCTATTGTTTTTACAATTATAATTTCCCCAAAAGTTTGCGTTTTCCCCTAAAAAATCGAAGAAAAACAGGATTTTTTTATTTATTTTATTAAAAATACAAAATATTTACACGTGTTTTTATACTTTTCAACATTTTTATTGTTTACAAACATTGCAACGTAAATTCAGTTTATTGATAGTGGCGGATTTTTTGGTAAACGGAAGTTCACAGGAACAAAACGACAAGCCGACTAAACAACAAACTTGCCTTTTGCAACACCACCACGTGTGTTGACCAATTCCGCACCAATGAAATTGATAATTTAAGAAAACAAGACACAAATTTGCCTTGCCGTGAAACTAACCCCAACGACTACGAAACGAATATCTGCACAACTTCATTTTGCAAAGCAAAAATTGCTTTCAACATTTTTTGCGTCCAATCATTTTTTAGTAAATGTACAATAAGGTCGCAAAACAGGCGCCGTCTGACTCGTCAAAATTTGCAACGAACGCCTCTTTTGCTGAAAACAAAACGCATTGGGAAAGACAGTAATAAACGTTGCACAAAAATACAATTACAATAAAGCGACTTTGCCCCGTCTACAACCGTCAAAGATGCGCTGATGCAAGCGTCAAAATTTCGCATTTACAAATTGCAGACCTTTGCCGTGTACCGAAAAGATTGATACGGTAAAAGAAAAACGGTGCAAAAGCACCGTTTTGTAACAGGTTTGAAATTACTTGTTGATGATGTCCTTCACCTTCATGAGGCGGACGGTAGCCGAACGTTCGCTTTCATCCAACTTCATTTTGATGTACTTTATCGTTTCTGAAAGTTGCGGAATCATTATGTTTTCCAATGCATTGACACGGCGTTTGTTTTTTTCTATTTCGTCGGCAAGCATGTTGCAGGTTTTTTCCGTTTCGGCAAGTTTGATGAGTTTGAACAACACGGCATTGAGCCCTCTGACGGAATCGTCCAACTGCCCCGTTACCGACAGAAAACTGTAGGGGTACAACTCTCCGCCGCTGTCGTTGATGTCGATAGCGGGAACATCGATACCCATCACCTTGCGTTTGTGACAGGAAAGTTTTACCGTGCGTCCCGGCATCAGTATCGCTTCTTCCACAATGCGTGCGTCCGTCTGACTGCGTGCCAAAGTGAAACTTGACAAAGCCTTTGCCAAATCCTTTTCCGTTTCCTTGCGAAGTCGTTTGTTTTCCTCGGCAAGGGTTATGAAACGGCGAATCATCTCGTCCGTTTTGTCTTTAAGCAATTTGTGCCCACGGGTGGCTGTTTTCAGACGTTGTTGCAAACGCTTCATTTCCATTCTCGTGGGGTTGACGTTCATTACTGCCATTGTCAATCCTCGTAAGGTTTGTAGTACTTGTCAAGCAATTCCTCGGAGATACGCTTCAACTCCGTTCTGGGCAAAATGCCCAACAGTTTCCACCCCAAATCCAACGTTTCTTCGATGGTGCGATTGGTGTTGAAACCCTGCGCAATGTACTGTTTTTCAAATTCCACCGCAAACTTGGCGTAAAGTTTGTCTACGTCGCTGAGTGCCGCTTCACCCAAAATGGCGGAAAGTTCCTTGGCTTCCTTGCCCTGTGCATAGGCACTGAAAAGTTGGTTCATCGTGCTGGCATGGTCTTTGCGTGTTTTGCCTTCGCCGATACCTTTGTCCTTCAAACGGGAAAGGCTGGGCAAAACGTCTATCGGTGGATTGTAGCCACGCTTGTACAAGTCACGTGAAAGAATAATCTGTCCCTCGGTGATGTACCCCGTAAGGTCGGGTATCGGGTGCGTCTTGTCGTCTTCCGGCATGGACAAAATGGGAATTTGCGTTATGCTGCCGTTGCATCCGTGAATACGTCCCGCACGTTCGTAAATCTGCGCAAGGTCGGTGTACATGTAGCCGGGATATCCACGGCGACCGGGTACTTCCTTGCGGGCGGCGGACGTTTCACGCAACGCCTCGGCGTAGTTGGTAATGTCGGTGAGAATTACCAAAACCTGCATTCCCTTTTCAAAAGCAAGGTACTCCGCAGCGGTCAGTGCCATACGGGGCGTGGAAATACGCTCGATTGCGGGGTCGTTTGCAAGGTTCATGAACATGACGGTACGTTCGATTGCGCCCGTTTTGTTGAAGTCCTTGATGAAAAAGTCCGCTTCCTCGTAGGTGATACCCATAGCGCCGAACACCACGGCGAATTTTTCGTCGTCGCCAAGCACCTTTGCCTGACGGGCAATTTGCGCCGCAAGTTGCGCATGGGGAAGTCCGCTTGCGGAAAACACAGGCAACTTTTGACCACGCACCAAGGTGTTCAGACCGTCTATTGCCGAAATACCCGTCTGAATAAACTCGTTGGGATAATCTCTTGCGTAGGGGTTGATGGGTTGACCGTTGATGTCCATGCGCATTTCGGCAATTATCGGTGCGCCTCCGTCGATGGGTTCGCCCATTCCGTTGAACACCCTGCCCAACATGTCTTCCGATACGGCAAGTTCCAGACTTCTGCCCAAAAATCTCGCTTTGGATGTGGATATTTTAAGCCCTTGCGTTCCCTCGAAAAGTTGCACCAACGCCCTGTCGCCGTTTACTTCCAACACCTTGCCCTTGCGGATTTCGCCGTTTTCCTGCGTTATTTCCACAAGTTCGTTGTAACTTACGCCGCTGACGTGGTCCACCAACATAAGAGGTCCCACTACTTCTCGAATTGTCTTGTATTCCTTAAACATTTGCTTCACCTTTTGCTGCAAGTTCGTTTATTTGCTTTTTGATGTTACGCTGAATTTCGTCGAATCTGTCGATGTGTGCCTCTTCGATGTACTTGGAACGTCCTATCTGCTCACGTACGGGCAGTTTCAGCAAGTCGTTGAGTTCCACGCCTTCTTCCAACGCTTCCGTTGCCGCATGATAAAATCCCAAAATAAGTTTCATCATTTTGTACTGTTTTTCCAGCGATGTGTAGGTGTCCACTTCGTGGAAAGCGTTTTGGTGGAGGTAGTCCTCACGAATGGACTTTGCTGTTTCCATTGTGAGGCGGTCTTTTGCTCCCAAAGCGTCCATACCCACCAGACGCACAATTTCGTTGAGTTGGTTTTCCTCCTGCAACACGAAACGCAATTCGCCTTTCAGTTGGTTGAAGTCTTCCGCCACGTTTTCCGAGTACCAGTCTTCCAACTTGTCGTCGTACAACGAGTAACTTGTCAGCCAGTCGATTGCAGGGAAGTGCCGTTTGTACGCCAAAGACGCCGACAACCCCCAAAACACCTTGACTATTCTCAAAGTTGCCTGAGAAACAGGTTCGGAAAGGTCGCCACCAGGAGGAGATACTGCGCCTATTGCGGATATTGCTCCCACAGTGTCGCCGCTTCCCAAAACATGAACGATTCCCGCACGTTCGTAAAATTCCGCCAGACGGCTTGCAAGATAGGCAGGATAGCCCTCTTCGCCGGGCATCTCTTCCAGACGTCCGCTCATTTCACGCAGAGCTTCCGCCCAACGGGAAGTGCTGTCCGCCATTATTGCCACGGTGTAGCCCATATCACGGAAGTACTCGGCAATGGTTATGCCTGTGTAGATACTCGCTTCACGGGCGGCAACGGGCATGTCGCTTGTGTTGGCAATAAGCACCGTGCGTTTCATCAACGGTTCGCCCGTCTTGGGGTCGTGCAGGTTGGGAAATTCCTGCAAAACGTCTGTCATTTCGTTTCCACGTTCGCCGCAGCCTACGTACACAATGATGTCGGCGTCCGCCCACTTGGCAAGTTGGTGTTGCACCACCGTTTTGCCGCTTCCGAAAGGACCGGGAACTGCCGCCACGCCCCCCTTTGCAATGGGGAACAATGTGTCTATTACACGCTGCCCTGTAATCATCGGGAAGTAGGGCGCCATTTTCGACTTGTAGGGACGTCCCTTACGCACAGGCCATTTCTGCATCATGGAAAGGTCTTTTCCGCCGACTTTGGCAACCGTGTCGCAAATTGTGTACTCGCCGTCCTGCGCTATCCACTCTACTTCGCCTTCCACTCCGTAGGGGACAAGAATTTTGTGCAGTACCACGCTTGTTTCCTGAACCGTTCCGATGACGTCGCCTGCCGTCAGTCTGTCGCCTTTTTTCACCGCAGGAACAAAGTGCCACAGCCTTTCCCTGTCCAGCGAATGCACCTCGATACCACGTCCGATGCGGTTTCCCGACGCTTTGACAAGGATGTTGAGGGGGCGTTGAATACCGTCGAAAATGCTTTCGATAAGACCCGGTCCCAACTCCACGGAAAGGGGTGCGCCCGTAGATTCCACAGGGTCGCCAACCGTCAGACCGCTTGTTTCCTCGTACACCTGAATACTTGCCTTGTCGTCACGCAGTTCGATTACTTCGCCGATAAGTTTTTTGTCGGAAACTTTGACAACGTCGTACATTTCCACATCGGCAAGGTTTTCCGCAACAATAAGCGGACCGCTTACTTTTACTATTTTACCAATCATTGCTTGTCCTCTTTGTTAAAAATTATGTCTATGCCAATGGCTTTTTCCACATTGTTTTTGATGCCCTTCATTCCGAACCCGGAAGACTCTGCCGTTGTGGGAATGGGGACAATGGCAGGGAAAGATTGCGTTTTGACCTTTTCCAACACGTCGGGAATCTGCTCGGCAAGATTTTCCGCAATTATCACCACTGCGTACTGTTCCTGCGAAAGTTTGCGCACCAAAGCCTTGGCTTCCGATGCCGTCGTGGCGTCAAACACTTCCACTCCCACCGACCTGAACGCCAAAACACTGTCCTTGTCGCCTATTACTGCAATTTTTTCTACCATTTTCCTTTTCCTTTACAAGTAACGCACGTTACAAAAACTGTGCGTTTGCCGTCAACTTCAGTCTTTCAATATGTTTCTGACGGATTCCGCATCGGCACCGCTTTTGATGCCTATTATCAGCATCCTCACTTTGTCTATCTCGTCGCTTTTTTTGAAAAAGTAATCCAAAACGGGCTGTATCGTGGTGAGGTCGGCAGACTGTTGCAACAGTCTGTTGCGCTGTTTTTTCTGCTCCGCCTCCGCAACGACAAGGTTTTCGTTGTTTTGCGTGCAAAATTGATAGAAGGTTTTGTACACGTCGGGCAAATCCATGCTTGCGCCGTCGTTGTCCCACAAGTTTTTCAACAGTTGCAGGGACACGGAACCACCCTCAACAAGCCACCTGTCCAGACTGTTTTTGTCGGCAGACGCCTTTTTAAGACGGTACAACAACATGAGATTGGTGGTGTTTACCTGCCAATCGTACAGTTGACGCACAAGGTTTATGCTGCTTTTGTTTGCATACCTGCGCATATCCGCAAACATTGCCTTGTCCAAAAAGTAATCTACCGTGCGGGGACTTCTGTCGCCGTCGGCAAACGCCTTGTCCACGCTGTCGCACCCTTCCGCCATGTTGACGGAACAGGCAGAATAGTCGTCCACGACAAACGCCTGTTGCATTTTTACGGGGTCAAGAGCGTTTTCAAAACAGCCGTCCACACCCGATACACGCATATACTTGCGTTTCATAAGCACTTTGGCGTTGTGGTAATCATAGGGGCACAAAAAGTATCCGACGGCGTTTTTGTCGTAGCAAAGTTCCTTCAACAACGCTATTGCACGGTCGAATTCCGCCATCAGTATTTTTTCGTAGTCGTTGGGGTTGGAAACGGTCATTCCCTGTGCATATCCGCTTTCGGAAAGTATTTTCAACGCTTCCGCCACAGTGGAACATTCCGCAAGCCGTGTCAGTTTGTCCTGTCCCAAAAGTTTGGTGGACAGCACCGCCGCCCTGCCGTTTGCGTAAAACTGATTTTCCTTCATTTTACTCTCCAAATAA
>HF998499.1:0-6046 GCA_000433775.1 Corallococcus sp. CAG:1435 | reverse complement strand
CCTTCACTTCCGTGCTTTCCCGTGAGGTCGCCACAATCTTGTCCAAAGTGATGTCCTTGTCGTAGCCCGACGCTTCCAGCATTATTCCGCCGTCGGCGTCGATAAATTTTTTGCCCAACGTCAGTTTCTTGCCGAAACCGTCCAAAAATTTTTGCGTAACGACGTCCCTGTCCTTTTCGGAAATGCGCACTACTTCGCCCTCTTCGGCAAAATTTTCAATGAGTTTTCCGATAAACACGGCTTTTTGGCTTGCAGACATGTCGACAAGACGCTGTCTTGCCATTGCGTAACAGCGGGAGATGAGTTCCTGCTTTTTGCCAAGCCTGTACTTGCGTGCTTCCAACTGCGCCGTTGCAAGGTAGTTGCCCTTGCGTTCCGTCGCAAGTTTTTCCAACCTTGTTTCCACCGCCTGTTTTTCCCTTTCGGAAAGTTGTCGGGCGGAGTCGGCAACCTGTTCTGCCTGACTTTTTGCAACGTTGAGTATCTCCGTGCATTTCGCCTCGGCGTCGGCAAGTATTTTGTTGATTATGTTTTCTTTACCGTTCATTTCTACCTCGGACAGTTAAAAATGTATTACGCACCTACTGCTGCAGCCGTTTCCACCACGATATTGCCTATTTCGGCTACGGGGATGTTGTTGAACATCATAATGGAAACTACCAAACCAAGCAATGCGTAGAATTCGATCATTGCGGGGAAGATGAGCGCTTTGGATGCAATTTCACCCTTCTTGCCTACTGCAACGATTGAGGAAGCGGCGGTACGTCCTTGCAGATAAGCGGAAACTGCACCGCCGATCGTCATGGGAACACACGCCCAAAAAACGCTCCAACCTTGCGACAAAACCTGTGCTGCGGAAGCCGTAACGCCTGCTGCGGAAAGATTTGCCACGGTGGGAAGGTAACTTGCTCCCAAAATTGCAATTACGAATCCGTAAATACCCTGCGTTGCGGGCAAAAGGGAAAGCACGATGATTTTGCTGAATTTGCTGGGGTCTTCGGCAAGTACTCCCGCCGAAGCGTTACCTGTTGCACGCAGTCCCAAACCGGAACCTACGCCGCACAGCAGTGCGCACAAAGCCAAACCCATGATGCCTATTGTCAAACCTGTCATTTTTTCTTTCCTCCGAAAAAAATTGTTTTTTATATTTATTTTTGTGGCTTTCGCCATTGTTTTTGAAACATTTTGCTTCGCCGTTGTGTTGGCGAAGTACGCCTGTTCAAACGAAACACGTTGTTTGCGGCAACGGCGTCAACTTTCAAATGTCCTAAAACACAGCCGTTGCAATGCGTTTCGTTCTTGAATTACACTGATTTTTCAACGCTAATTCTTTTTACCCTTCGTTTCCTGTACCAAAACGTACTTGGTATCGCTTCCGAAAGGAAGGAACAGTTTGCCGTCACCCGTGTAGAACTTTCCGAAAAATTCCACGTACTGCAACCTGCCGTTGTGAATGTACACACCCAATATTCCCATAATGAGGTTGAACATGTGCGCAAACACCAACACCAAAGCCGCAAATACGTAGCCTATTCCGCCGCCTGCTGACACCATTGCGCCCAACTGGTTGACCACCACTCCCATAAGAGCGGAACTCAACATAAGACCGAACACACGGATGTAACTCATTATGTCGGAAAAGTAGTTGATAAGTCCGTAGGCACTGCCGAAACTCTTCATTATTTTGCCGAGGATACCTTTTGTACCCAATCCTGCAAAGACAACGGCTACGCCGACGGCACCAAGACAAACGTACAGACTGACTTTACTTACAATATCCGGCAACCTCAACGCATCGTAACCGCTGTAACCTGCCATATCCAATGCGGCGTTGAAGATTGCAAGAATAAGCGCCAGAAACGCCACAATCCACGGAAAGTCGGTGAGCCATGCCGAAAGCGCCTGTTTGTGCTTTATCTTGACAGCCATGTTGCAAGCGACGCCTGCAACGATATGCACGATACCCAGCATCAGACTGAGTATCATTGTTACCATAGGATACTTGGACGGGTCGGGAATAAGCGGCGTTTCAAACAGCGAGTAGGAAAAACAACTGCCGAAAAGCAATCCCACCAAAATTGCCGCAATTCCGCAAATGCCGAACAACTGCAACATTGTGCGCAACCCCGTTGACTGCTTAATGGCAAAGTGCGCAAACACCCCCGCCAAAAGCAACAGCAATCCGTAGCCGACGTCGGCAACCATAAACCCGAAAATTATGAAGTAGAACACCGACATTACGGGGTTGGGGTCCACTTCGTGGTAGTCGGGCGGAGTGTACATGTTTGTGATGAATTCAAACTGTTTCACCACTGCGTTGTTGCGTGTGAGAGTGGGGGCAAATTCCTCCTCGCCTATGTCGTCAAAGTTGACAACCGTGCACATGCTGACGTTTTGTATGGCTTGTTGCACCAATTCCTGACTGTCGGCAGGACAGTACCCTTCCAGCACGTAGGTGGCTGCGGTGTTTTGCAGGTCGCCGTCCGCCTCCGCCTTTTTGAGGCACAAGCCAAGGTAGTCGACGTAGGTTTTCCACTGCGTAACGCAACCGTCCATTTCCACAATTTGCTTTACGGTGTCTTCTTGCACTTTCATCAAATCCAGACACTGTTGTTCCAAATCTTTTATTACAAGTCTGGGCAACACTTCTGTGCGAACGTTACTTTTCACAAGTCCAAGCGACGAGGCTTCACGGAAAAATTCCGCCTGACTTTTGTGAACTACCGCCACTACAACGGCGACGTTGCCGTACTCGCACACCTTTTCCACACTGACAAGGTCGAAACCGTCGGCAAGCGTCTGCAACTTTTGCCACTCGGAAACGTGCATTTGCGAAAGTTGCACAAAGGAACTTTCCGTATCCTTGTACCACACGGTAGGATGGGGCAAATCCTTGTAGGGAAGCATACGCTCTTTTTCCGATGTCTTTTGCGCCAGATCGCTTTCCGCTTGAGACAAAATGCTGCGCAACTGAGCAAGACGTGCCAGTTGTTCTTCCACCTGCTGCACGTTTTTGCCAAAGCCCAGAAAGAACTGATAGTCCATCTCCGTGCGTGGACGTGCAAAGGAATTTTTGGGGAATTCCGCCTGTTGCTTGCCCTTGTGCGAAAGATTGTACAATTCCGTCTGATGCGCCAAAAAGGCAATGGATTCTTCCACTCGGTTTACCTTTTCCGCCAGTTTTTCCATCCTGTCGGAGGGGTTGACCGTACTGCATTTGGGAATTTCCGTACTGCGTTTCAGTTGCACCGCATTTGTACGCACCAAAGCGTCGTATATTTTGTCCTTGTCCGCCTGCATAGCCAACAAGGTCATGCGTTTCATCGTTACTATTGCCATTACAAAGACTCCAAAATGATTTTCACCGCTTCATCGACGTTTTTGCGGTAACTTTCCATTTCCTTATCCGTTTGCTCGTTGAGTTGTTGCAAAGTCTTTTTAGCCTCGGCGTCCGCCTCCGCTTCTATTTCACGGCTTTTCTGCGCAAAATGCGCCTTGTTGGATGCGGCTTGTTGCTTTTTTTGCTGTTCCGCCTTGCTTTCGGCTTCGGCAACGATGTCGGACGCTTGCTTTCTTGCCTGTGCAATTTTTTTGTCCGCTGCGTCTTCCGCCTCCAAAATGGAATTTACCACCTCTTCAATCATAACTTACCTCACAGTGTTTCTATTTTGTCCACTCTCCGTTGATGACGTCCTCCGTCAAAAGGGGTGGAAAGAAAAGCGTTTACAATTTGCTTTGCCGTGTCAAAATCTACGTACCTTTGCCCCATAGCCAAAACGTTGGCGTTGTTGTGCCGACGTGTCATGGTTGCCATGTCGCTGTTGGTACAAAGAGCGCAACGCACCCCCTTCACCTTGTTAGCCACGATGGACACGCCTATTCCCGTGGTGCACACTACAATGCCTCTTTCACAACTTCCGTTTGCCACTGCCTCTGCGCAGGGACGGGCAAAATCGGGATAGTCGCAACTGTCTGCGGTGTAGGTGCCGAAATTCACTACCTGATGTCCGCACTCTTCAAGATACTGTTTGACACGGTTTTTCAAATCCAAACCGCCATGGTCGCTTGCCATTGCAATTTTCATGTTTCACCTTTATTTTGCAATTTTATTTTACATTTTTGCCGTAACCGTCTACGGCTTACACACAACAGTAAAATTTTTCGCCTCAGCAACGGTACCCATTTCGCCGCAGCAACGATACAAAAAACTTAGCCGACAAAATACTTTCAAAATTTCTGTTTCGGACAGGGCACAGCCGTTGCGCAAACAAACTTCATGCTTGTGTACCACGCACTGTGGCATATTAACGTTGACGGGTATTTCTGAATTGCGCACTTGGTTTATGCAACTATTGCCCAAAATTACTCTCACGTCAGATTATGTTGTGAGAGGCGGAACGCACAAGTCTGTTGAGAATGCTTTGCGCAAAACTTGTTTTTGAGGAAAAACTTGCAATTATGTAATCGTAACGTTTTTCCAGATAACGCAGGTTTTCAAACAGATTTTGCGCCACTGCCAAATCCGTTTCGCCTATCGGGTGGGTGTTTTTACCGTGGAAAAGTTGAGGTTTTTCCACCAACAACACGGGATTGAGTCCCTCCGCCACCAACTTGTCGTAGTAGGCTTCAAGTTTTTTGACGTCGCCGTCCAAATCCAAAGCCATGGGCACCTTGGGCGCATAGTGCTTGTACCTTACGCCCGGCGAATTCACCTTTTCCTTGGGATTTGTTACCACTCGCACGGGTTTTTGCAACACTTCCTGCAAAATTTCCGGCGTAATGATGCCCGGACGCAACACCAAAGGCGTGTCGCCACACAAATCCACCACGGTGGATTCTATCCCCACTTCGCATGGTTCGCCGCACAAAATGGCGGAAATCTTGCCGTCCATGTCTTCCTTTACCGCCTGCCACGTTGTCGGGCTGGGGCGGGAACTTGTGTTTGCACTGGGCGCAGTAACGGGAACGTCGCAATACCGCAAAAACTGCCTTGCCTGTGGCGACTTGGGCATACGTATTGCAACGGTGTCCAAATCGGCGGTTACGCAATCGGGCACGACGGACTTTTTGGGTAACACAATGGTTATGCTTGCAGGCATAAGATTGTCAATTATCTTTTCGGCGTCTGCCGTAACACGTGCCGCTATGTCGAAAATCTGACTTTTGTTCCACACATGCACGATAAGCGGATTGTCGCTGGGACGTCCCTTGGCAAAATAGGTGCTTTTCACCGCATTTTCGTCCAAAGCGTTTGCCCCCAAGCCGTACACCGTTTCCGTGGGAAATGCCACTAGGTTTCCTTCTCTGATAAGTCTTCCCGCAAGTTGCAGGTCGCTTTCGTTAAACTGTAAATAACGTGTATTCAACCAATTTTTCTCCATGTTTGTGAAAATATATTTTCACACACCACATACAAAGACAGTATACCACATCGGTTTTTCTTTGTAAACAGTTAAACGAAGTTTGTTTTGCGGTGAATTGAAGTGGGCAATACCGATAAAAACTGTGACGCCCACCACGCAAAAAACTTACAAACACCTTGAAAAACACCGTTGCCTTTGATGCATATACACCACACCGACATTGCGAAAAAGGAAATCAACCTGCACGCACGGCACAAATGAATTTTGTCTGTAGTTTTTTCACCGCAAAGTCAGTTTGACAGGCTAAGAACGGAAAGTGCCGAAACAACCCGTAACAAAACTCGGTGCCGGTGTCAACTGCCGAAAAGCCCTACCAACCATATCACCGAGTAACCCAACAGAAAAGGGAAAAAGCAACGACATGCGGAAGACGTATTTTGCGCCGAATAAGGCTCGGCAAGGGATTAGCCCTACACCACGAATGCACCACACCAAAAAAAGTGCATTTGCGCATTGCGTCAATACCTGAATTTCAAAGAGCAACGGCTAACGCTTTTCTCAAAGTCAAAAACAACTCGCCGTAAAACACAAACACCGATTCCCCCTGTGACGTAAGTTTCAAATAGTAAAATTACAAAATAACGGTGTTGCAGGCAAATGCACCCTTTCACGGCTAAAACGGG
>HF998498.1:50320-87208 GCA_000433775.1 Corallococcus sp. CAG:1435 | reverse complement strand
CGTAGAGTGATGGGCTGTGAGGCTCCGCAACCGTCTGTACTTTTTGTACGGGCGGTTTTTTTTGCAAAGTTGGCGTATGCACGCACGCCGTTGCACGGTTGAGTGTAAGGTAAACAGCCCGAAACGCCGTTACTCTATGTGAAGGTACAGTTCCACAAGTTTTCCGGAAATTTTGGCGTCTTTCAGCACCTTTTCCGTTATCGTTTCCCCCTTTTTAATCATTGTTTCCCCCTGAAAGTTCACTATCGTTTTGTCCACTCTTTTGTGAAGCAAAAAATCAAAGTTGCCGTATCTTCGCCTTACGGTTCTGTTTGAAATTGCAACATTTTGCGTTGACGGTGCAACGTTTTTTGTAACCGTCAACTGTTGCGGTGTCTGTTGCTCCTTTTCGGCTTTCTGCTTTTGCAAGGCAACAACCTGCTTTTTCCACAAACTTTTCGCCGACGGCGTTTTAATTACTATCGCATCCTTTCCCACGCTTAAAACAACCCCTGCGGTAAAAATTCTTTCCCCCGAGTAAATGCGTGTAAGAGCAAGAGAATTTGAAAAATCGGCGTCTGTCAGATTACCGCAAAAATTGCCTGCCGTGTCAAAAATTTGTTTACCCGTGTGCAACTTTCCGAAACGTTTTGCCTTCAATTCTTCGGAAATGCCCGCAGGCTGTTCCACAACGGAAACAACTTGTATTTGTGCGGCTTTTTTCTTTCTTTGCAGGTGTATTTTCACCTTCGCCATTTCGCCTACGTCCGCCACGCATGTGCGCAGTGCGTTGTCGAAAAAAACGTCAGGCACAACTGTTCCCCCTGCAGTGCAGTCAAACAGGCGCAGTTCCGTCAGTTTTATCATATCTTCCTCCAAGCAATAAATTTTTAAAAGATTATTCCCAAAAATGCGTTTATAGTGTATAATATGTAAAACAACTGTGTTTTTTACAAAAAAAACAGGTAAAGGAGATAAAATATGGGTTGGTTAAAATCGCAAATGTGGAAAGTGTTGGAGTGGAAGGACGAAAGTCAGGACACAATGGTGCATCGCTTCGACATGCAAGGCAAAGAAATAATGAGCGGTTCGCAATTAACCGTCAGAGAGTCGCAGGCAGGCGTGTTTGTGCATCAGGGCAAAATCGCCGACGTTTTCGGTCCCGGTCAGCACAAACTTACAACACGCAACCTGCCCATTCTTTCGGCAATAGGCAGTATCTGGTATCAGGGGGAAAGCCGTTTTAAAGCAGAGTTGTACTTTGTCAACACCAAGCAGTTTGTGGACTGCAAGTGGGGTACCAACAATCCCATCACCATGCGTGACAAGGAATTCGGTGCCGTGCGTGTGCGTGCTTTCGGCAATTACTCTTTCAGAGTCAACGACCCTGCGGAATTTTTGCGGGAAGTGTTTGGCACCAACGGCAAATTCGGCGTGCAGGACATAGAAAGCAATCTCAAAAGCATTCTTGTTTCGCAAATGAGCGACACCATTGCCGAAAGCGGCATTTCCGCTTTGGACATGGCAATGAACTACCAGGAATTCGGCAACATGATACGTGACAACGCTCAAGCCAAATTTGATGCCATAGGTTTGGAACTGACGGACTTCAACATCATCAACATCAGTTTGCCCGAAGCGGTGGAAAAGGCAATAGACGAACGTGCAAGTTTGGGAATACTTGCCGACCAGATGGGCACCTACACGCAAAAGAAGGCGGCGGACGCTCTCGGCGATGCGGCGAAAAACCCCGGTTCTATGGGTACTTTCATGGGTATCGGTTTGGGAGCGCAGGCAGGCGGTATTTTGGGGACGGCATTCGGCAGTGCGCAAAATGCCCAAAACAAGCCCAAGGACAGTAAATTCTGCCCCGAATGCGGTGCCAAAATCAGCGCAACGGCGAAATTCTGTCCCGAATGTGGCAAAAAACTTGTGTCGGGAAACACCTGCCCGTCCTGCGGAAAACCCGTTGGAGAAGGTGCGAAATTCTGTCCCGAATGCGGAGAAAAATTAAACTGAAATTATGGACGACAACAGACTGAAACAACAAAAATCATTTCAGCACAAATGTCCCAATTGCGGAGCCACGTTGCGTTTCGACCCTGCAAGCGGAAGTCTTTTGTGCGACCATTGCGGAGGAAAGGTACAGTTTGACCAAAGCGTCGACGTGCAGGAAAGGGATTTTTCCGATTTGGCTACATTCAGTCGCTGGGACGACGGCGATGTGGCAACGTATCGTTGTTACAACTGCGGAGCCGTTACCGTTGCTCCACGCACTGCGCTTGCAACTACCTGTCCCTACTGCAATTCGCCCGTAGTAATCGACGACAAAACGGGTTCGCTTGTCAAGCCCGATTCGCTGATACCCTTTCAACTCACTGCCAAACAGGCTGCGCAACAACTTTCAAGGTGGCGCAAACGCAGGCTGTTTGCCCCCAACAAGTTTCGCAAACACACACGTGAGGACAGCGTCAAGGGCGTTTTCGTTCCCGCATGGACGTTTGACGCCACAACGACTTCTTCCTACAACGGCACGGTGGGTATTCGCAAAACACGCACCGTTCGCCGCAACGGAAAAACCTACACGGAAAGTTACATAGATTGGGTGCCTGTCAGCGGAGTTATCGACAACACTTTCGACGACGTGTTCATTCGTGCCAACGGAAACATTCCCGAAAAGTATTTTCGGGCGTTGCAACCTTTTCCAAAACAAAATTACAGGGTGTACAGCAACGAATTTTTGGCGGGTTACATTGCCGACCATTACACTTTGGAGCCGTTAGACGCATTTTCGCAGGCAAAAATGCAAATGGAACAAAAGATACGTCGGGACATACTTTGGCGGTACGGAGCGGACGTGGAAGGCACACTCAATGTGGAAATGCGTTTTTTGTCTAAATCATTCAAGTACATGATGGTTCCCGTGTATGTTGCCGCCACCAAGTACAACAAAAAAGTGTACAATCAGTACGTTTCCGGCATTTTCAGCGATGACAAACAGCACAGCAAGGTGTGCGGAAAGGCTCCCGTGTCGCCGTGGAAGGTGTTGCTGACTGTTTTGGCGGGAATAGCGGTGATTGCAGGCATCGTGTTGCTGTACAACTATCTGGGCGATTCCAACCCTGCGGACATTTGGGAGGATTTTCCCGAATGGTATTCTTTTTTGAAGTAAAAACAGGCTTATAAAGTTGCCAAAAAGGCGATAATATTGTACAATAAACAAAAAAAGGAGAACAACTTTCATGATAACGAAGGATATGAGAATTGTTGACGTTTTGCAGGTTAAGCCTCAGGCGGCACAGGTTTTCGGCAGTTACGGTATGGGATGCATCCATTGTTTGCTTGCCCACCAGGAAACCGTCGAGGAAGCAGCCGCTGCCCACGGAGTGGACGTCGAAGAAATGCTTGCACAACTCAACGCCTGACATTACGCATCAAAATCCGACACTTCTTTTGTTTGTAACGACAGATAATGTGTCGGATTTTTTGTTGCGTACTGCACAAAAACTTACATTTGCTATTGACTTGCAACATTTGCGGTGTTACAATATCTAATGTAAAAAAGTTTTGACATTTGTATTTTGAAGTTGGAGGTAAAAATGGACAAACAACAAATTTACACGAGAGCGTTGGAAGTAATGGAAGAAAATTTCGGACACATCACGGAAATGTGTCTTGCTTCAAGTGCGGAAAATATCGTTTCCGCAAGGGATGTAAACGCCTATTACCGTGAAGGTAAATTTTACGTTTTGGGAAAAACCACAAACACCCTTTTCCACGACATAAAAAGAAATCCCAACGTGGGACTGTGCCACGGTTCGCACAATATGCAGGGCGTTGCACGCTCTGTGGGACATCCTTTGGATGCCGGCAATGCCGAGTTGCGCAAAATTTTGAAGAGAGAGTTTTCTCTCAACTACGAAGAGTACGTTGCGGAATCCAACCCCGACATGCGCATTGTGGAAATCACCCTCACCAAGGCGGAAACGTACACAAGGTATCACCGCTACGAGATAGATTATGTCGCAAAAACAGCCGACCGTGATCACACTCAGCCCCTGTTCATTTACAGATAACTTTTTTGAGGCATTGTTTCGCCCATGAAAAAAGACGTTCTTTCGGTAACGTCTTTTTTGTTTACTTTTTTATTGCGTTTGCGAAAACTTATTGCGTGGCTTTCAACTCAGGCGTTTGCGCCCCAATCTTTCAGCAATTCGTCCACCGTGGTTATTTCCGCTCCGTAAACTTCTTTCAGGTACTTCAAACCGTATTCGTAGTCTTCCTTCGTGAAGCAGTCGGTTGCGTCCTTTGCCACCACAATGTTGTAGCCCAGGCAGTAGGCGTCGGCGGAAGTGTGTCTGACGCACATGTGTGTGTGCAAGCCCGTCATAATTACCGTATCTACGCCCAGTTCTTTCAACAGCAAGTCCAAATCGGTGTGGAAAAATCCGCTGTAACGACGTTTGGGTACAACGTAGTCGGTTTGGCACAGTTTCAATTCGGGAATAACCGCTGCGCCTTTTGTCCCGACAATGGCGTGATCTCCCCACAATTTAAGTTCGTGGTCTATTCCTTTAATGTGGGCGTCGTTGCAGAAAACAACGGGCACGCCGACTTTTCTCGCTCCGTCCAGCAGTTGCGCCGTTTTGGGTACAATTGCCAACCCTCTGTCGCATTTCAATGCACCCGTTACAAAATCGTTAAGCATATCAACTACAAGTATTGCCTGTTTCATTGCCAAGCCTCCAATATTATCGTTTGATTAAATATTATCTCAAACCCGTCAAAAAGTCAATTGCCTGTCTAAATTTACGTTTTTTGTCTTTCACCTTTCAACTACGACAACAACGTGTTGTGTTGGAAACACGTCCGTTTCAAAGATGTGGTGCAGGTGCTTGCAAGGTTGTGTGCCAACAAAAAACAATAGGGCATTGAACTTGCGCATGTGTAAGTACCGTTGCTGTAACGTTACTTTTACCTTTCACCTTTCAACTACGGCAACAACGTGTTGCGTTGGTGAACACGTCCGTTTCAAAGATGTGGTGCAGGTGCTTGCAAGGTTGTGTACCGACAACAAAAAACAATAGGGCATTGAACTTGCACAGGTGTAAGTACCGTTGCGGTAACGTTACTTTTGCTTTTTGTCTTTCACCTTTCAACTACGACAACAACGTGTTGTGTTGGAAACACGTCCGTTTCAAAGATGTGGTGCAGGTGCTTGCAAGGTTGTGTGCCAACAACAAAAAACAATAGGGCATTGAACTTTGCGCATGTGTAAGTACCGTTTCGTTTGTTTCAAAACTGACGGTGTAAGGTTTTGCTTCCGTGTTAGCAGTTCATTTCTGCGTTGAGCGTCTTTTTATCATTGTTTTTTCGTTTTTTCGTCCCGCAAAGTGCCAAATTTTGCTTCATACGTATGTTTTGCTGGAAAAATTATTCACTTTTGTTAAATTTTTTGATAGTATTTAATATGTGTTTAAGTTTGTTTATGGTATAATAAAAAAATGAAAACGCTTACTGTATCTGACAACAAAACACTTAAAAAATTTGTACTTCTTCCCGACGAGTTGTACAGTGGCGACGACAAATACGTGCCATACATGCTGCGTGATTTGACAAACACTCTCAAACGGTTGCTTTTCAAGGACAAAACCTACACTGCGCTGATTGTTACCGATGGCGACAAAACGCTTGCCCGTGTGCTGTTTACAATCACCAAAAACAAGCAGTTGCAAACGGAAAAATGCTGTTTCTTTTGTATGTTCGAGTGCGTCAACGAACAGGCGGTGTGCAACGCAATGTTGGACGAAATGGTGCGTCAGGCCAAGCAACAGGGCGCCGAGTACATTTCCGGCACCTATTTTCCCTTCGACCAGGACAACAGAAGGGGCATCTTGTGCCACGGGTTTGACCGTGCTCCGTTGATTTTTACCTCTTACAACCCGCCTTACTACAACGATTTGTTGCAAAACTACGGCTTGGCAAAGCAGACGGACGCATTGGAATACGAACTGAAACGCAACGAAGTGGACGACTCACGGGTGGCACGCATTGCCGAATTTGTGCAAAAGAAGTACAACTTCCGTGTTGACACAATAAATTGGAACAACATCGACAGAGACGTGAAAGACGTACACACCGTCATGCAACGTGCAACCAACGAAATCATCTATCAGGACGCCCCGTCGGTAGAAGCGTTGTACAACATCGTCAGTCAGTGGAAAGCCTACCTCAACAAGGATTTTATTCTCATTGCCCGTTCCAACGTTGACGATTTTCCGATAGGCGTGGCAATGGCGTTGCCCGACTTTTTCCAAGTCTTTCGCAAAATGCGTGGCAGAATGGATTTGAGGGGAATAGTGGCTTTTCTGCGAGAAAAAAACAAAATACGTTCCGTCCGTGCGATAATGCAGTACGCCGTGCCGGAATATCAGAATAAGGGCGCAATAGTTGCGTTGTATCACGCCATGATACAGTCTGCCGACAAACACGGCATCACCTATGCCGAGGCAGGCACGGTAATGGAAAACAACCAACAGTCAAACGGTGCGCTGTTGGCGTTGGGCGGAAAACTTGCCCGTGTTTACCGAATTTATTACAAGGAAATCTGAAAAATGCTCAATCTCATTGCACAAGGAGGGGTCCTTTCCACCGTGGCGACGGTAGTTGTAGTGTTGGCAATGTTTCTGTTGCCTGCGCTGGTGGTGTGGCTTACCAAAAAAATCAAGTTTCTCAACACGATAGGTGCTATTGCCGTATGCTATCTTGCGGGATTTATCATTTCCGTTTTGCCTTTGGGCTACGACAAAGCCTTGACGCAAAACATCGCTTCCATTTTGGTGGCGTTGGCAATTCCTCTGATACTTTTCACCATAGACCTTGGTAGCGTCAAAAAACTTGCCAAAAAAACAGTGCTTTCATTTGCATTGGTCATTGTTGCAACGGTAGTCGTTTCCACCGTGGCGTTTTTCATCGCAAACGGCGCCGGACTCAACAATGCCAGTCAACTTGCGGGAATGGCAACAGGATTGTACATCGGTGGCACGCCCAACCTGATTGCAATAGGCAACGCCCTCATTCCGTCGGACGTCCGTTCGGAGGTCATTGCCGCAGCCAACACGTCGGACTTTTTTGTGGGCGGAATCTACTTCCTGCTTATTCTCACAGTAATACGTCCCGTGTACAGACGCTTTCTGGACAGGCCTCTAAAAGGTAAAAAAGGCGTGGAAGAGCAACAGGACGAAAAACCCGTTGCCGACGAAGTGGGTGCAAACACCGACGACATTTCCGAAGAAGACAGTTCCGTGCAACAAAACGTACAGGCGGAATACGACTACAAGTCCATTCCTCGTGATTCAAAGTCAATTTGGCGTCTTATCGGGGTAATAGGCTTGGCAGTGGGATGTCTTGCCGTAGGGGCAGGATTGGAACTGCTGATAAACAACAGTCTGAACGGCAGTTTGTACATTCTGATAACGGTATCCGTTTTGGGAGTAGCATTCAGTTTCATTCGTCCCGTGCGTGAAACCAAGGGTGCCTATCAGGTGGGGCAGTACCTGATTCTCATCTTTTCGTTGGGTCTTTCCATGAGCATCGACCTCAGCGCTTTGGTCAGGGAAATTTTGCCCACGTTGCTTTTCTTTGCATGCGTGCAGACAAGTTGCGTGATTTTGCACCTTATTCTGTGCAAAATTTTCCGCATAGACAGCGGCACGGCAGTGATAACAAGCACCGCCGGTATCTACGGTCCTCCCTTTATTGCGCCCGTTGCCAACGCTTTCGGCGACAGAAAACTTATTGCACCGGGAGTTATTTGCGGCGCATTGGGTTTGGCTTTGGGAAACTTCATCGGCGGCGCATTGGGCACCGTATTGGGACTGTTCTGACATTATTGAAGGAAAAAAGGCACAACGATTTGTTGTCGCCTTTTTTGTTTGTAAAAGTAACGCTGCAAATATTTGCAAAAACTGTGTAAAGGCGGCAGAAATTGACGTAAACTGTACACGGCAGGCAAATGCGAAAAAACTTTTAGCAACGGAAAACAGTTTACATTTTTGTGTATTTATAGTAAAATTTGTGTGAAAGGAGATGAAATTTATGGAGTTGTTACGCAGTAAAAAGGGCTTTATTTGCGATATGGACGGAGTCATCTACCACGGCAACACCTTGCTCAACGGAGTTAAGGAATTTGTGGAATGGCTGTACAAAAATGATAAAAAATTTCTGTTTCTCACCAACAACAGTCAAAAATCGCCCAAGGAATTGCAACAGAAACTTGCAAGAATGGGTCTGGATGTTTCGGCGGAGCATTTTCACACTGCGGCGCTCGCCACGGCAAGTTTCCTGCAAAGCCAGGGTGCTTCCACGGCGTATGTTATCGGAGACGCAGGGCTGATAAACGCTTTGTACAACGTGGGAATATCCATCAACGACGTCGACCCCGAATACGTGGTGATAGGTGAAACGGAAAATTACAACTTTGAAAATATTTGCCGTGCCACACGCCTTGTAAACAAAGGCGCAAAACTCATCGGCACCAACAGCGACATTACCACCCCTACGGAAAAGGGCGAAATGCCTGCCTGCAAGGCGCTTATTGCCCCCATCGAGGCGGCGACAAACAAAAAGGCGTACTTCGTCGGCAAACCCAATCCTCTTATGATGCGGGCTGCAATGAACCGCTTTCACGAAATGAACATTCACTCTCCCGACGTTGCAATGATTGGCGACCGTATGGACACCGACATGATAGCGGCGATAGAAAGCGGACTTGACCCGATTCTGGTGCTTTCGGGTGTTTCTTCACGAGAGACGGTGGCAAAATTTCCCTACCGTCCACGCCTGATTCTGGACGGCGTCGGCGATATCTGCGACTGAACAACAAAAAAACGCAATCTTCAAAAGGTTGCGTTTTTTTGTAGGTATGTTTTGTGCGTGGTAACGGAATTTTCAATACGGTAACGCAAATTTGTGCCACAAAAGTCTGTTGCAAATTGTTTTTGCAAGGCAGTTTGTTTGTCGGAAGGCTGTGCAACAAGTTGCCTTTGCGGTCTTATTGCGATTTCACGGCACGTTTTTTATCTGTTGAAAACGGCAATTATATTTTATTTGGTATTTGTTTGTCGTTTCACGCCACGGTGTTTTTTTCTGTTCAAAACCACATTTATTTCATTGGCTTTTTGTCCTTTCACGGCACGATTTTTTGTATCTGTTCAAAACTGTAATTATGTTCCGTTGACTTTTTGTCGTTTCACGGCACGGTGTTTTTATCTTTTCAAAACTGCAATTATATTTTGTTTGGTATTTGTTTGTCGTTTCACTGCACTTTTTTGTCTGTTCAATATCTGTGCTGTTCAAAACAATGTAAAGTACAATAAATATTCCTTATTGATGATGAATTGCCAAACCAAATGCAACTCTCAAAAGAAAGTAGTTGAATAAATCCGTCGCCTTTTGTTAGTTCAAGACTTTTTTTGGTGTGGCGTTGCACTTGAATGTATAATTAACCCTGATTGCAAAAAAAAACGTCCCTTTGAGGGACGTCTTTTTTTGACAATTCATCATATTACCCATTCGCCGTCACGGAACAGCGCAGTAACCTTTCCGTCGTAGCCGATGCCGTCAATGTCTATGTCTTTTGTGCCGACCATGAAGTCCACGTGTTGCAAACTGCTGTTCATGCCAAGGCTTGCACGCTGTTCTTCGGTAAGGCTGTTGCCGTCTTTAACGGTGGTGGGGTAACTTGCACCGAAAGCAAGGTGGCAACTTGCATTTTCGTCAAACAAGGTGTTGAAAAACAGAATTCCGCTTTCGGCAATGGGGGAATTTTTACCTATCAGGGCAATTTCTCCCAACGACAGCACGCCCTCGTCGGAGGACAGCAGGTTTTTCAAAGCGTCGTATCCCACTTCCGCCGAGTAGTCGGTAACTTTGCCATCGGTAAAGGTGATTTTGAACTTATCAATAACGTTGCCGTTGTTAACAAGAGGAAGGGCGTTCACCACGGTACCGTTAATTTTTTTGTTGTGAGGCGCCGTGAAAATCTCTTCCGTAGGCATGTTTGCAGTGAAAGCAATTCCGTCCTGACCTTCTTCTTCGGCGGCAATCCATTGATGTCCCGTTGCAAGACCGATTTTTATGTCCGTGCCGCAACCGTTTTTCATGTGTATGTACTCGAAATTGTGCTTGTTGAGAAATTCCGCACGTTTGTGAAGTTTGGCAATGTGCGCCTTCCATGCCGCAACCGGGTCGGGTGTGTCAAGACGCATGATGTGTCCTATTGCGTCCCACATTTTGTCCATGGCTTGTTGCTCGGGCAGGTCGGGGAAAACCTGTTTAGCCCATGCGGGGGTAGGCACGGACACTATCGTCCAACGCAGGTAGTTGCTCATTGTTGCGTCACGAAACGCCTGACGTGCTTTGGAAAAGGCAAGTTGATAGGCGGCGAGTTTATCTGCATCGCATCCCTTGTAGATGTTGGGGTTTCCTGCCGCAATGGAAATAAGACAGCACTTGTTGTCTATGAAATACTGCATCTCGTCAACCTTGTACTGAGGAATGTCGCACAAAGTTTCTTTGGAGGCGTACAACATGTTGAGTCTTCCCAAATCTTCGTCGCCCCATTGCATGATGACTTTGTCAGCACCAAGTTGATAGGCTTTTTCCGCAATCAGGTGGGCAAATTCGCTGCATTTAACGTCGCAACGAATCACAACTTTTTGCCCCTTTTGCATATTTGCGCCAACGGCAACCGCCAATTCGGCAAATTTTTCCATTTGTGTGTTTGTAAGCATTTTTCACTCCTTTTGCGATACTGTCGCATTACAGGAAAATTATACGCAATTTTTCCCCGAAAGTCAATCAAATGCAACGTCGGCAATTCTGTCGGAAGGAAAGACTCTTTGCTATCGGAAATTCCGTGCAATTTGCAACAATCAAAAACACCCAAAATGCGTTTTTTTGGTAAAAATCGTCTGTTTGTTGGCAAACAGCGGGCAGATTCCCCCATATTGTTGACAAATGACTGTACTGCATTGTAAAATATTAACAATTTTTTACAAACACAAGGAGGATACCCATGAAAAGACTAACAGCGTTGTTTCTTGCAGTTGTATTTGTTTGCATGTGCGCAGTAACCGTTGGTTGTCAGCCAAAGGGTATTGACGTTACAATAACCTTTGACGCTCTTGACGGAAGCGCCCCTCAGGCAATACACGGCAATACTGCCGACTTTGCAACGCCCACGCCTAAAAACGACTATGCGAAATTTGCCGGTTGGTACCTGGACAAAGAATTTACCATGCCATTGGTTTTGTCTGAAGTACAGGGAGACATCACCGTGTATGCCAAATGGACGGATACCACAAACGTTAAAGTAACTTACAATCTCAATTACGGTGTTGAGGAACCGGTTGTGGTAACGGTAGTCAAGGGGTTTCCTTTCACTTTGTTGGATAATCCCGACAGAACAGGCTACACATTCAAAGGTTGGTTTACATCAAAGGCGGCAACGTCCACGACGCAGTTTACAAGCAACATTGTAACGTCCAACACCACGTTGTACGCAGGTTGGGAACTCGAACCTAATCACGTTCACACTTGGGGAACAGCGGAA
The DNA here is from genome assembly GCA_000433775.1 of Corallococcus sp. CAG:1435. Classification (GTDB taxonomy): domain Bacteria; phylum Bacillota; class Clostridia; order Christensenellales; family CAG-314; genus Fimimonas; species Fimimonas gallinarum. The sequence goes on along the minus strand of HF998498.1, from coordinate 75,615 downwards.
GTAGTTGCTCCGACTTGCACGGAACAGGGCTACGACTTGTACACTTGTGTAATTTGCGGAGAAACACGAGAGGAAAATTACACCGAACCTTTGGGACATTTGGGCGACTTTTCCGAAGATGCCGACGAGTATTTCCGTATGACTCACTGTGTCCGTGAAGGTTGTTATTCCTACGTAAGACAGGAAAGTTTGCACACCTATGACGACGTGTTCAAGTACACCTTCAACGAAGGCAGACAAACCGCCATCGACGAAATGTATCAGGCCATTTTGGCAAATCTGAACGCCGCCGAACCTTACGACGCAACCAAACACGCCAACACACCTGTAAACGGCGTGTACGACCACACATCTTCCTACTACATAGCCAACAAACAGAATTTTGAAGAGGCTTTGTACAATCCCTATTTGGACGAGTTGGAATACGTCACCGAGCAGTATCAGTACGCTTATGTATTTTACTGCGTGTATCAGGGCGACGAACAGTGGGAAGCCGATTTCGACGCCATTTCCCAATATCGCACGGAAATGGTAAACAACTACTACAAACTGTTCAAACTCATCTACGATACGCAGTACCGTGAATTTTTCTTCAGCCCCGAAGAAGGCTGGACGGAAGATGACATTCAAGAAGCGTTGCTTCTTGCCGACAGTTACGGTAGCGACGAGTACGCCCAACTCAACAACCGTGCAGAGGAAATTGCAATGGAATTCCGCAATATCTCCACGCCGGAAACATCCGCAACCGTTCCCTCTTTGTTTGCGGAATTGGTGGAAGTAAACAACAGTATTGCCCAACTTGCAGGTTACGAAAATTACATGGATTACGCCTACGAAAATGTGTACGGACGTGATTACACCGTCGATCAGGTTGAATACATGAGAAATTTGTGCAAGCAATATCTTGCTCCTGCCTATCAAAATCTTGTAACGAAGTACATCGATTCCTCCGAAACAAAACTTGTAGGAAACAACAGTACCTATTACAGTGCTTTGATGTCCCGCTCCATCTTCACCAATCAACTTGCTACGGAAATTGTCGCCGACTACTTTGAAGTACTCAACAGCAACACGGCAGGCAACAGCCCGATTGATTTCTACAATGAAGTAAACTTGCTGTTCAAAAACGGCAACTATTACACAGGCGAATATCAGGGAGCATTCAGTTACTACATTCCTACCCAGGACACTACAATACTGTACTTCGGCCCTGACAGTTACAGCGGAGCATTTACCTTTGTACACGAATTCGGACACTACTTCAACAATGTCTACAACCACGGCATTTCCATATCCATGGACCACGACGAAACACAGTCGCAAGGCGACGAAATGCTGATGCTGGCTTGGTTGAAAGATTACCTTTCTCAAAAAGTCGGTAGCGACAATGTCGTTTATGAAGTAGTGTATCTTGAGCAGATGTTCAATATGATGGCTATTGCTATGCTTGCAACTGCCGTCGACGAATTTGAAGAAGCGGTGTACACAGGCAGTTGGGGCGACTACACGCAGATTGCTCCTTCGCAATATGACGCTTTGTTCAAAGATATCATGAAACAGTACGGTATTGAAAAAACGCTCAATTCCGCCTATTGGAGATACGTTGTAATCGAAGCACCCTGCTATTACATTTCCTATGCCATGAGCGCTTTGCCTTCAATGGGCATTTACGTCAAGGCTATGCAGGAGGGCTTTGACGTCGCCAAGGAAAGTTACTTCAAACTTTTCACTTTCAGCGACAACCAAGCCTTCACTACGGTGGATGGCGCAGGCGACAAAGTTGTTACGGCAACCTATCAGGAAATTCTCAACTACTGCGGTTTGTACGGACCTTTCCAACAGGAGTTGTACCAACAACTTTCAAATTTCTTCCTGAACAGCTAATTGTTCGCCTAAACAAATTTCGTTTTCAAACAACACATCGAAAGCCACGCAGAATTTGCGTGGCTTTCGTTTTTGTAGTCAAAGGTAAATTTTTGTTTGACGCCTATCGGTAAAAGTGTCGCAATCCCACTTTAAGGTGCAGTAGCGAGTTGCCTTTTCAATTTCAGGCTCAATTCTGTTCTCTCAACGCAATTTTCCTGCTTGCAGTTCTCAATGGAATGGCTATGCGGTCGTTTCGAAATTTTTTTTTGTTGAATGTGTTAAAAGAAAAATAACACCGCCGGCAGGTTCGGCAAAATTTACTTCGTCGGCAAAATACAATTTGCCCTTTTGTACGGTGGAGCAGTAGGTCAATGTTTGTTGTAATTTCTGACAATAAAATTGGTAGGTCATCGGTAAACACTGTGCAGCAAAGCGGGCGTTCCGCCCAAAGTAGTGCAAAAGTGGCTTGGACATTCAACGTTTGAAATGACTATGAATGTTTACACGCACGTTAATGCCGAAGAAGAACAAAAAGAGACATTAAAATTTGACACTTATTTTGACACTTGTTTGCGCTGATTTTTTTTTAAAAAACGAAAAAACACCGTAGAAAAACGAAAAAAGCACCGTAAAAACGGTGCTAAAATCTGCAAAAACAGCCTAAATTGCACTGTGAACGGCTGTTTTCGCCCACATTGGTCTGAGTGACAGGACTTGAACCTGCGACACCTAGACCCCCAGTCTAGTGCGCTACCAAACTGCGCTACACCCAGATGCTCTAATACTATACTACAAACTGCGTTTTTTGGCAACTACTTGACATAAAAAGTTGAAATAATTTTGTTTTTCGCACTCTTTTTGTGTGTTGCAAAACATTTACACAAGACTACAAATAAGGTATAATGTTTTCAAAGAAGTCGGCGATAACAACCGACGTGCGAATACAAGGAGAAAACGTATATGACTCACAATCCTGTGGCAACGATAACAATGCAAAACGGCAAGCGGATAGTGGTGGAACTGTATCCCGAAGTTGCACCCAACACGGTAAACAACTTTATCAGCCTTGCAAATTCCGGTTTTTACAACGGGCTGATTTTTCACCGTGTAATACGTGGATTTATGATTCAGGGAGGCTGTCCCAAAGGCACAGGAACGGGAGGACCCGGCTACTGCATCAAGGGAGAGTTTTCAAAAAACGGCTTCAAAAACCATTTGGCACACACACGTGGCGTAATTTCCATGGCACGGGCAATGAATCCCGACAGTGCAGGAAGTCAGTTTTTCATTATGCACCAAGACGCACCCCACCTCGACGGTGCCTATGCCTCTTTCGGAAAGGTTGTCGAAGGTATGGACGTGGTGGACGAAATCGCCGACGAGTACACCGATTTCAACGACCGTCCCTATTCCGAACAGAAAATAAAGAGCGTAACGGTGGAAACTTTCGGGGTAAACTACCCTGCACCCGTCAAAGCGTAAAAATTATGACAAAAAAACACGGAATACTTTTCAAAATTTTCATATTTTTGCTGGTGCTGGTGCTTATTGTCGTTGGAGGCGTAATTGTGGTGGTCAATCTTACGCCACGTCAGTTGGGTATTGCCCAAGTTCAGGTTACGCCGCAAAGCAATGTCGAGCAGTTGGGCATTGCCGACGTGCGTATGTCGCAAATTCTGTCTTTGCTTTCGACGGTGATTTCCGAACCTAACAAGCAAAAAATTGCACCCAACGCCTACACTTTGCAGGACGCCGAAAGCGCCGACGCTCTTGCACCGTTGATGGGGCTTTCTCCGTCGCAGCAACAACCCGACTACAAGAAACTGATGTACGGTTTGTCGCCCGATTTGGGCGTAAAACAGCCGCTTACGATAGCGGAAAAACAACTTGCCTACATGGTAAGCGCCGCTTTACAACAGTTCTATGTTTCGGTGGAAGGCGGTATTGCTGCGGAAATCGTGGACGCCGTGGAAGTAATGAAACTGCTTGACGCCACTGCGGAAGAAATAACTTTGTATCGGCAGGACGGCGACTGTTACATGAAAACGGTAGTGAAACTGAACGTCAAAGATTGCGTGGCGGAAATAAACAAGCAAATCCCCGTTGTACAGATTGCGGATGTCATCTACTGCACAATAGTCAACAAAGTAACGGTAGAGGATGAAACGGTTTTTGGCATAACAGTCAATGAAGGTGTGCTGATGCAAAAGGAATTTGTCAGCGTTACCGTCAACGACAGACATTCGGAAATAACGGAAAAGGTGCTGGACGCATTGTTCATTGTGCTGACGGAGGAAGGCAAGGAACCTGCCACCGTAAGAGTGATAAACGACTATGTGTTTATGTTGGTGAGTTTGTTTTGCAAAAACATCGGAGCAATAGGCATCGTTGTGCAGGGCGAACCGTCCTACGGCATTGAGGGGATAAATTTTCAAACGGACGAGATAACGTTTTTGCCCTGATTTTGGCAAAACTCTATTGCAAAAAAGTGTGTTTCAACAACACGCTTTTTGTTTTTATTATCGCATATCCGTCAGCACTTTCTGTACCGTATTTTTTGCACCGTACAGGCGTTTTGCGTACATTTTGCCCAAATGTTTTGCGTACATTTCGCCCGAACATTTTTTATTGTTTGTAGAAAAAAGCGTGTTTCAACAAACACGCTTTTTGTTTTTATTATCGCATTTCCGTCAGCACTTACTGTACCGTATTTTTTGCACCGTACAGGCGTTTTGCGTACATTTTGCTCAAATGTTTTGCGTGTATTTCGTCTAAACATTTTTTTATTGTTTATCGAAAAGGCGTGTTTCGACAACACGCTTTTTGTTTTTATTATCGCATTTCCGTCAGCACTTACTGTACCGTATTTTTTGCACCGTACAGGCGTTTTGCGTACATTTTGCCCAAATTACATTGTTTTCCCGTGGAAAAAGCGTGTCGGTTTACGACACGCTTTTTTTATTATTTTTGCCGTCAGCGCAAACTCTGACACTGTTTTGCTCTCAGGTGGAAATCCGTCATTCTTGAAGGCATTTTTTTTGCAAAACTTTTCCGTTGTTTGTGCAATGTCAGATAATCATGGTAAGGGAAATGCGTTTCTTCTGCAAATCCACGCCAAGCACTTTCACGTCCACAACGTCGCCAACTTTTACGACTTCCAACGGATGTTTGACAAACTTTTTGGCGGAAAGTTGAGAAATATGCACCAAACCGTCCTGGTGTACGCCAATGTCCACAAACACCCCGAAGTCGATGACGTTTCTCACGGTACCCTTCAAAATCATTCCTTCTTTCAGGTCCTTCATTTCCAGCACGTCGCTGCGCAAAATGGGCTTAGGCATTTCGTCACGTGGGTCACGTGCGGGTTTTTCCAACTCGGCTACAATATCTTTCAATGTCGGTTCGCCTATGTCAAGTTCCTGCGCAAGTTTGCCGTAGTTGCGAATTGTCTTGGAAAGACCTGCAAGGTTTCCTATGTTTTCGGGGGAAATCTTCAACTTTTTCATAAGTTGTTCGGTGGCTTGGTAACTTTCGGGGTGTACGCTGGTGCCGTCGAGAGGATTGTCGCCGCCGTTAATTCTCAAAAAGCCGGCGCACTGCTCAAAGGCTTTTGCCCCAAGTTTGTCCACTTTCAGCAGTTGACGGCGGTTGGTAAATCTGCCGTGCTGTTCACGGTAGGACACAATGTTTTTGGCAATGGCGGAAGAAATCCCCGAAATGTAGGTGAGCAGAGAAACGGAAGCGGTGTTAAGGTCGACGCCCACTTTGTTTACGCAGTCTTCCACAACGCCGTGCAGCGTTTCGCCGAGTTTTTTCTGGTTCATGTCGTGTTGGTACTGTCCGACGCCAATGGATTTCGGGTCTATTTTCACCAATTCAGCCAATGGGTCCTGCAAACGTCTTGCAATGCTGGCGGCGCTGCGCTGTCCCACGTCGAAGTTGGGAAATTCCTCCGTTGCAAGTTTGCTTGCCGAGTACACCGACGCCCCCGCTTCGCTTACGATAACGTACTGCACGGGCAAACCCGTTTCGTGAAGCATGTCCACGATTATCTGTTCGCTTTCACGTGAGGCGGTGCCGTTTCCCAAGGAAATCAGCGAAACGTGATACTTTTTTATCAACTGTTGCAAGGTAAGTTTGGCTTTTGCAATTTTTTCCGGCGTGGTGGGTGCCGTGGGGTAGATGACGGTAGTGTCCAACACCTTTCCCGTTGCGTCCACAACGGCAAGTTTGCAACCCGTGCGGAAAGCGGGGTCCCACCCCAAAACAACTTTGCCTACAATTGGCGGTTGCATAAGCAACTGTTCCAGATTCTTCCCGAAAACGGAAATTGCGCCGTCTTCCGCTTTTTCCGTCAGCGCATTGCGTATTTCCGTTGCAATGCTGGGTTCAATCAGCCTTGCGTAACTGTCGGCAACGGCAAGTTTAAGAAGTGGCGAGGTGTTGGGGTTGTCCCTTGTTATCACCTGCTTTTCCAGATATTCCAAAATCTCATCGGTAGGTGCAACTATTTTTACCGTCAGTACCTTTTCCGCTTCGCCACGGTTTACGGCAAGCACACGGTGACCGGCAATTTTAAGCACAGGTTCTTCGTACTTGTAGTAATTTTCGTACACCGTTTTCTTTTCGGCATCTTTGGCGACGGAGGTTATTTTTCCCAAACGGAAAGTTTTGTCCCTGATAACTTTGCGGTAATCGGCGTTGTCGGAAATTACTTCGGCAATTATGTCCAAGGCGCCCTGCAAAGCCTCTTTCACGGTTTTTACGCCCTTTTCCTCGTTGACGAATTCTTTTGCAAGTTCCTTGGCGTTTTTGTCCGTCTGTTGCAACAAAATGATGTTGGCAAGCGGTTCCAACCCCTGTTCTTTTGCCACCGTGGCACGTGTGCGGCGTTTGGGACGGTAGGGACGGTACAAGTCTTCCACAGCCACCTGCGTTTCGGCGTTTTCTATTTGCTCACGCAGTTCGTCGGTAAGTTTGCCCTGTTCGTCAATGCTTTTCAGTACCTGTGCCTTTTTCTCTTCCAGATTGCGCAGGTAGTTGAGCCTTTCAAACAGTTTGCGCAACTGCTCGTCGTTGAGTTGTCCCGTGGCTTCCTTGCGGTAGCGGGAGATGAAGGGAATGGTGTTTCCTTCGTCAATCAGAGAAACGGCGGCGTCCGTCTGCCACCTTTCTATTTGCAGTTCTTCGGTAATTTTTTGATTGATATCCATATTGATTTCAAACTCCTGTTCGGGGCGGTAGTTTCAAAACGCCCAAAAATTATTATACAGTAAATTTATCGGTAAATCAATACGCAAAAGCAAAATTACCCAAAATATCAAAACAACGCAAATACTCTTTGTTTGAAAAAGTGCATTTCTGAAAGCGAAAAGGCAAACAAAGTTGAATTGGCACTTTTGAAAAGAAATTGTGCAGTAACAAATCCGACACGGGGCGGAAACTGCGTGTAATTGCACGGCAACACAAAAAACAACGGTGTTTTTTTGCGGTCGGCACTGCCGAAAGGCGGTTTTTGCCTTTCACAAGGGGGATTTGCCACGGCAAACTGTCCCTGCCGTGGCACAACATGTTTAAAACACAAAAGACGCCCCCGTTTGGGGACGTCTTGTAGATGTTTGTTGTTATTGTTGCTGTTCGGTGGGAGTTTTTTTGTGTTTTTCGATGTAAGTTTTGAAAAGCAGTGTAATGTCCTCATCGTCCAAAAATGGGTACAGTTTGTCAATTTCAAAGTTTACGCTGTCATTTTGCACGTATTCTTCCACAAGTTTGTGCAAGCATTTGTCGCTGACAAAGGGCAATGCGCTGTTTTCCATTTTTCCGTTTCTGACGCCTGCCAAAAATATTTTGTCTACGTATTCTTCCGACGCAAAGGGGTACAGCGCCGACATGTTAACTTTGTTCATCAGTTGTGGGTTTTCCGACAACTGCAAACAAATTTTGTCCACGTCCGCCTCGTCCATGAAGGGTAGCAGCGTTGTTAAATTTATGTCAAGTTCTCCCTTCAAAATGCTTTGCGCAAGTTCGCCAAGGTCTTTGCTGTTCAAAAAGGGTATCATGTTTTCTATTCTCATATTCTGCCTCCGAAATCAATATCTTTCAAATACCACGTCCGTCTTATGGGGTGTTCGTACACGATTCGATGCATTGTTCCCAACCTTTCGTACAAATGTTGCTCAAAATTTTTCTCTCTTACTTTCATTTTGCACCTCTCAAAAGCCGTCTTTCCTCGTTGGTTAACTTGTCATTCAGCACAAATTTGTTGACACTCAGTTTTCCTTCTTTCACCGCACGCAACAACATCAGTCTTTCCTGCGGTAAAAAAATGTTGAAATTCGCCGCCACGTCAAAAGCAAATTGTCCGTTGATAATTTGTTTCAGCACAAACATTCTGCTGTGTCCTTTGAAAATGTCCTTTGGGTCAAATTGTGCTTTTTTGTCAAGGCACAGCAACTGTTCGAAACTAACTTCAAAAAGGTCGCACAACTCCACAAGATTGTCCACGGTAGGCACAGCCATGCCCAATTCCCAGCGAGAAACTGCCTGATGCGACACTCCCAGCAGTTCCGCCAAAGAATCCTGACTGTACCCGTGTTTTGTACGCAGTTCGTGAATAACTTTTCCGATACTTTCAAAATCCAGCATGTTTTCCTCCTGCTTTCATTGTAACCTGAAATGCATTTTCCAACAAGCAACTTGAAGTTGCAAATTGTTTTGCACAAGTTATATTCTGCAATTATGCTACCACGACGGCAAACGCACTGACAAGCAACCTGAAGTTGCAAATTTTCGTTGTTTCGTGCAGACAACTGCCAATGACTTTTTCCGCAAATTGCAATTCCAACAAATTTTAATCGCCGTGCATTGTGTCAACAGGAAAAACGCACCCGCAAGAAAGGCAAGTTACCGTTTGCGCAAGTTGTTTTCTGCAATTATGCTACCACGACAACAAACGCACTGACAAGCAACCTGAAGTTGCAAAATTTTTTTGTTTCGTGCAAACAACAGCAAAGGACTTTTTCCGCAAATTGCAATTCAACAAAATTCAACCGCCGTGTCTTGTGCCAACAGGAAAAACGCACCGCAAGAAAGGCAATTCGCCGTTTGCGCAAAACATTTTGTTTTGCCGTTGGCTTGAGCAAAGGTATTGTTTGCGTTTTTATGCGTGTTTCACCTTTTATTTCAACTGCGGCAAAATTTTTCAACACATTGTAATTGAACCATTCAAAAGGCAACGGCAACGCATTTTCCTGTGTAAAAGTTTGTCCGTTGTAAAATCCCTTCCAACAAAAAAAAACGCCTTAAAACAGGCGTTTTTGTTTGTTGCGTAAAATTGCATTGCAACATTTGCAAAGTAGAATGACTCAGTAGATGTAAATTCTCTCTTTAAGGTACTCTTTAAGTTGAGTAAGCGGAACACGTTCCTGCTTCATCGTGTCTCTGTCACGCACGGTAACGCAACCGTCCTGCTCGGTGTCAAAGTCCACAGTCACGCAGAAGGGCGTGCCGATTTCGTCCTGACGGCGGTATCTCTTTCCGATACTTCCCGCCTCGTCGTATTCGCAGGTAAATTCCCTGATGAGGTCGTGGTAGATTTCCGTAGCCTTCTCGCCGAGTTTCTTGGAAAGCGGCAACACGCATGCTTTGACGGGGGCAAGTTCGGGGTGCAGGTGCAGTACCACACGGGTGTCGCCTTCTCCCACAACTTCCTCGTCGTAGGCGTTTGCCAAAAATGCCAGAAATGCTCTGTCTGCGCCAAGACTGGGCTCGATAACGTAGGGGATGTATCTTTCTCCCGTTACGGGGTCGGTGTAGTCCAGCGTTTCGCCGGAAACTGTCTGGTGTCGTGTGAGGTCGTAGTCGGTGCGGTCGGCAATGCCCCACAGTTCTCCCCAGCCGAAGGGGAACTTAACCTCGAAATCGGTGGTGGCTTTCGAGTAGAAGCAAAGTTCTTCCTTGTCGTGGTCACGCAAACGAAGATTTTCTTCCTTCATGCCCAAGTCCAGCAACCACTGTTTGCAAAAGTTCTTCCAGTACTCAAACCATTCCAAATCCGTTCCCGGTTTGCAGAAAAATTCCAATTCCATCTGTTCAAATTCCCTGATGCGGAAAATGAAGTTGCCCGGCGTAATTTCGTTGCGGAAGGATTTTCCCACCTGACCGATACCAAACGGTATCTTTCTGCGAGTGGTGCGACACACGTTTTTGAAGTTTACGAAAATGCCCTGTGCCGTTTCGGGACGAAGGTACACCGTGGAAGTGGAATTTTCCGTAACGCCGATGAAGGTTTTGAACATAAGGTTAAATTTCCTTATGGGCGTAAAATCGCACTTTCCGCACACGGGACAGTGTATCTGATGTTCCTGAATGTATTGCGACATTTCGTCGTTGGACATGGACGCTACCGTAAGAGGCAAATTGTGCTTTGTTTGGTAATCCTCAATGAGATTGTCGGCACGGTAACGAGTCTTGCAACTTTTGCAGTCCATCAGCGGGTCGGAGAATCCGCCAAGGTGTCCGCTTGCTTCCCACACTTTGGGATTCATTAAAATTGCCGTGTCGATGCCGACGTTTAGGGGATTTTCCTTGACAAATTTTCTGTACCACACCTGTTTGATGTTGTTTTTCATTTCCACGCCCAACGGACCGTAGTCCCACGAGTTGGAAAGACCGCCGTAAATTTCACTTCCGGCATACACAAATCCACGTCCTTTTGCAAGATTGACGAGTTTGTCCATTGTAAGTTGTGCCATAAATTTTCTCCTGAAAAGTCTTGTGGCTTTATTTTAGTTTTTTGCGGCGTTTTTGTCAAGTAAGTTGCGGTTGTAAGGCAAAATTGCAATACAAAACAAGAAAGTTGTTTACACGCAGGCGTATTAAAAATAAATTTTGCCATTAAGTTTATTTCAAGCGAAAAAGGGTAGCATTTGTACAAAGTGCAGGCGAGTAATGTTTGCCATAAACTGACGGCAAAAACTTTCTTGCACGCAACGACACGTTGTGGTATAATGTTAAATACAATTTGCAAAACAGGCGGGGCAAACCGCACAATACTTGTTTTGCGAGATTTTCAATTAAGGAGATTTTTTATGAGAATTGTGAATCCCTCTTTGCGCAAAGTGATGCAACGCTCACAGGCAGGGGAAATGTGCATTGAAGTTCAGCCCGCAACCTACGGCGGGATTGCCAAAAAAACAATTTTGTTTGGTGCGGTAACAATTCTGGCTGCCATTTTGTCGGTAGTTTTGCTCAACGTTGCATTTGCAAAGCAAGACGCACAACTGCTGACGGTAGTGCTGACGGGGGCTTTACTGTGTGCAATTCCCATGATAGTGGTGTCTTTGGTAATCGCTTTCCGCCCCGACACCGTCAAGGTATTGGGGTTTGTGTACAGCCTTTTGCAGGGAGCACTTTTGGGCGTGTTGGTGTTTTTTGTCGATTCCTACTACCCGGGGATAGCGCTTGCCGCCGTTTTGGGAACGCTCATCGTGTTTGCAGTTTGCGCATCGTTCAACAAAATGCTGGAAGTCAGAGTAAGCGGAAAATTTTTACGCATCATGCTTATTGCTTTTGCAAGTTTTATTGCATTGGAACTTGTTCTCATGCTTTTGTCGCTGTTCGTACCCAATTTGCAGGCATTGTTCACCGTCTATTTGTGGGTGCAACTGTTAATCAACATTTGTTGCATTTTCTATGCTACGGTGTTGCTTTTGTGGGACTTGCAAACGGCAGAAGACATTGTCAACGGCGGAGCCGACAAAAAGTACGAATGGATTGTGGCATACTCTTTGGTAACTACGTTGGTGTACCTGTACATTCAGATTTTGGAATTGCTTTTAAGACTTTTGATACTTTTCGGACGGAGAAACTGATATGAAACAGACATTTGTTGCCACGCCTACGCCTTTGCTGGAAAACGGGAAACTTAAAACAGCGGGATATTCCACCCGCATGAACTTCATCTACGACGGCAAAACCGTCAAATCCCGCCGTCTTAAAGAATGGGATTTCTATCAGATTCTTTTCGGCGACTACGTTTTGCAATTTACGATGGGGCATGTTTCCTATGCGGCGCAGGTTTCCGTGACGCTGTTCAACATAAAAAACGGTTTTCGTGCTACCGTTTGTCGCACAAAACTCGGCAGCGGCAAACTGCGCAAAAAAATGCCCAATTCGCCGGAAAAACCCAGTGTTTTGCAGTGGTTTGACAGTCAGGTCAAGGCGCAGTTCGAGGTAACGCCACGTTACCGCAGGCTGACGCTGTCGCAGTTTTGCAAAAACGACGTGCGTGCGGAAATTGACGTTACGCTGACAAATTCGTCGTTCAGCAAGGAAAAAATGGTAATAGCCACTCCTTTTCAGGAGGGCGAATGGTACCTCAACTGCAAGGAAAACTGTTTCGTCGCCAACGGATATTGCCGTATCGACAGTGTCGAACTGGAAATAAAGGACGGAAATGCCGTTCTGGATTGGGGAAGAGGCGTGTGGCCACGCAAACACAGTTGGGTGTGGGGCAACGGAAGCACCACGGTGGACGGTAAACCTTTCGGTTTCAACATCGGCTGGGGTTTCGGCGACACTTCTCAGGCTACGGAAAACATGTTTTTCTTCAACAACAAGGCGTACAAATTGGGAAGCGTGGCAGAGGGAAAAACTTCCGAAGGATACAAGTACTTTGATGACGAAAAAACCTTTGTATTCCATGTAAAACCGCTGTACGACAACTACACGCACACCAAGGCGTTTGGCGTAAACAACACCTGTCATCAGATTTTCGGAGTGTGGAGCGGCGAAGTTACCTTCCCCGACAAAACAAAAATGAAGATTCCTCCCTTTGTGGCATTTTGCGAACATGCCGACAACAAGTGGTAAAACAAAAAACAAGACCTGTGAAAAGGTCTTGTTTTTTATTGGCCGTGCGACAGCAATTTGACACATTTTTTTGTACCGTATGTAAAAATTACTGACAAATTTGACATTGAACCGTTGTGTGTCGACAAACAACGGGCAAAAGTTGCGTGCAATCATTTGCCCTTGTATTTTTTGCGGGTGGCAAGTCCGCCACGAATGTATCTTTCCGCCCAGTTCTCTCCCAGCACACGGGAAACACGGGAGTACAGTTTTCTGTCCAAAAGAGGCAGTCTTTCGCTCAAATCTTTGTGAGCGGTGGATTTGCTCACGCAAAAGGCTTTGCCCGCTTCCCTTACGGTGCATTTTCTTTCCACAACAAAGTTGGCAATTTCCAAAACTCGTTCACGTATGTAACTTTTCACTTTGCAACCCCGACATTTTTTGTACATTTTATTGTCGAATATTGCAAAAAATTACTACCACGGAAAATTTGGAAAACAATAATTGTACCGTGTGTAAAAAATAAAGGCGTGCGGTTGGGTAACGGAAGTTTTACACCGCAGTAATGCCTCTGTAACGTGCCGAAACATTCGATTGACGTTGTTTGCGTTCAGGTTTTGTTTTGCTGTACGCAATGTTTCTGCATGCCTGAACATCGTTTTCGTTTATTGTCAACGGCAGTGAAAACTTCAAACACAAAACTTTTGTGTGCCGTGCAGAAACACACCACAGCATTTCAAACTTAAACAAAAAAGCCGACGGTACACGTCGGCAAAGTTATTTGTTAAACTTGTCCCACAAATTGTATCTTTCGGGGTGCATTATTGCGTTTGCCATTTTACCTTCCAAATCGGGGTAGGTTTTGGAAAGTTCACGCACAATTTCTTTCATCGTTTCACGCTGAGAGTGTTTGTCGGCAGGACAGGGATTTTTGCAAACGGGCAGATTTTTGGCGTAGCCTACGATGTCCCTTTCGTCAATGTAAATCATGGGACGTATCAACGTAACGTTGCTTCTCGACATGTAGGAAACGGGTTGAAAGGTGTTCAGTCTGCCTTCGTAAAACAAACTGAGCAAAAATGTTTCCACAACGTCGTTGCGGTGGTGCCCCAACGCAAGTTTGTTGAACCCCAGTTGGTTGATTTTGTTGTTCAATGCGCCACGACGCATTTTTGCGCACAGGCTGCAAGGATTTTTCTCCTTTCGCACATCGAATATTATTTCCGCTATGTCGGTTTTTTCCGTGTAGTAGTCAATCCCCAACTGACGGCAGTAGTCTTCCACAGGCTTGTAGGCATTTTCCGTAAAACCCATGTCAATGGTTATTCCGCACAGTTCAAAAGAGTGTTCGGAAAACCGCTGGTAGGCTTTAAGCAAAGTCAACAGCATCAGGCTGTCTTTTCCGCCGGAAACGCCAACGGCGATTTTGTCGCCGCTTTGTACCATATTGTAGTCGTTGATTGCTCTGCGCATTGGGGAAAGCAATTTTTGTAAATTCATTTTTTTCACCTGCATGAAGTAGTAACAGAATTGTAGGTTAAAGCGAAAAAATTTTCAACTCTTTTGCGTCAAAAAAATAGTTTTACAAAAAAATCAAAAAGGCTTTACAAAATAAATGATAAATGTTATCATTAAAGCATCAATTATCGGAGGAAGATTTTGAGATATTCCAAGCAAAGGGAAGCGGTGTATCAGGTGCTGAAAAATACCCATTGCCACCCCGACGTGTCTTACATCTACAATGAAGTGCGCAAGCAAATGCCCTCCATCAGTTTGGGTACAGTGTACCGCAATCTGTCGGAACTTTGTTGTTGCGGACGTATCAAACGTTTGGGTTTGGAAAATTCGGCAGAGCGTTTTGACGCCAACATGGACAATCACGCTCATTTTGTCTGCACCTCTTGCGGAAATGTGTACGACATCGATTGTCCGCCTGCACACATCAAGTGCAGTTGCGGCGATGTGCAACGCACGGAAGTGATACTGTACGGCTCTTGCAACGAATGTGTCGGGTCTTTCTCGGATAAAAATAAAAAAGGAGAGTAGAAGTATGAAGAAATGGGTTTGCACAGTTTGCGGATACGTTCACGAAGGAGATCAACCTCCCGAAGTTTGCCCTCTCTGCGGAGTGGATTCCTCCAACTTTGAGGAAGTTACCGAGTAATTTCGGCTGTTGCGCACAAACAGTGTGCAATGTGTTGCGGGAATGGACGCAACTTTTGGGCAACGCAAAGTAGCAGTTGCAAATATCAAAAAAATAAAGGAGATAAAAATTATGAAATTTGTTTGTTCCGTATGCGGATATGTTTACGAAGGTGACGAACCTCCTGCACAATGCCCCCAATGCAAAGCCCCCAGAGAAAAGTTCATCGCTCAAAGCGACGACCTCACTTGGGCTGCCGAACACGTTGTAGGCGTGGCTAAGGGTGTTCCTCAAGACATTATTGACGATTTGAGAAGCAACTTCAACGGCGAATGCAGCGAAGTTGGTATGTACCTTGCAATGGCAAGAGTTGCTCACCGTGAAGGATATCCCGAAATCGGTTTGTATTGGGAAAAGGCTGCTTGGGAAGAAGCGGAACACGCTGCAAAGTTTGCCGAACTGTTGGGCGAAGTTCTGACGGACAGCACCGCCAAGAACCTTGCTATGCGTATCGAAGCGGAAAACGGCGCAACAATGGGCAAGACTCAACTTGCAAAACGTGCCAAGGAACTCAACCTGGACGCTATTCACGACACCGTTCACGAAATGGCAAGAGACGAAGCACGTCACGGCAAAGCCTTCCAAGGTTTGTACAACCGTTACTTCAAAAAGTAAAATATTCAACAAAAAAGCCGAAGTTTTCTTCGGCTTTTTTGTTGCGACAAAATGCCCCGTTGTTTTTTTTTAGCGGCAACGCCCTTATTGTTGTTGCATCTGCAAAACACGGTACGTCTGCCCGTAGCGGGCGTTTGTGTGCAACGCAGTTGTTGCCTTTGTTGCGTTTCATGCAGTGTCGTGTAAAAGAATTTCGGGTAATTTTACAATCAAGTTGTAATGTGCGGAAAGCGTCTGTCAATGGACAAACAGGCGCTTGAATTTTACAGTTTTTATTGCGACGGTACAAAGTTTTTTGTACCTGTTTTTTGTTTGAGGCTTAACTTGATAGTTAATGCGATTTGGTGTTTTTAAGTAAAACGTGTTTGCCGTTTTGCAACGCAATGCATGCGCAGTCGTGCTGTCGCAATATGTCGGTGATTTGGCAAAGTCCCGATTTGCGATGCTGTAAAAACGTTTTTGTGAAAAAATTTGTATGATTTTTTTGCTTTATTTTCATCTTACGAGTGCTTTGTGACGAAGTTTTTTCAAAACTATCGGACAAATACCGTAGTGGCAAATTGATTCGAAGCCAAACAAAATGTCAAAAACACCTTTCAAACGTTTGACGCATGCCGTATGTTTTGCTAATATATTATATAAGCCGTTTTTACCTCTTAATAAATTTTTATTTATAAAAAGAAAAAACACGCTAAAAAATGACAAAATCGGTTACAACAACAAGTAGGTTTTACTTGCTAAAATACATCTGTAACAAAAACGCACTAGTAACAGATTTGGGATTTTAGACTTATGACATACGACTTAGTGATAAAACTTATATTTTTGATTATAACGGTGCTGTTGTCTGTTCCGACGGTGCATTTCACTGTGTTTGCTTTGGTGGGCTTGTTTGCAAAGAAAACCTATCCGCAAACATCGCAACGGAAAAAGTACGGCGTGGTAATTTGCGCACGCAACGAAGAAAAAGTTATCGCCAATCTTATTGAAAGCGTCAAAAAGAACAACTATCCGCAGCAACTGCTGACAATTTTTGTCGTTGCACACAACTGCACCGACAGCACGGCTCAAAAAGCCAGAAATGCAGGCGCCGTGGTGTACGAGTACAACAATCCCGACGAACGCACCAAAGGATACGCATTGAAACGTCTTTTTCAGTGCATCGGGGAAGACTACGGCATAGAAAGTTTCGACGGTTTTCTGATGCTGGACGCCGACAACATTCTTGCCGACAACTTCATTGAAAAGTTGAACGACGCCTTTGTGTATTACGGCGGAAAGGAAACAATCACATCCTTCCGCAACAGCAAAAATTTCGGTCAAAACGTAATTTCCGGCTTGTATGGTTTGCACTTTGCCAGCGGTTGCCGTTTCGAAAGCCGTGGCAGAACAATCTGCGGTTGTTCCGCAAGAATTCAGGGAACGGGCTTTCTGATGCCCTCGGACGTGGTGAAAGACGGCTGGAAGTACGTTACCCTCACCGAAGACTGGGAATACACTGCCGACCAAATTTTGCAAGGACGCAAAATTCGCTACTGCGACGACGCCATGTTCTTTGACGAACAGCCGTCCTCGGTAAAAATAATGCTTCGTCAGCGTTTGCGTTGGGCAAAGGGATGTTTGCTTGTTTTTGCAACCAAATCCAGACAGTTGTTTTGCAGTCTGTTCAAACGCAAAACTTCCCACAAAGGTTCCGCCTACGACATTTTGGCATGCATTGTGCCTTACACGGTAATAGGCGTGTTTTGCACTCTTTTGCAGGCAATTTTGCTTTCACCGCTGTTCGGCGTTGAAAGTTGGGGCGGCACAGGTTCTTTTCAGCAGTTTGTGTCGCAAAATTGGCTGTGGTGGGCAATAACCGTCGGAGGCGGATTTTTGCTTTATGTCATTCCTGCAATTTTGCTGTTCGTGGTGGAACGCAAACGTATCAAAAACGTTTCGCTTTTCAAAAAAATCCTCATCGTGCTGTTTTGGCCGTTGTTCAACCTCATCAACATGCCTTTACAGTTGATTGCCCTCTTCAAAAAGGTGGAGTGGAAAGCAATTCCGCACGAAGCGGCAATCACACACGATGCCCTCAACGGCAGTAAAACGCCTGCCATTGCCTGTGAAGTGGTGGCAACCACGGCACAGCAAAAGCGTGCAAAGACTGCCTGTACTAAAGGCGAACAAAAAGTTTCCTGATTTGCAAATATTCAGTCCGAAAGTTGCTTTCGGACTTTTTTTTGTGCAAAATCGCCTTTACGGAAAGTTTTTACGCAAGGCGTTCGCCGTTTTGTCCCCGACACTCACTTTCACGCATTGTTTTTTTGGGGGGGGCGTTAAGTGCCTTTTGTTCAACACACAAAGCGCCGTTACCGTTTTTTTCATTCCTTGCATTAAATGTTGTACTTGCACGGGCAAAATATTTGTTGTATAATAAAATATATATTGAAAGTGGCTAAGAGGTGTGCCGTGTTCGGAAAAAAGAAAAGGTACAACTACAAAATAGGTCTGGCACTGTCCGGCGGAGGTACACGGGGCTTTGCGCATTTAGGGGTGTTTCGTGCCTTGGAAGAGTGGCACATTCCCGTTCATTGCGTTGCAGGCACCAGCGTCGGCAGCATAATGGGCGCAATGTACAGCGCAGGTTTGCCGTGGCAGACAATTCTGGAAGAGGCACGCACTCTCACCAAAAAAGACATATTAAACAAACGTTTTGCAATAGGTTCCGATTCCGCCAACATCGAGGAAATTGCCGAAAGGCTGTTGGGAAACCTGACTTTCGACAAACTCAAATTGCCTTTTGCCGCCGTTGCCGTGGACATTGCCACGGGAAACGAAGTTGTGCTGACAAGCGGAGAAGTGTCCAAGGCGGTGTCGGCAAGCAGTGCCGTGCCTGCGCTGTTCACCCCCGTCAAAATGGGCGACATGGTGCTTGTGGACGGAGGCTTGCTCAACAATATGCCTGCCGACGTGTGTCGCAAGATGGGCGCCGACGTGGTAATATCGGTGGACCTCAACCACACAAGGGGGAAGGGCACAACTTCTACAAAGTTGTTGGATATTCTCATTGCAACGTGGAACATTACCACCAAAGGCACGGTGTACAAGGGGGAAATCAACAGCGATGTGATAATAACTCCGGAACTGAGTGCCTACAAAAACACCAGATTGGAAAATATCGATGAAATGGTATCGGAAGGTTACAGGGCAGCGGCGGAAAAAATGCCGGATATAATGCAAATTTTGCAAACTAAATTTTGAGGTGAAAGATGAAATTGTCCAAAAACAGAATTTTTGCAGTCGCTTTGCTTTTGGCAGTGATGTGTTGCACGCTTTTTGTCGGTTGCGACGTCACAACTACTGTGTATTTCAACCCCAACTACGACGGAGCGGAAAAAATAACAGTGGAAATGGGTTTGGGCGACAAACTCACTCCGCCGCAAGTCAGCCGAGACGGCTACTACGTTGAAGGATGGTACCTTGAAAAGGAATGTACAACGCCTGTAAACGATTTCGGTCTGGTTTGGACGGGAAGCGAATATTTCGCCAAATGGAATCCCAATCCCGTTTCGCTGTCGGCTACGTACGACGGGGTACTGTTTGAGGGAGACACTCCTTCTAAAGACAACGTAACCGTCACCGTAAACTATTTTGACGGCACAACGGCGCAAGTTTCCGATTTCGAGGTGGATTTCGGCAACGTTACCGACAGCGCCGGAACAAAAACCGCAACGGTAACTTACACCGAGCACGGCGTAACGGTCAACGGCGAGGTTACTTTGAACGTGGCTGCCGTAGCGTTGCAGAGTATTGCCGCAACCTACACAGGCAAAAACATAGTGGTGGGCGGACAACTTAATCACCAGGATATAACTGTCGAGGCAACCTACACCGACGGAAGCACTCAAACGGTAACTAATTTCGCCGTAGGTGCATTTTCTTCCGCAGTGGCAGGCACGCAGACGGTGGAAATTTCCTACACGGAAGACAACGTTACCGTGTCCGACACAATTTCCGTAACCGTGGTGGAAGAGGGCGCAATGGTAAGCGGCAGTTTGTCCATTCACTTTTTGGAATTGGGCAACGCCTACACCGGCGACAGCGTGTACATCAAGGCGGGAGACACGGATATTCTTATTGACGCAGGCAGCCGTTATGACAGCGCATCTACAATATCGGATTACATCGACGACTACTGCACCGACGGCGTGTTGGAATACGTTGTGGTAACGCACGCCCATCAGGATCACATTGCAGGTTTTGTCGGGTCTTCCAAGGATACGGGACTTTTTGAAAGATACGAGTGCGAAACGATAATAGAATTTGCCCGCACCAACGCCACAACGGCAATTTACGAAGACTACTGCGAAAAACGCAATGCCGAAGTTGCCGAGGGAGCCAACTGCTACACGGCGCTGGAATGTGTAAACAACGAAAACGGCGCTCAGAAGGTGTACGACCTGACGGGCGACGGTTCCGTAACCATGGAAATTTTGTACCAGGAATTTTACGAAAACAAGGCTAGCGACGAAAACGATTATTCCGTGTGCGTGCTAATCACACAGGGCGAAAATCACTATCTTTTGGCGGGCGACCTTGAAGAGGCTGGCGAACAGTCGCTGGTGGAAAACAATCCCGATTTGCCCGAAGTTGTGCTTTACAAGGGCGGACATCACGGCTCTTACACGGCGGCTAACGAAGTTTTGCTTTCCAAAATAAAGCCCCAATACGTTTGCATCTGTTGTTGCGCCGGTACTGTGGAGTACATGACGCAGGGTACGCAAAACCTTCATCACACCTTCCCTGCACAGGAATTCATCGACAGGGTTGCTCCCTACACCGATTGTGTGTACGTAACAAGTCTTATGCACATCAAGTTTGACGAACCCAAAAATAAGTGGGTAAACGACTACGTCGAATCCATGAACGGCAACATCGTTTTCAGTTGTATCGACGGTGTAATAACTTTGCAGTGTTCCAACAACGACACCAAACTGAAAGATACGCAGTGGTTCAAGGAAAATCGAACGTGTCCCGATGCGTGGAGGGAATGACGTGATTACATTCTCTTTTGAAGGCACTTCTCACGGCAAGGGGTACAAAGGCGTTATACACGGTTTGCCGACGGGATTTTGCTTTGACGTGGAAGAAATAAACGCCCAACTTGCCTTGCGCAAACAGGGCATCGGGCGCAGTTCCCGCCAGACTTTCGACGACGTGGCGGATTTCGGAGGTCAAAAAAAGGTAACGGTAAATGGCGACGTGGAATTTTTCGTTGCCAACCGTTGTGTGGAACAGCGTGAGGAAATAACGGCTTTAAGAAGCGGTCATTGCGACGTAACGGGAAAAGCCCGTTTTCCCGACATGACTGTGAGAGAAATTGCGGAAGTCGCTTCCGCACGCAACAGCGTGTGTTACGTTGTGTTGGGGGCTATCTGCAAGCAACTTTTGCGCCAAAAAGGCGTTTTTACCTATCACTACGTGGAAAGAATAGGCAAAATATCTTCCCGAAACCGCTACGTTTTCGGCGTGTCGGAAAAGCAACCGCATTTTCCCGTTGTGCATTGTCCGTGCCGTTACGCAACGGAAAAAATAGTGGAAAAAATTCAACTTGCACGGCAGCAGGGCAACAGTCTGGGAGGCGTTGTGGCAGTGGGCGCAACGGGCGTTCCGTGCGGCGTAGGGGAAATTTTACCCTATTCGGCACGTCTGGATGCACAAATTGCCGCAAATCTTCTGGGTATTCCTTCCGTTAAGGGCATTTCCTTCGGTCAGGCGGAAAAAAACGCCGATTCCGACGGCGTTTCGGCAAACGACAAACTGGGCGTGGAAAATGGAAAAATCGTGTATCTCGAAAACAAATGCGGCGGCATTGTCGGCGGTATTTCCAACGGCAAGGACATTTTGTGTCATCTCACGGTGAAACCCGTCCCCACCGTTAAGGGGCTGACTACGGTGGACAGCAAAACTTTGCAACAGGTGCCACAGCACTACGAGCGTGCCGACACCTGCGTTGTGCCGAATGTAGGCGTAATTGCGGAAAACATTCTGGCGTACGTCATTGCCAATCAGATGCTGTCCCAAAGGCTGATTTAACATTCAGATTTTCCGTTATGGTAATTTTCGGTAAATTCGACAAAAACAACTACAAAAACCGTCTGATAGTTACGGACAAAAAAATCGCTCAACTGTACGGGTTGGAGGGCGATGTCTTTTTGTTGCCACGTGGGGAAAAGGCCAAAACCTTTGCGCAGGCAAAAAAACTGTGCCAATGGTTTTTGCAACACCGTCTGCAAAAAAGCGACACCGTCGTGGCGGTGGGAGGCGGTTCCGTCGGGGATACTGTAGGCTTTTGCGCCGGCATTTTCAAACGTGGCGTCAAACTGTTGCACGTTCCCACAACGCTTTTGGCGCAGGTGGACAGCAGCATTGGTGGCAAAACGGCTTTGGACCTCGACGGAGTGAAAAATGCCGTCGGCTCCTTTTACGCCGCCGACACCCTCATCGACACGAATTTTTTGAAAACGTTGGACAAAAAGCAGTTGAAAAACGGCTACGGTGAAATTTTGAAGTACCGCATGCTGGACGGCGAAGTAGACGCCGTTGCACGGCAGGGCGATTTGCAAAAAACAGTCGTGTGTTGCGCCAATTTCAAGCAGCGCATTGTACAAAAGGACCCTTTCGACAACAATGAAAGAAAAATTCTCAACTTCGGACACACTGTCGGACATGCCATGGAACTGTCCCTTAAATTGCCTCACGGCGAAGCGGTGGCAAACGGTTTGTACTACGAAACGCTTTTGGCGTACAAAACGGGTTTGACGGATGCACGTTATCTGCAACATTGGACGCAGGAAATAAAAAAAATTTTCCCCGTCAGGGCTTTTCAAGAAAGCATGATACCTCTTATGACCAACGACAAAAAGAATTCCGACGGCAAAGTGTGCGTGATTTTGCCACACAACGGCGTTTTTTCACAACACTTTTTCACCACGGAAACGCTGAAAACACTTCTTTGCAATGATTAATTTCACTTCACAATTTGCAATAAAAACCAACGTGTCCTGTGGCGACAAATCTCTTTCCCACAGGGCGCTTATTTTGGCGGCGATTGCCGACGGCGAATGCCGTGTCAAAAACCTTTCGCCATGCAGCGACGTGATGTCCACAGTGCGCTGTTTGCGAAAACTTGGGGCAAAAATTACTATCTCAGGTAACACGGCGCACATTGTCCCCATTGCAACGCCCACGGCAAAAACCGTTCTCGACTGCAACAACAGCGGCACTACGGCACGGCTTTTGGCGGGACTTTGCGCAGGGCTTGGCGTAGATGCCAAGTTCGTGGGCGACCAATCCCTTTCCCGCCGTCCCATGGCAAGGGTTTTGCAACCGTTGTCGCAAATTGGTGCAAGGTTTGCCACGGGAAAGGGAATGCTGTTTGAAATGCTTCCCTCACGCCTTTCGGGGTGCCACGTTACGTCCGATGTTCCTTCGGCGCAGGTAAAAAGCGCAGTACTTTTGGCGGGACTTTTCGCCGACGGAGAAACCGTCTTCACGGAAAATGTGCCGACACGCAACCACACGGAAAATCTTTTGTTGCACATCGGTGCATCGTTGCAAGTGCATGGCAAGGAAATTTCCATTCAAAAAAGCCGTCCGCACTCTTTTGAAATATCTTTGCCCAACGATTTTTCCTCCGTGGCATATCTTATTGCGCTGTGTTTGCTTTCGGGGCAAAAAAAAGTTTTCCGCAATGTGTGCGTCAACGAAAGACGTATCGGCATGGTAAAAATTTTGCAAAAAAGCGGAGCGAAAATAACTTTTCTCAACAACCGAAAGTATTTTGGCGAAGACGTTGCCGACATTCTGGTGGAAAAAAGCGACCTTTCGCCTATTTTTGCAACCTACGGCGAGGTGTGCGACGCAATAGATGAAATTCCCGTACTTGCGTCGTTGGCTGTCGCAACCAAGGGCAAACACCTGTTTTGCAACGTGTCGGAACTGAAACACAAGGAAAGCGACCGTATTCAGGCGATAATCCGTACTGTCTGTGTCTGCGGACAGCGTGCCTTTTCAGAGGGAGAAAACCTGTGTATCGAAAGTGACGGAAACGTTACTCAAAAACCGCATTTCAACGCTTTGGGCGATCACCGCATTGCCATGAGTCAGGCTGTGCTGTGCCTTGCGGTGTGTGGCGGAGGCAGGGTGGACAACGAAAATTTCGACGTGTCTTTCCCCGACTTTTTGAAGGCTGTCGGCGTGCATCCCCTGTCCTTTGCGGTGGTGGGAAGCAATGTGAAAAACAGTCTTTCGCCTTTGCTTATGGGCGTGCTGTCATCCCGTGCCGACGTTTGCTGTACCTACAACGCCGTGCAACTTCCTGCAGACGTTTCCGACAAAAAACTTTTGCATTGTCTTGACGGTTTTGACGGCGTCAACCTAACAATGCCCTTCAAAGAGCGTGTGGCGTCGCTGTTGGGTTGCAGTGCAAAATCCGTCAATACGGTTGGTAAAAACATTACCCCGACAAGTACTGACGGCTACGGCATTGTCAGGGCTTTACAGGCGCACAACGTGCCTTTGCAAGGCGCAAAACTGTGGATTGTAGGGGCAGGAGGCGGTGCGGAGGCGTGCGTTGAGCAGTTGCAAAAGTACGGGTGTGATATGCAGATTGTAAACCGCACGCAAAGCAGGGCGGACGCCCTTTCCCGTAGGTATTGCTTGAAAAAAGTGGAAAATCCTCAGGGAGTGCTTTCCTTCGTGCCGGAGTGCGATTTCGAACAAAGTTTGCAACTGCCGTCGTCGGTGCGTTTTGTGCTGGTTTCGGCGTACATGGGGTACAGCGGGCTGAAAGCGCAGTCTTTGCAACGTGGATTGGAATTCATCGACGGCAGAGAAATGCTGTATCACCAGGGCGACGCAAGTTTTGCCCTCTGGACGGGTAAAAAAGTCCAAAACAATTTTGAAAGTTTCCAAAAGGAATGGGAAAAATGAAAATTTTGGTTCTCAACGGCGTAAACATGAACATGCTGGGCAAACGCAATCCGCAACAGTACGGTACGGACACCCTTGCACAGTTGGAAAAGAAAATTTCATCGCACATTGAAAGTTACGGTTGGCAGGCGGAATGTCGTCAAAGCAACTGCGAAGGCGTGCTTGTGGACATTTTGCAACAGACGGATGCCGACGGAGTGGTATTAAATGCCGGCGCTTACAGTCATTACAGCCTTGCTCTGCGAGATTGCATTGAAAGTCTGCCCTTTCCCGTTGCCGAAGTGCACATGACGGACATTTCCAAAAGGGAAGTTTTTCGACACACCGACGTGCTGAAAGAAGTTTGCCAAGGTTATTTTTGCGGAAAAGGATTGCAAAGTTACCTTGACGCCGTGGATTTTTTGGTGTCGGAGGTTAAAAAATGAAGGTGGTGCTGATAGGCTTTGCCGCTTCCTACAAAACGTCTGCGGGAAAGCAACTTGCCGAGATGCTTAAATGCGACTTTTACGACACCGATTGCGAGGTGGAAAAGGCAACGGGACAAAGCATTGCGGAAATTTTCCGCACCCGTGGAGAAGAGGCATTTCGTGTTGCGGAGGAGAGTGCGGTTCAATCTCTTGCCGACAAAAGCGGCGTCGTGGCGTGTGGCGGAGGTACGCCTTTGTGCAAGGTTTTTGACAGCCTGTGTAAAAACGCTGTGGTGGTGTGGCTGAAAACATCCCCTCAATGCGTTTTCAATCGCCTCGAAAGGGGCACAAGACCATTGTTCGACAATCTTTCC
>HF998498.1:16493-50300 GCA_000433775.1 Corallococcus sp. CAG:1435 | reverse complement strand
TTTCCCTACTTCAATTACAGCAAAAAATTGCAGATAGGGAAAGCGTCTACCGTCATTTTGCCAATGCCGTGGTGCCTACGGACGGTAAAACCTCACGTCAGGTGGCGGAGGAAATTTTTTCTCTGCTTCAATAATATCAACTAGGGCGCAAGCCCTTTTTTGTTTGCAAATTATCGTGCCGTGTATTGAAACAAAACCGTTCACTGTAAAAAAAGGCTTTTTCGCTTGATGTTTTCAAAAATGTGTGCATTTGTAGGTGAATAAAGTTTCTTGCGGCAGTTTCACAGCACTTTAAGCAACGAATTTTGTGTTGCCACAATCATTTGTGCGTAAAACGTCGTTCAACGGTAAATTGCAGTGCCGTCAATTACAAGACGTACTCGTGTTCCGCACAACGTAAAAACCTTGCCATTTGATAACCTTTGCAACTTTCTCAATTCAACATTCCAATTTGTTTTCCGACGCAACAGACGGTAATTGAAAAAAGCCTACATTTGTTTTGCAAAGGCATTTGTATCAACGGGTCGGTTGCATATTGTAACTCTGCCGACAAAAAGCGTTACTGCAAAATCATGAAAATGTACACCGCCCCAGCCCTTTTGTGTGGGAAAACTGTTTTTTACTGTGCAAGCGTTACAAACGCCGCACGACTTTCAACAGCGCAAAAAGGTACAAAAAAGACGCAACATTGCAGTTGCGTCTTTTTTAATTGTTTTTAATGTTATTGAATGGAGTTGTTGCGTTTTTTGAACACTTTCACAACGATAACGATGAGCAATGCGCATACCAACGCTACGCTGGAAATAACGGAGAGAAGCAGTGCCACGTCCACTTTGTTTCCTTCGGGAGTTGTTTCGGGTGCGTCATCTTCGACGGGTTCAGCCATGGCGTTTTCCACAATGGTTGTCCAATCGGGTTGAGAAATTGCAACGTTGCTGTTTTCTGCAAGAGCGGTAAATTCCGCATCGGTGAGTTCCTCAAACACGGTGTATCCTTCGGATGCCGTGAAGGTGATTCTCTCACGGTCCGTCTTTTCGCTTTCTTTGTCGGTATCAACGGTGTAAGTTCCCAAGGTGTTCATTGCAGCGTAGTCGTAGTACACGGTGCCCTGCTGTTTAACGTTGCCGTCAATGCTTCCGTTGAAAAGTGCTACACGCACAGTCATGTTTTCTTCGCCCGTTGCAATCACGATGTAGTAGCGTGCCCAGCCGTTTCCTTCTTCGGCGCTCGAAGTAAGTCCGAATTTTTCGTCATCTGCAACTGTTGCGCCTGCTTTGGTTTCAATCTTGCCCACAACGGCATTTGCACGGGTGTCTGCGCCGTTCTTGACTACGTAGAAGTAGGGGTTAGCGTCGCCTTCCGTTTTGACCAGCACGGAGAATGCGTACACCGTCTTTGCCGACAGGGTAATGTCGTTGGACAGGTAGCCGAATGCCGTTGCCGTATTGTTGGTAATTTTCAGGATGTTCTGTTCGGAGTCGTCGTAGTAGGGAGCGTTTCCGTTGACGTTGTTTCTTTCGACAATTCCTTCCACGGCTTCCTGCGTCGTTACAAGACCGTCAATGGTGTCGTTGCCCTTGCCGTCTTTGTAAATTACGTTGTAACCTGCAAAAACGGGAATCCAACTTGTGGGTTGCAAGGGGTTGCTTGTGGAAATGTTGGAGAAAGAACCGTTGTTCACCGTTGTGGAAGCGGTGCTGCCTACAAGACTCACTTTCTTTGAGTAGGTACCGCTGGAAGCGGAGGAGTAGTCGGAAGCGGAAATTGCTTCAACGTAGGGGGAGGTTACAAACAGCGTTCCGTTGGGGGTGTATTTGCCTTCGCTGGAATAGCCGTTGACGTTACCCAATGCCAACACAACACGCACCGTCGTTTCCGAAGCGGAGGTGGGTTTAAGGTAGATGTCGTATTTTGTCCAGCCGCAGTTGTTGTCGGTGTCAATTTCCTGACTTGTAACCACCGATGTGAAACTGCCGTTGTTGAGATCTTCCCACTTGCCGTCCTTCAACGATTGCAACATTATGTTTGCTTGTGCGGTAACGTTGTTTTGGTCTACACGCACCCAAAAACTGATGTGCAGGTGGTCTTTGAGGTCGTCGCTGGATTTGACAACAATGTTGTTGCCGTTCCACTTGTCAAGCATCAATGCCACCGTGTTTTTGTTTGTGCCGTCGTTGGACACTCTGTAAATGGAAAAGTGGTCGTTGAGCGTGAAGGGAGAATATGCTTCGCCTTCAACCTTGGCATTTTCCAAAGACAGGTAGTCTTCCAAGGTGATGGGCGTAGCCGTCGTTCCGTCGTAGTTCACAAGTTCGGAGTATTCGCTTGCTGCAATTTCGTCGTCTTCACCGATTATTCCGTAATTGGTGGTGTTTTCGGTGTTGGCAACGAATTTGCGGTATTCGTTGGCGGAAACCGTTTCGTAGGTGATGTCGTCGATAAACAGCACGCCGTCGGCAAGGTCGTTGGTGTAGCAGTTGCCGATACCTACGCTGACAACAACGGAGCGGGAACCTGTTTCACGGTTGAACAGATAAAGTTCGTACGCTTTCCAGCCTTCTGCCTTTTCAATTTCAAAAGAGTAGGCGTATCTGTCATCGTCCTTTGCCGAAAGGTTGGAGGAGGAGTACTTTTGTACCGCTATTGTAGCCTTGCTGGTGTCGCCCAACAAAGAGGTGTTCAGCCAGATTGTGATTTTTGCGGAGGTTTGAGAACCT
Organism: Corallococcus sp. CAG:1435; assembly: GCA_000433775.1. Lineage (GTDB taxonomy): Bacteria > Bacillota > Clostridia > Christensenellales > CAG-314 > Fimimonas > Fimimonas gallinarum. Next base: position 47,583 of record HF998498.1, on the reverse strand, counting down.
ACCGAAAAACTGCTGGAAAAGATGCTTGCGTTGGTAGCATGTTTTGTTCCGAACATGTAAATGTTTGTGTCAAGGTCTTCGTCGTGAATACCGGGGTTGGTTGCCGTTATTCCCTGTGAAGCGAGGTCGGCGCTTACGCTTGTCCATGCCTCGTCGTCGGTGTCGATAACGCCGGAGATGACTTTTTCGCTGTCGGTAATTTCCGTAAATCCGTGCGTATCTCCGTCGGGTGCCTTGTAGGTGTAAGTTGTCCAGTTGTCAGCCGATTTGGGGAAAGTGTCGCTTTCATCGTCAAAATAGGCGAAGTCGCCGTTTTTGATGTACAGTGTGGATGTTCCGCTGCTGCCGCCGTCGCTGCCGTCATCGGGTGTTGTTGTCGGCTGTTTCAAAACCAACGCCAACGACACAGCCAAAATAACAGCCATCACCAAACAAATTACGGTAATGTAAATTGTTCTGACGGTTGTCGAAGAAAGCGGTTGTTTTACTACTTTTTTACTTGTCTTACTCATTCTAGTTACCTTTTCATACAAATAGTCAGATGCAAAACTGCATACTTGACATTATTTTAATACAAACTAAAATAAAAATCAATCAAAATGAGGGCATAAACTCACACAAGGAAAACAAATTATGCATATGACAGGAAAAAGTAAGGTAATCTTGTTGTCCGTCGGTGCGCTTTGCGGCTTTGTCAACGGCTTTTTGGGCGGAGGCGGAGGCGTTTTGGTAATGACATTGTTGCTTTCCGTGCTTAAATTGCACCAAAAGAATGCGCAGGCAACGGCGTTGTTGGTCATTTTGCCACTGACAGTGATAAGTGCGGTAGTGTATCTTTGGCAAGGTGCCGTAGAGTGGCAACCCACGCTGTGGTCCACGGCAGGTGTCGTTGCGGGGGGAATAGTGGGAGCGTTGCTTCTTTCCAAACTGAAAGGCACCACGGCAAAGGTGATTTTCGCCCTCGTGTTGGTGCTTGGAGGGGTAAAAATGCTGTTGTAACAACGGCAAACGGCATTTGCACACCGTTCGGTCGTTGTTGCAAAAAAACAAAATGCTTGCGGAGGACAGATGAAGGTTTTTTTACTTATTTTGTTTGGATTTCTCTCGGGAATAGTGGGGGGAATGGGCATGGGAGGCGGCACACTGCTTGTGCCGTTGCTTTCCTTTTTGGATATTCCGCAAAAAACAATTCAGGCAATAAACCTCGTAAGTTTCCTGCCTATGTGCGTGGTCGCCCTTGCAATTCACGCCAAAAACAAGTTGGTCAAGCCGAAAGGTATTTTGTGGGTGGTAATTCCCGCCTGTATTTTTGCCTTTGCGGGCGCATTTTTCGCAGGCAAAGCGCAGGACAGACTGTTGCGCATCTGTTTTGGATTTTTCCTGATAGCGGTGGGGATATGGCAACTGATTGTGGCAACAAAACCCAAAAGAAAAAGATACACGGTAGTGTATTCCCGTGTGCGCTGTCTGAAAAGCAAATATCCTTTGTTGCAAGGCGAAAAATCAAACCAGGTTTTTGCTGTCCTTTTTCCCGAAAATGCATCGGAAAATAACGTCGGAAAAAAACATTGAAAACAACGTCGGAAGAAAATAACTTCAGAAAATGATATCGTGCAGTAACGGATTGCTTGTATCCCCGCACTTTTGTAAAAGGAAAGTTTTTCAATTAAAGAGGGAGCACGCATGCAGCGGTAGAACGGCAAAAATTAGGCTTTGCCGCAATTCTGAACGTTACCTTTTACACAGGTGAAATGTTGCTTTTTGTACAGTTTTCATTCCACCGTTTGTAAAAAACAATAACATTAATTTGCAAAAACGCATTTTTTGCAACAAAAAAACTTCCCGATTAAGGGAAGTTTTTTTCGCATGTGTTTTGTCAACTGATAAGTCCCATGAGGTTTTCGTACGTTCCCGGGAAAAACAGGAAAATAACGATAACGGCAAGGCAAACGTAGAAAATAATTCTGAAAACAATGTTGCGTTTGGACATTGCTTCCAAACCTACCACGGCGACAAGCAACAGCGAGCCGTAGTGTATGGCAATGTTTATGATTTTTTCCACAACGGGTACGCTGCTCAAAAATCCGAATTGCGCATTGGCAAGGGCTACTATGTAGATGACCACCATCAAAACGGCAATAATTTCACCCAAGATGTCAAAAAACTTTTCCAGTCGTTTCATTGCATATCCTCCTTGAAACTGATTTGCAGTCTAATTATAAGGCATTTTGCCCCGTCAGTCAATACGCTTTCAAACATTATCTCAACAATGAAAAATTTGTCGCCGTGTTTACTGTGAAGCGACAAAACAAAAACATTATCTTTGCAAGTAGTTTTGCAAAGGTGTTGCAAAATCGGTAAAAATTTGGTAAAGTATAGGGGTAAAAGAGTGGTGAAAATGAATTATCTTGCTTTTGACATAGAAGCCGCCAACGGGTACAAGCCGGACAGCATTTGCAGTGTGGGAATTGTCGTTGCCGACGAAAATTTCAACATACTGTACAAAACCAATATATGGGTTAATCCGAAAACGGCGTACAACCTCAACGGCACACGCAAAAACGTGGGCATAGACTTGCATCTGGACAAAAAACTGCTCAACAGTTCCCCCGATTTCGCTCACGTCTATCAAAATATCAGGGACTTTTTGACAAATCCGCAGTACATTGTAATGGGACATGCGGTGGACGCCGACGTGCGCATGCTCAACGCCGCATGCAAAAGGTATCGTCTGCCTTCCATAAATTTCCGCTTTATCTGCACGCAGTTGCTGTACAAACTGTACAAGGGTGAAAAGGACGTAAAGGCGCTTTCCAAAATAGCGGCGGAACTTGGCATAACTTACCACGAACACAACTCCGAAGACGATGCGTGGATGTCTTTGCAGACGTTGAAGTACCTTGTCGGCGAAAGTAACCTTTCGGTGGAACAACTTTTGCAAAAGTACCGTGTGCGCATCGGAAGCAACGAAAATTTTCAGTTGGTGCGTCCTGTAAGTTTGGAAGGGCAGGTTTCCAAAAAACACCTCACACAGCAGGCGGTGGAAAAAATAAAGGCTTTTGCCCAAACGGTGCCTTCGGAGGGAAAGTCCTTACACGGAAAGGTTTTTTGTCTGGCACGTTCGTTGGAATTGTCCGACAGCGAGCAACTGTACAGTGTGCTGAAAAAGATATTTTCCAACGGCGGAAGGTACTCTTCCAAGTTGGCTAAGGGCAACGTGTATCTCAAAAACTCCTTTTCCAGCGAGCAGGACATTATGCGGGAAAGACGTGTGGCGGAAATGGCTGCAACCGATGACCTAGCAATTCAAACCGTTGAAGAATTTTTGCAAGGAGATTGTATGAAAAACAAAGCGTTGGAATTTTTGAAAGTTCACAAACAGACGGCAGAGGAAGTAAACGAACAAGAGCAGATAAAGTTGTTTGTCGACGATATGCACAAGGGACTTTGCCAAAAGGGGCAAACAATTCCCATGATTCCCACCTATCTGTGCAATATCGACCGTTCAAAAATCAAATTCGGCAAGCGTATTCTCATTGACGCAGGCGGTACAAACTTCCGTTCCGCCGTAGGCAGTTTCGACCAAAACGGCAAAGCGGTAATTGAAAAACTCCGCAAGACTACCATGCCCGCTTCCGGCGGAGAGGTGCTGTCAAAGCAGCAGTTTTACGACAGAATAGCGCAAAACATAGCCTATCTTTGCGATGACGGCGACGATGTGGGCTTTTGCTTTTCCTATCCCGTCAACATGGCAAGCGACATGGACGGAGAAGTGGTCAGTTTCAGCAAAGAAGTGAAAGCGCCGGAAGTAATAGGCACCAAAGTGGGCGCCGAAACGCTGGCTTCCCTCGCTAAGTACAGCGACAAACCCCGCAAGATAGTAATTCTCAACGACACCGTTGCCACCTTGCTTGGCGGAATGGCAACCTCCCACGAAAAGTTTTCCACTTACCTCGGCTACATCTATGGCACAGGCACAAATATCTGTTGCATTGTGGACACCGACAAAATAACCAAGGTGGAGGGGCTTCCCAAAGGCAAAATGCTCGTCAACATGGAATGTGGCGGCTACGACAAATTCCCCATGGGCGATTTCGACAAAGCGGCAATACACCGCACCGATTTGCCAAACAGTCAACTGTACGAAAAGATGACAAGCGGCAAATATCTTGCGGAAATAATACACGAGGCGCTGTGCGTTGCCCTCAAAGAAGGCTACATCGAAAGTGCCGTCGGTGCCTTCGATCTGAAAGACGTTTCGCAGTTTCTCACAGAAGACGACGGCGCAATTTACCATATGCTTTCCGAAAAGGACAGGGAATTTGCCCGTGAAGTGTGCCGTCAACTGATAAAGCGTGCCGCCAAACTTGGTGCAATAACAAATGCGGCGACGGCATCCGTTACCTGCACCGACAAGTCCCTTCCCGTTGCCGTTGTGGCGGAAGGAACAACCTTCAACCGTCTGGTGGGGTATCGCAGTTGGTTTGAAAAATACCTCGGCGAATATCTGTCGCACTTCGGCATAACATACAAAATCGTACAGGGTGAGGAATTGAACCTTGTCGGCACGTTGATGGCAACAATGGTGCTGTGAGGTTGCATTCGTCCCAACAAATTAACACTAAAAAACGGCTCCGACACTGTTGCGGAGTCGTTTTGAAATACAAGTACAGTAAATTACAGGCAAATTTTGCCACAGGAGAAAATTTTGACTAAACTAACGGACAGCGTACAAAAACCTTACAGGTACTTCGGCGGCGAATTCAACACACCGGATATGAACAAGCCTTGCGACGTGCGTTTTTGCATGTGCGTGGCAGACAGTTACGAAGTGGGAATGTCCAATTTGGGCGTACGCATTTTGTACTATCTTTTCAACTCGTTGGATGGCGTGGTGTGCGAAAGATGTTACACTCCCTTTGCCGACTACGAAAACTACCTGAAAGCACAGGGCAAATTGCTGTGCAGTCTGGAAACGCAAACGCCTCTTAAAAAATTCAATTTTGTGGGGTTTTCCATGCAGTACGAAATGTGCTACTCCAACGTGTTTCACATGCTGACGCTTGCCGGAATTCCCGTCAACAGTGAGGAAAGAGGCGATGAATTTCCCTTCATCGTGGCAGGCGGACCATGCACCGTCAACCCCGAGCCTATGTACAAGTTTTTCGACTTTTTCTTTGTGGGCGAAGGGGAAACACCGTGGCCTCAGATATTGGAAGACTACCGCAAATTTCACGGCACCAAAAAGGAATTTTTGCGTTTGGTAGATGAAAAATACAGTTGTATCTATGTACCCTCTCTGCACCCCGCCGTGTACGATGGCGACAAGGTGATTTCCCTTCCCGACAGAGAGGTGTGGCGAAACATCGAAAAGGATCTCAACACTACCTTCACCCCGCACACTCAACTTGTGCCTAACATGGAAATAGTGCACGACAGGGCTGTGGCGGAACTTTTCCGAGGCTGTGCCAACGGTTGCCGATTCTGTCAGGCTGGGTTTATCTACCGTCCCGTGAGGGAACGCACGGTGGACAACGCCTTCGACCTTTGCAAAACGCTGCTGGAAAGCACAGGCTACGACGAACTTTCCCTCAACAGTCTGTCAACGGGCGATTACAGCGGACTTATGCCCCTTTTGGACAGGTTGCTTCCCTATGCCAGGCAAAATCACGTGCAACTCAATTTGCCCAGTTTGCGTCTGGACAGTTTCAAAGGTCAGATGGCTGAGGGCAACAGGAAAAGTTCCCTCACATTTGCGCCTGAGGCTGGCACACAGCGTCTGCGCAACGTCATAAACAAAAACATCACCGACGACAACATTTTTTCCACTTTGGAACAGGCATTTTTGCAGGGATATTCCTCTGTGAAACTGTATTTTATGTTGGGACTTCCCACCGAAACAATGGAAGACGTGGAAGGCATCTGCGACATTGCCTATCGGGTAAAGAAGTTGTACAAGCAGGTACGAAACAGCGCAAAGGACTTGCGTGTTTCCGTGTCCTGCTCGACCTTCATTCCCAAGCCGTTCACTCCCTTTCAGTGGTGCGGTTTTGCTTCACGCAGCGACATCGACCAAAAGCAACGGTACCTTTTTGAAAGGCTGAAAAAGGGCGGTTTTTCCTTTGCCTACAACGACTACGACGGTTCGCTGATGGAGGCGGTGCTTGCCCGTGGAGGAAGAAGCGTTGCCGACAGCCTTTACAGAGCGTACCTCAACGGTGCGCGCTTCGACGCTTGGAGCGAGCATTTCCGCTTTCAGTATTATTCCGAGGCGTTTGATGCTTTGGGCGTGGACGTCAACGCCATTGTGTCGGAAAAGTCGTTGGATGAACTTTTGCCGTGGGATTTTGTCAACGTCGGCGTAACCAAGCAGTATTTCAAGCGTGAGTACAACCGTGCAATGCAGGCGCAGACAACACCCTCTTGTACAAAACAGTGCAACGGGTGCGGTCTGAAAAAATACGGCTTCTGCACCGAAACGGAGGGCAACAGACGTTGCGACGGCAAACAAAATGAACGGTAACGGGGTGGCAACATGGTAATTTTGAAATTTGAAAAAACTTCCACGGCGGCGCTTGCCGCCCATGTGGACACATTGCGTGCCGTAACCTACATTTTCAGACGTGCAGGGTTGGAAGTGGAGTATTCACAGGGATACAATCCCCACATGGAATTGGGTTTTTCCCCTGCAATACCTTTGGGCGTGGACAGTTTTTGCGAATACGTATCGGCAAAAACGGTACTTTGTCCCGATATTTTGCAAAAACTCAATGCCGTCTGCCCCCACGGAATACGTTTCGTGAAGGTATTTGAAAAAAAGGTTAACCTTGCGTCGCAGATAAACAGGGCGCAATTCACCTTGTACGCCAAAGGCATCGGCAACGTGGTAGAGGAAATTTGTTCCCCTCACTACCAAATTAGTTACACGGAACGTGGCAACACAGTAACAAAAGAGGTTTCCGACAGGATTTTTTCTGCGAAAAAGGTGGACTGCGACACGGCGGAGGTGATGTTGGCAACGGGAAACAGCAACTTGCGTCCCGACAGATTGGTTTGCCACCTGATGGCAAAACACAACCTTGTCGGCGATTACCGCATCGAAAAAACCTGCGCCTTCGTGGACTGCGAAAATGTCGACGACTTTCTTGCACGTCAGTAGCGAGCGCTGCGGTGTAGTGTCGTTTTTACCTTCTGAAAAAATACAAACAAAGAAAACACAAGCAAATTTTGCTTTGACAAAAAGCAGAAAGCCATGCCCAAACGGCGGTTTGTAGGAGCGTTTGCGAGTAAATTTTGTTGTTTTTCAAAGCTGTATCTTTAAAAAACGGCGAAAGACTTTGTTTTCAAATCTTTCAGCACAAATTATCCCGCCTTTTTCGGACGATTGCTGTGTTCAACCGTCTTTGAACAGTAAAACAACATTGTCGGTTTGCAGAATTTTCACTTGCAAGACTCAATTTGATACGCACAAAAATTCGTCGTCAGGCAAAAACCTGTGCCATATTTGAAAAAATGTGCGAAAAAGAGCAAAAGTGCTTTTGCATGGCGTTGCGAGGCAACATTTGCATTGATTCGGTACCAAAAAAATATATACGGTTGCAAAAAATTTGTAAAGGAGTAAAATTGTGAAACATTTCGAAGAAAAATTGCCGGAAAATTATCGGTTAGTAAAAACTGTGGACGCTACGAAAGCCCCCTTTGCGGTTGTTTTCAATTTGCTGAGTTTGGTCATGATGGTGGGAGCCTTTGCCGTTTTGTATTTTGCTTTCGGAACGGATGTATCCCTTATTAAGGAACAGTTTCTCACATTGCCCGATTTCACGAAAATTTTGGCGTTGCTTTTGTTCGTTGTGGGCTTCATTGTCTACATTGTGCTTCACGAACTTGTGCACGGAGTTGTTTACAAGGCTTTCACCAAACGTAAGTTGACATTCGGCGTTACGATGACATGCGCCTATTGCGGAGTACCCGACGTTTTTGTGTACCGCACGGCGTCGTTGTGCGCTTTGCTTGCGCCCTTTGTTATTTTCAGCATCGCCTTTATCGTTCCGATGTTTTTCCTGCAAAACACCGTGTGGTTTTTGTTGCTCGCCGCACTTTTTGCCATGCATTTTGGCGGTTGCGTGGGGGACATCTACATTACTGTTTTGTATGTTTTCAAATTCCGTGACGGAAAAACGCTCATGCGTGATACGGGACCTGTGCAGACGTTCTACTTGCCACACGAAAAATCCTAAGAAAAAAGAAAGCGCCATCAAAGGAAAACTAACGGCAACGGCAGGATACTGTTTGAAATTTTGCGTCGAAAAATCGGTCTCTATGCATGAGTTTTGCTGTCATAAAGGGCGAAAAAGTTTTTTTCAATTTTTTTCAGGCAAACTATCCCGCCTTTTCAGACGGTTGTTGTGTTCAACCGTCTTTGAACAGTAAAACAACATTGTCGGTTTGCAGAATTTTCACTTGCAAGACTCAATTTGATACGCACAAAAATTTGCAAATGCATGCAAATGTAACTGATGTTTGCGGAAAAGTTACATCAAAGTGTTCCTGCATTTCCTCGATTTTACAAACCGCCTTTGTAACGGCGTTACAATAAAAAACGTGGTTCGACGTAGGATGAAAAGTTTACTTGAAGTAACTTTTGTGCGGTACTGCGCACTTTGGCACTTTGTGCAATAAAATAAAAAAAGAAGCCCTTCGGGTACTGCCCGAAAGGCTTCACGTTTGTAAGAGTTCAGTCTGTAAGCCGAGTTCTGTCTTGAACGGTTATCTATCTACTGCTGTCGTTACCGACAGCCTCCAGCGAATTATGTCGAGATGCCGAGCAGGCATTTTATCTCATTTCTTGCACCGAGTGGGGTTTACATTAACGAGTTGTCACCAACACGTTTGTAGGCTCTTACCCTGCATTTCCACCCTTACAACCGAAGTTGCGGTATATTTCTGTTGCACTTTCCTTGAAGTCGCCTCCACAGGACGTTATCCTGCACTCTTGCTCTGTGGTGCTCGGACTTTCCTCGTGAGTTTCCCCACGCAACCGTTCGGCTGTCTCTTACGGCGAAAGTGTACCACCTTTTTTGTGTTTTGTCAACGGATGAAAGCACAAGGGCGGTTGCTTTGCCCTGAACCTACGTTTTTTGCCGTTTGTTCAAGGTTTGTGCTTGTGCCGGAGCAAACTTTTCAACTTTTTGTTGGCGTTTGGCTCGTTTGTTCAAAATTTTTATTGTGCAATACAATAGTTTTACGGCATATTTTGAAAAAACTTTTCCAAAATGCCGTAGCGTCGTCGTATCTTTTTCTAAAAAATTTTTTCGCCGTTGCCGACAGCCGTTGTCGATATTTTTTACGCAAAGCGTTTTTTATGCGCTTGCTTTGTTACGTTATTTCTTGCTTGTGCGATTTCTTATTGTAAAATATAAAATATACTGCAACTTATTTGCCAAAAATCTTCAAAAACTGTATAATTAGCACACGACAGTCAAACGGAGTGAAAATGAAGGACTCTACAAACAACACGGTAATTAAGTACGACAACGTAAGTTACTACTACAAGACGTACAACGACGACGGCTCGGTAGGAAGAGTTGTTGGTGTGGAAAATGCAACCCTTGAAATTGAAAAGGGTTCTTTTGTTGCGCTTGTGGGACACAACGGATGCGGGAAATCCACCCTTGCCAAACTCACCAACGGGTTGCTTGTGCCTTCCAAAGGCGCAGTTACGGTAAACGGTTTGGACACGTCGGAAAAGGAAAATATTTTTGAAATACGCAAGAGTGTCGGCATGGTGTTTCAAAACCCCGACAATCAGATGGTGGCAAGTATCGTGGAAGAGGACGTCGCCTTCGGACCGGAAAATCTGGGCGTACCTCAACCGGAAATTGTCGAGCGTGTGCAAACGGCGTTGCAACAGGTGGGCATGGAGGCTTTTGCCAAAAATTCCCCTCACAAGATGTCGGGAGGACAAAAACAGCGCATAGCCATTGCAGGCGCACTTGCAATAAAACCGCAGGTGCTTGTGCTGGACGAGTCCACCGCCATGCTGGACCCGCAGGGCAGAAAGGAAGTGTTGGAAGTGGCGCACCGCCTCAACAAAGAGGGAATGACTGTACTGCTGATAACTCACTTTATGGAAGAGGTGCTGGATTGCAACAAAGTTGTGGTTATGAGCAACGGACACATTGTGGCAACAGGCACGCCTATGGAAATTTTTTCCAACCGCAGTTTGCTGGACGAAGTGGGGTTACAACCGCCACGTACAGTCAAACTTGCAAGAATGCTTAAAGAAAGTGGCTTGGACGTAGACGAAAACTGCACGGACGCCACGGAATTGGGAGGTAGGGTATGTCAATTATTGCGCAAAATCTGACTTTCACCTACAACAAGAAATCTCCCTTTGAGAAAAAAGCCCTGGACGACATCACAGTTACAATAAACGACGGCGAATTTGTGGCAATAGTCGGACACACAGGCAGTGGCAAAACAACATTTGCCCAACATCTCAATGCGCTTATTCGACTTCAACAGGGAAACTTGAAGGTGTTGGATTACGACCTTGCAGCCAAAAAGCCCGACCTCAAAGCATTGCGCCACGATGTAGGCATGGTTTTTCAGTATCCCGAGTACCAACTTTTTGCCGACACCGTGCTTGACGACGTGTGTTTCGGTCCCAAAAATTTCGGCTACGACAGGGAAACGTGCGAAAAACTTGCCAAAGAAGCGTTGGAAGTTGTGGGAATGAATGTTGAAGAAGTGGCTAAAAAATCCCCCTTCGACCTTTCCGGAGGAGAAAAACGCCGTGTGGCATTTGCCGGCGTGTTGGCAATGAAACCCAAAGTTCTGGTGCTGGACGAACCTACCGCAGGGTTGGACCCCCGAGGCAAAAAGGAAATACTGCAACTGGTGCACAAACTCAACAAAGAGCAAGGCACCACGGTAATAATGGTTTCCCACGACATGAACGAAGTGTTTGAAAACGCCGACAGAGTACTTGTGTTCTGCGACGGAAAAATCACCTTCGACCTTCCGCCCCGTGAACTTTTCCGCAAGGAAGAGGAAATACGTCGGATGAATTTGGAAGTGCCGCAAATGGCGCAGTTCATGAACAGGCTGGAAAAAGACGGCATTGTCTTGCAAGACTGTCGCACGGTGGAAGAGATTTTTCAGGCGGTAACAAAACTTGCGGGAGGTGGCGGAAATGTTGCGTGACGTAACTTTCGGACAGTACTACCTTGCCGATTCCTTTCTGCACAAAATGGACGCACGAGTCAAACTTGTGCTGTGCCTTGTGTTTATGGTGGGCATATTCTTTGTGGTAAGTTTTGTAGGTTTTGCCTGGCTGACGCTGTTTCTGCTGTTGGCAATAGCCTTTTCCAAAGTGCCGTTGAAGTCAATACTGAAATCCATCAAAGGAATAATAATACTGCTTGCTTTGACGGTGCTTCTCAACGTATTTTTCACAAAAACGGGCAATCTTTTGTGGGAATGGTGGATTTTTCAAATTTACGATGAGGGTTTGAAATTTGCCGCCAAAATGTTGCTTCGTCTGACCTATCTGGTTATGGGGTCAAGTTTGCTTACCCTCACCACAACGCCTGTGGATCTCACCCACGCAATAGAAAGTCTGATGAAGCCTTTGCGTGTGGTGCGTTTTCCCGTGCACGAACTTGCGTTGATAATGAGCCTCACTTTGTCCTTTATTCCCAGTCTTATTGAGGAAACGGACAGAATAATCCGTGCGCAAAAAGCACGTGGAGCAAACTTCGACACAGGCAACCTTGTCAAACGTGCCAAAGCCTTTGTGCCCATTCTCATCCCCTTGTTGGTGGGCGGTTTCCGCCGTGCGGAGGAACTTGCCAACGCCATGAACAGCCGTTGCTACGAAGGCGCAACCGTGCGCACACAAATGCGTGTAATGAAAGTTTCGTGGAGAGATTTTGTCGGAGCAATTGTGGTGGTGCTGTTTTTCACGGCGGTGTTTGTGGTGTACGGCATGCAAAACAGTTGGTCAAACATCACTTGGCTGTATTTCTGAACTTCAAAAGGCGTGGCGCAAAGCGTGGCTCTTGTTTTTTGCGGCTACCTGAACAAATTTTGAAAGCAACAGTGTCGCCGCAAAATATCAACGTAAATGCAATACGGTTACAGTTACAAAATTTTTACACACGGTGCAAGGTTTTTTGCACCAAAAGGCAACAAAACATGACAAGAGTTAAACTTACAGTTGAATACGTCGGGACGGATTTTTGCGGTTGGCAAAGTCAGAAAAACGGCATTTCCGTGCAGGACACGCTGGAAAAAGCCCTATGTTCCTACTTCGACTGCGATTTTGTCAGGGTGTATGCCGCAGGGCGCACCGACGTCGGGGTACATTCTCGTGGGCAGACGGTTCACTTCGACACCGACAAAAAGGTAAACACTTTCAAACTGTGTTTGGGGGTAAATTTGCGACTGCCTGCTTCCGTTGCCCTTACCGATGCTCAAATAGTTGCCGACGATTTCGATGCACGTTTCGACGCCCTGTCCAAAACCTACTGTTACCGTGTGTACGTTTCCCCCGTGCGCAAACCCACTTTGGACGTAAACTGTCTGCAGGTGTACAAGCCTCTGGATGTAACCGCCATGCAGAAAGCGGCATCCTTGTTGGTGGGTACGCACGACTTTGCCGCCTTTCAGAACACGGGCAGCAACCTTAAAGGCACCGTTCGCACAATCAACAGTTTCCGTGTTGAGGAAGAAAAGGGAGTGATATGTTTTTGGGTGAACGGTAACGCCTTTTTGTACAATCAGGTGCGGCTTATGTGCGGATTGCTTGTGGAAATAGGCAACGGAAAAAGGGACGAAACAAACCTCAAACAAATGTTATCGGGCAAAAAAATAGCGGTAAAAACCCTTCCTGCCAAGGGGCTTACTTTGGAAAAGGTGTATTATGAAAAAGCGTAACAAAAACGGTATGAGCAAACTTCGCACGGCAATGTGCCTGTTTATGTTTCTTGCGGTGGCGTTTGCCGTTGTTTCCCTCAGCACATGGAACACCGTCAGAGAGGACGGAACCTACCACGGCAAGGAGGAGGTGGCGTTGTACATTTACACCTACGCCAAACTGCCTTCCAATTTCGTCAACAAAGCGGAGGCGGGCAATTTGTCGTTGACGGAGATAGACGGTATCAACGTTGGCGGAAACGAATTTCAAAACAGGGAACAACTGATAGAAAACCCCGACAACCTGCCGATGACGGAGTGCGATATTTATTCTGCGGGGTATAATGTCAAAAACCGTGGCGCGGAAAGGTTGGTTTTTTTCAACGACGGGTCGGCAGTGTTCTACACCCCCGACCACTACGCAACTTTCCGTCTTGTTACCATGTGGGACATCAACGGCACCTGCTACATCTTTGCTATTCTTTCCGTTGCATGCGTGTTGGGCGAAATAGCGGTTTGCCTCATCGTCGTGAAGGAAAAGCGTAATCTGGGCGAGGAACTGTCGCTTTCTCTGCAAATAGTGGTGGCGTCCACGGTGATACTTGCTTTTTCACCGTTGGTGTTGGTGCTGTTGCCCGTTCAGGCAGTTGTGGAATATTTCGGAAGAGGAAAAGTGGCGGAAATCACTAAATAAATATATATAAATGCTTGTCAATCAGTTGACAAGAAAAACGTCTGTTTGTATAATAGAAAGGCTGTGAATAATTCGGCGCAGTATTTTAAGCTCTGCTGTGTCTAAACCGCATTCCACTGGCGGTAATTGTTCAACCGTGAACAGCAAACAAACTTAAATATCAGGAGAAACTGAAATGGTAAAAACTTACATGGCAAAGAAAGAAACCGTTGAAAGAAAATGGTACGTTGTCGATGCTGCAGGACATCCTCTCGGACGTGTTGCAAGTCAGGTGGCTGCCGTCCTTCGTGGAAAGAACAAGCCCACCTTCACACCGCACGTGGACACAGGCGATTGCGTAATTGTAATCAACTGCGACAAGGTGGTACTCACAGGCAACAAACTTATGGATAAATACTATGTGCGCCGTTCCACAAGACCGGGACACCTCAAACAAACGCAGTACAGCAAACTGATTGCAGAAAGAAGCGATTTTGCCGTTATGAAAGCGGTAAAGGGTATGCTTCCCAAAAACAGTCTCGGCAGACAGATGCTCACCAAATTGCGTGTGTACAAAGGTGCGGAACACAAGCACGAAGCACAACACCCCGAAGTGTTGGAGCTTAGATAAGGAGGGAATAAACAATGGCTAAAACAGCAACAAAGAAAAAGGTTCAGTTTTGGGGAACCGGCAGAAGAAAGAAGTCCATTGCCCGTGTCAGACTTATTCCCGGCGGAAACGGCAAAATCACAATCAACAAGCGTGACATCGACACCTACTTCGGACTTGACACTTTGAAGTACATCGTGCGTCAACCTCTTAACGCTACGGAAACTCTCACAAAGTACGACATCGAAGTAAACGTAATCGGCGGCGGTTACACAGGTCAGGCAGGCGCAATCCGTCACGGAATTTCCCGTGCATTGGTTATTGCAGGCGAAGACAAAGCCGTTTTGAAGAAAAACGGATTTTTGACTCGTGACCCCCGTATGAAGGAAAGAAAGAAGTACGGTTTGAAGAAGGCTCGTAAGGCTCCGCAATTCAGCAAGAGATAATCTTTCAACACATTTCAAAACCATTCAAAACCCCGAAAGTTTTTTCGGGGTTTTCTTTTGCATTTTTGTACTTTTGCCTGACTGTCGGCATTTTCGCATGCACTTTGTCTTTGTGCAAAAAACTGTGATTTGTCAAAATAACGGCAGTAAACTACCGTTAGGCAGTTTGTATTTTGCGTGTTTTCCAAAATGTATTTGTATGTTCAGCACAAATTCGTTGTAAAATTGCCTTTTCAGGTGGCATTGTAGCATTTGTTGGCTGTGCCAAAGGGGAATATCGTGGAAAAATAACCAACAATAGACATTTGCCTTAAATTTTTACAAAATCCACGCCGTAAACGCCGTCGGACAATGGAAAGGGCGCAGGGCGTAGCGCACTTGCAACGAAAAATCGGCACACACGCCCTCGCAATGGGCAAATAAACGTTGTTAACGGTCAAAACTCACCGTCAGGTTGCTGTGTCAAAGGGGCATTATAGGAAAAATGCATCGAAAATAGAAATTGCCTTGAAATTTTACAAAATCCATGCCGTAAACGCCTTCGGACAATGGAAAGGGCGCAGGGCGTAGCGCACTTGCAACAAAAAAGCGGCACACACGCCATAGCAATGGGCAAATAAACGTTGTTAACGGTCAAAACTCACCGTCAGGTTGCTGTGTCAAAGGGGCATTATAGGAAAAATGCATCGAAAATAGAAATTGCCTTGAAATTTTACAAAATCCATGCCGTAAACGCCTTCGGACAATGGAAAGGGCGCAGGGCGTAGCGCACTTGCAACAAAAAAGCGGCACACACGCCCTCGCAATGGGCAAATAAACGTTGTTAACGGTTAAAACTCGCCGTCAGGTTGCTGTGTCAAAACAAACAAGTGTAAAAATTTAACAGTTGTGCATTTTTGCATTTGTACAAATGTGCTTGTTTGCATTTCTACAAAACTATTTGCAATGTTTGTGTGTTGTGGTACAATAATAAATAAGTTATGAAAGTAAAATGTTTTGCAAAACTCAATCTGTCTTTGAACGTGTACAAAAAACAGGGCTTATTTCATCCTATCGACAGCATTGCCGTCAGTGTGGATATTTCTGACACCGTCAGTTTAACGTTGCGCAACGACAGTGAAGTAACGGTAAGCGGAACAAACATTCCGCTACGTCAAAACACCGCCTACAAGGCAGCCGTGGCATTTCAACGCCGTTTCGGCACATGCGGGTGCGACATTGCCGTGGAAAAGCACATTCCCGTAGGCGCAGGTATGGGCGGTTCCTCTGCCGACGCCGTCGGAGTTGTGTATTGTCTTTGCAAATTGCACCAAAAGGAAACTTCGTCGGAAGAAGTCCGTCAAATTTGCGCTGAGGTGGGCAGCGACGTCAATATGATGCTGACAGGCGGTTTGTGCCGAATGAAAGGGAAAGGCGACGACGTGCAAAAATTGCCTTTTCAAGACAAACTGTTTTTTGCCGTAACTTTGTTTCCGCAGGGTGTTCTTTCCAAGGACGTTTTTGCAAGGTGGGACAGTTTCCGCACCGTCGGCGCAAGCGTCGACAACGACATTTTGTCGCAAGTACTGTGCGACGGAAGAGTACAGGAAGCCACGGCAATGTTTTGCAACGGCTTACAGCATGCTTCGCAAAGTTTCAACGACTACGCCGAAAAGTATCTTTCTACATGCGAAAATCTGCAACTTCATCCCTGCATGACGGGAAGCGGCAGTGCCTATTTTGTAGCGTTTGAGAGGGAAACTCTGGCACGCAATGCAACACGTCAACTGCAACAACAGGGGTACAACACGATTTTGTGCCAAAGTGTGGGATGCGGCGTGCAAATAGTGTAATATCAGTAGTTGTGCATGACAGTTACCTACAATTTGTCTGCACAACTTTTTTTGTTGTTATTGTAAAATAAGTTGTAAAATTCAACTTACGAAAATTGCAACCGTGCAAGACAGTTGAGCGTTGCGGCTGTGATTGTGTGTGCAATGTTTCGGATGTTTCAAACACTCAACGCAACATTGTTTTCACAAATGTCAGAACGTATTTTCGACATACGGGGCAAGTGCGGCACAAAAACTTTTTTTTCGTCAAAAAAATCACTTTGAAGTTTGATAGAAAGTCTGTTTGCAGGCAACAACTGTAACATCAAAACCAAAGGAAGTGTTTGTATGAAAAAAGCAGTTGTAATTGCCGTTGTGGTGTTGGTGGCAGTGTTGGCGTTTTGCGTGCCTTCAATGCCAACCAATACGGAATTTTTGCGTATTCACATTCGTGCCGACAGCAACAACAGCGACGACCAAAGCGTCAAATACACGGTAAAAGCGGCAGTCGTCGACTATCTCACCCCCTATCTCACGCAGGCAACCACCAAGGAAAAGGCAATGCAGGTGGTAAAGAAGCACCTCGACGGGATAAAATCGGTGTGCGACAAGGTGCTTGCGGAAAAGGGCAAAAAGTACCGTGCCACCGTCAAATTGTGCGCCGAACAATTTCCCGACAGAAGTTACAACGGGTTTACTCTTCCCAGCGGCGTGTACGACGCTTTGATAATAGAACTCGGCTCCGGCAGCGGCAACAACTGGTGGTGCGTTGTGTATCCGCCGTTGTGTTTTGTCGGAGGCGAAGGCAACGGAAGCGGTAACATTGTGTACAAATCCCGCTTGTTGGAAATAATCCGTGAGTGGATGAAGTAACGCAGGCGTCGAAATGCGTTTGCGTTGTGTCGTTCCGTTTGTTTTGTGCAAGTTTGCAAATTTGAAGTTTTTTATCGGCACCGGATGAGGTAAAGGGCGCAAAGGCGTTTTTGCCTTGTCGGCGGACGTTGGCAAAAAACTGTTGGCGTGCATTTTGCTTGACACTTTTTCAATGTCATATTAAAATAAAACTACAATGCAAACGTATCTGACGGAGGGACGTATGCTGAATCAAACACACGGAAGTATCAAAATTTTTGCCGGAAATGCCAGCAAGAAATTGGCGGAGGCAATTTGCAATCAGTTGGATTTGCCTTTGGGACAAATGGAAGTTTCCCGTTTTTCCGACGGTGAAACATCTGTCAGCATCAAAGAAACGGTGCGTGGTTGCGATGTTTTCATCATTCAGTCCACGTGCAGTCCCACAAATGAAAATCTGATGGACTTGCTCATCATCATCGACGCAATGAAGCGTGCTTCCGCAGGACGAATCACGGCGGTAATTCCCTATTTCGGCTACGCCCGTCAGGACAGAAAAGCTCGTGCAAGGGACCCCATTTCCGCAAAACTTGTTGCCGACCTTTTGCAGACAGCCGGCGTAAACAGGGTGCTTACAATGGATTTGCACAGCACTCAGTTGCAGGGATTTTTCAACATCCCCGTGGACAACCTCATGGGAATGCCCGTTTTGGCAAGGCATTTCAGCAAGGGAGGCATTCCGCAGGATATGATTATTGTCAGCCCCGACATGGGAAGCGTAACCCGTGCCCGTGCGTTGGCAACAAAATTCAATTTGCCGTTGGCAATCATCGACAAACGCCGTCCCAAACCCAACGTGATGGAAGTAATGAACATTATCGGCGATGTTAAAGGCAAGGTGTGCCTTATGATTGACGATATGATAGACACCGCAGGCACAATTTGTCAGGGTGCGCAAGCCGTTGTGGACAACGGAGCAAAGGAAGTAATTGCCTGTTGCACCCATGCCGTACTTTCCGGTCCTGCAATAGAACGTTTGCAAAACAGCGTTTTGTCCAAAGTTGTGGTGTTGGACACCATCGAATTGCCGGAAAGTAAAAAAATCGACAAAATCGAAGTTGTTACCATTTCCCATCTGTTTGCAGAAGCAATCGAGCGTGTGTACACCGATTTGCCCGTGTCCAAACTGTACGAATAATTTTACAACAGGCAGAGCACAAGTCCGAATTTTTCGGACTTGTTTTTTTGTACTTTATTTGCAGTGTTATTTACGGATTTTCACGCATTGTTTTGCCCTTCAATTACACATTGTTTTAAGCGGGGCAAACAAGTGCAACAGTCCTGGACATTGTTTGCAACTTTTTGTCGGCGCTAATTGTTTTGTCGTTGTTAAAGCAGTATTTAATTTTTCCATATTGTACGCAGACCAAAAAAATTTCAATTTTGGCTGTTGCGTTTTCAACTGTCTGTTTCAATTTTAATCGTTTTGGTTTTCCGTTGGTAAACGGTAAAATAATCGTCGGAAAACAGTGTAAACAACTTAACATGTCGGTGTTTTTGCGTTATCAAAAGTTCAGTTCAATTTTGATTTCCGCCGTCAATTTGGCAGGGCAAATTTTATCGAGAAAATTGTTCTTCCAAAGGAAGTTTCTGCTTTCAAAAACAGTAGAAACCCGATTTCAGCGTTTCGACGGTAATTGTCTAAATGCGACAATATTTTTATTTTCCGCAGTTTGAAAAGCGTCCTTTGGTCAAAAATATTATCAAAGGTTGATATGAAACGAACATTTTACATTTTGGCTTTAACGGTGGTGCTACTTGGAGCAATGCTGTACTTTATGCCTAAATCTTTCGACAAATTTGCAATACACTTTTCCCAAGACGCAAAAATAACGGTGTACTGCACAAAAACATCATTGCAGGCAATCAATGTCGGCAACGGCTTTTTGGTGGAATGTGAAAGGGAAACTTTTGCTGAAACTTTTGCCAAATGCGACAACGTGCAGGGCATCAGTGTGAAGTTTGAAGGCAACACCGAAGACTTTTGGAACGTCGTCCGCAGTCTGAATCTTAACATCACTTCACGGCAACGGTTTGACAATCTCGTTGTGCTGTGCGGAAAAAGCAACAAAATTGCAGGCGGGGTGTGGTTGGACGGAAATTTGGTAAACGTTCAGATTGCTTTCGACGGTAAAAACGTAACGGTGGGCAGTCCGCTGATACTTGACAGTTACTAAGCGTGTCGTCGCAAATTTTTGCTACCGTATCAGACTTTTTGCGACAAAAAAGACGCACAAAAAACAAAAAACCGCATATAAAACGGTGTCAAACAGTCAAAAATCGCAATACAGGTTGCACAACCCAAAGTTAAAATCATTAAAATTTGCTAAATATCGGTATAAACGGCAAAAAACAGGTAAACAATCTCAACAAACAAAAACGGAGGCTAACAATGAATTCTACCAGACAGACAAACAAATTTACAAGGTTCTTGAAGAACAACGCCGCATTGCTGCTTATCATTTTTTGCGTGATAGCCATTGCAACGGTAGTTTTGGCGGTTACGCTTGCACCCGGCAACGATACCCCAAATCCCGACATTGACGTAACCGTCGACCCCGATGACAACGTAGACAATCCCGACGACAACAAGACGGAACTCATCAAAGTGTATTTTCAATCTCCCGTGGATTACACCGTGGTAACAATGGAATACACCGACGGCGAAGAGTTGTTGTTTGTGTTCAACAAAACTCTCAACACATGGGCAACGCACAACGCTTTGGACCTTGCCGCTGCCGAAGGCACGCAGGTTGTGTCCATGTATGACGGCACGGTGGTGGACGTCTATGAAAGTTACGGAATGGGCAACGTAGTAAAAATCGACCACGGCGACAACGTCGTAGCCACCTATGCGTCGCTTGGCGATGTGGAAGTGGTCAAGGGACAAGCCGTCAAAAAGGGCGACGTGATAGGCGAAGTCAGCACAACGGCGTCGTACGAATTTTCCGACGGTGCGCACCTTCACCTCGAAGTTGAAGTAAACGGCGAGGCAGTGGACCCCACTCCCTATGTGAAAGGGGAAATCTACCGTGAAGTAGAAGAAGAGGCGTAATTGACGACAAATCAAAAAGAGCGTGCAAACGCTCTTTTTTTGTTGCAATGGTGAATTATACTTTCACGTGCAACGCCGGATAAAGAAAGTCTTGAACTACCAAAAGCCGATAGATTTATTCAACTATTTTCTTTCTAACTGTTGCACTTTGTTTGACAATTCATCGCAATCGAAAGTAGGTAAAAGGTATTTCCTGCTGCACTTTCTATTTGAAGGATGTTTGCCCGTATTTGCAATGCAAACACGAATGTAATGTGTTTGTCGCAGTAATTGACGCATTTAAGGGCGGTTTCGTTGCATTTTCCTTGTGCGTTTGTAAATTAATATCTAGCCGACAAAATAGTGTCGGCTACAACAAACTTTTCGATATTTTTACTTTCCTTCCGTTTTACAATGTGGGCATGACTGTGTACGTGGAATACGCATTTCTGGACAACTTCACAATGGATTGTCTGTTGCTGTTTTTCGCCTGCGTTACCCTCAAAATTTCTTTTAAGTGGTGGCGTATGGCGTTAGGCGCCTTTGTAGGCACCGTGTGTGCCTTGGCAACAGTGTACGTCAGCGGTTTTTGGTCGTACGTTGCCAAAGCAGCGTGTCTTTTTCTTATGTGCGTAACAACCGTCGGTTTCGGCAAAAAACTTTTTTGGCATATTTTGCTTACTCTGGCATATACCTTTGTGACGGGCGGTGCAATAGTGGGCATTTTCAATTTGTTGAAAGTGCAGTATGTCAACGGCGACGGTCTGTACTACAACATGCCCGTGCCTTTGTTTGTGTACTTCCTTGGCGTGGCGTTGGTTTGCTTTTTGACGTACAGCCTCACTGTGTTTGTCCGACAAACAAAAAAAATTGCCCCCTATCTGAAAAAAGTACAGGTGTTTTTGCAAAAGCCCTACACGGTAACGGGATTTTGCGACAGTGGCAACACTGCAACATGCGACGGCTTGCCTGTGTGCTTCGTTACCAAAAAATTTGGCAACGTACAGGAGTTTTTTGCACAAAAAATGCTTTGCAAACAAACACGCCGTGTGGAAGTAGCAACGCTTACGGGCGCCAAAGAAGTTGTGGCGGTACAAACGGAATTACAGGTGGAACAAACAAGTTACAAGGTGTTTTTGGCGTTACCGTCGGTGAAATGCGAAACGCAGTACGAATTGCTTTTGCCGGCACAATTTAGCGGAGGTGAAAAATGAGAGCGCTGTTGTTGTTGAAAAAACTGTTGGAAAGGCTGTGCATGTCGCAAAAGGCGGTACATTACCTGTGCGGAACGGAAGTTTTGCCACATCCGTTGGACCCCGAAAGGGAAAACGAACTTCTAAAACGCATTGCCGACGGCGACAATTCCGCCAAGGACGTTTTGGTGGAACACAATCTCCGTCTTGTGGTGTTTTTGGCAAAGAAATTCGAAAGCACGGGGTTGGACATGGAAGACCTTGTGTCCGTAGGCACAATAGGATTGATAAAGGCTATCAACAGTTTCAAGGCGGAAAAACAAATAAAGTTGGCAACTTACGCCAGCAGGTGCATCGAAAACGAAATTCTGATGTATCTCAGGAAGTTGTCCAAACGCAAGCAGGAAGTGAGCCTCGACGAACCGTTAAATGTGGACGGCGAGGGCAACGAACTGTTGCTTGCCGATATTTTGGGTACGGACAGCGACGCTGTGTACAATCATTTGGAAAATCAGGTGGAAAGGCAACTGTTGGAAGAAGGGCTTTCACGTCTTTCCAAAAGGGAACAAAAAATAATAGAAATGCGTTTCGGATTGGACGGAAAGGACGAGCGAACGCAAAAGGAAGTGGCGGATCTGCTGGGAATATCTCAGTCCTACATATCCCGCCTTGAAAAAAAGATAATAAGCAGGCTTAAACGTGAGATAGGCAAACTTGTGTAGCGTTTCGGCAATGATAATGTCGTTTTCAGGCATTATCTGTGCATTTTTTGTACGGCAGACAAGTGTCTGCCGTTTTTTCTTGTTATATTTGATTTTTGCTTACAACTTCCACGGCAACCTTTGCTCGTAAACCGACGTTTTTTCAGCAACTTGCAGTTTAACTTATGCGTCAGTTTGCAACCGTCAACTTCCAAAACTTCCCTGTATTGCAACAGTGAGCAATGCAGCCGATTGAGAAATGTTCTCAACGCAAGCAACGGCAATCTGGGAAATATTTTTTTGGTCGCAACGGTCAAATCAACTCCATGCGTTGCCGTACGGGCATTCTGCAAGTTTTAATTTTTTACATTACATTTTAGTTGTCAAAAACAAACCAAAACGGAATGTGCAAATTAAAAGCGTTCACAAGTTGGGCATCATTTTCCACCTTAAAGCGGTGGGGAAATTTTCTGCAAGTCGTGCAGTTTGCAGGTAAAAAACGGCACGTTAACAAAACATGATGACTTTTTGCAGTGTTAAAGTAATTATCGAATTAGCAATAAATCAGTTCTCGGCAAAAAACAAACAAACCGGCAAAAAAACACACGAAACCGGCAAAAAACAAATGGCAACATAGAAAAACAAAACATATTCAGTAAGTTGCACAGTAGTTTGCAAGTTAAAAAATACAAGGGCAACAAAAAATATTGAGTTTTTGCAGTGTTAAAGTAATTATCGAATTAGCAATAAATCAGTTCTCGGCAAAAAACAAACAAACCGGCAAAAAACAAACGGCAACATCGAAAAAACAAACCATAATGTAAGGCGCAAAAAAAATTGTTCACAAGTTGGGCATCATTTTCCACCTTAAAGCGGTGGGGAAATTTTCTGCAAGTCGTGCAGTTTGCAGGTAAAAAGCGGCAATACAACAAAAAACGGACTGCTTTTGCAGTCCGTAAAAGTCGAAATACTGTGCGATGCAGTTGACAGTCTACGCCGAAACGGTATCTTTGTAGGTGGCTACTCCAAAGCAACCTTGTGGCACACGCTCAATCTGCGTAGTGCTGCTGTGTTCCCACCCTGACACGGTTGACAGTATCACGTTGCACAAGACCTTGGTATCAACGCTCCTTGCAAAGGCCTGCTTCCCACGCAGAAAGCCGCCTGCAACATTCAGCCCTACTGTAGCGGATTGTAGGTAACAGGGCACCGCTAGCTCCCCGCCTAGCACAGTAACACACATTATACACTATCGTAAAAAAAATTGCAACTGTTTGAAAGTCGGCGTTTTTGTCGCATTGTGCGGTAATTTGCAAGCATTTTGTGTCCCTTTGGTTGTCGTGCAACAGTGCAAGATAAGCGTGCGGTAATTGCAAACTTTGCCTGCAATGCACAAATTCTGATGAATGTTTTGAAAAATGTGAAAGTCCCTGCCTGTTTCTGCAAACACGGTGTGCGTTTTCCCCTCGTTTTTCATGTGTCGGCTAACGACGTGGACAAACGCAAATTTTGTTACGCCCTCACCCTGTGAACCGCCCAAAAAACAAAGCGTTGCTTGCAAAGGGTCAATATTTTGCTTCTGCCTGCGTGTAATTTTGCGTGAAGTTCCGTTGCTTTTCACTGTTAAGCCGTTTTGTGCCGTTGTTTTGTTGTTCGGTAAGGTTCTGTTTTGCCTTGTGTGTACCGTGAAAAATGTTGCATTGAAGTCCTTTTCGGAAAAGTGCAGGCAATGTTCTTTCACGCTTGACGGCGCAAAAACAGGGTGGTAAAATGTATCCACAACATTATTTTCAAGGTGAATTATGTTACAGGAAAAAATCGAAAGAATCAACTTTCTTGCAAAAAAAGCCAAAACGGAAGGTCTGACGGAGGAAGAAAAAGCCGAGCAGGCGCAACTGCGTGGCGAGTACATTGCCGAGTGGCGTGAAGGCGTAATACAAACGTTGGAAAACACCTACGTCGTGGACGAAAACGGCAAACGCAAATTGCGCAAAAAACAGTAAACGGTATGCAATTTCTTTCACAGTTTGCAGTGAAAAGCGTGGCGGAAGGGTATCCGTTTATTCCGCTTGTAGTAAACACTCCCGTGTTTGATTTTCACAAAAGCGTAACGGTAATTTGTGGCGACAACGGCTGCGGAAAGACGACATTTGCCAAACTTCTTGCCACCGTTTGCAACTGCGTGTGCGTTTCCTACGAAAAAACCACCTCAACGGTATTTACGGAAAATGCCAAGAGGTTTGCTTTCACACGCCGTTTCAAACCCAAGCGCAGTTTCTATTTTTCTGCGGAAGAGTTTGTACAGTTTGTGCGAGACGTGGAAGAACGCAAGCAGGACGCCGTGCGTGCAATAGAGGAAATAAACGCCGACACCGTTATGTCCGACTACGCCAAGGCATTGGCACGCAGTCCGCATATGGAAACGCTGTTGTCCTTCGAGGATTTTTACGGTGTAAATCTCGCCGAGGTGTCCCACGGGCAAAGTTTTTTGGCGTTTTTCGACAAAAGACTTAAAAACGACGGCTTGTACATCATCGACGAGCCGGAAGCGGCGCTATCGTCGGAAAATCAGTTTTTGCTTGCCGCACACATCAAAGACGCCGCACAAAATCGCAACTGTCAGTTTGTCATTTGCACCCACTCGCCGATAGTGGCTGCAATACCGGAAGCCGACGTCTACGAGGTGCAGAACGACCGTTTTGTGCCTACAAGTTGGGAAAACCTTTCCAACGTCAGTTTTCTTTCCATGTTTTTCAAAAATAAAGACAGGCTGTTTTGATTTTGAAAAACTTGCACGTTTGCACAATTGTGCATATGTTGAGGTTATACGCCGAATGAATGATATGAAATTTTTTTACTGTGAAAACTGTTATCACGTGTCGGAAAGCGATATCTGCGCATATTGCGGTGCGTCTGCACGCCCTGCCAAAGATGGGGACATGTGTCTTTTGGTGGAACTGAACACCGTTTGGGCGGAAAGTCTGCAACACATTTTCCAAAACAACGGCGTTGTGTGCTTTGCTTTTCCAAGTGAATTTATGTCTTCGAGGGACGCCACTGCCTATCGAATTTATGTGCCTTTCGAGTTTTGGCAACAGGCTGTGGATTTGTACTTGTCAATGTTGGGAGAAAGCGAAGGCGAAGGAGACAACATCATCGGTCAGACGGTAACGGTAACTGTGGACAGACCTTTGGGAAGCGTTCATCTCGATTACCCCGATTTGTACTATCCCGTCAACTACGGCTACATCGAAAATCTCATGGGCGGGGACGGCGATTGGCAGGACGCCTACATTCTGGGCGTGGACGAGCCGTTGGAAAGTTTCACGGGCAAGGTGATTGCGGTAGCCGTGCGCCAAGACGACAACGAAAGCAAACTTGTCGTCGCTCCCGACGGCGTGGAATTTTCCAAAGAGGAAATTGCCCGTCAGATAAATTTTCAAGAAAAGTACTTCAACACGGTAATTTTGACGGAATGATGTGTTTCTGTACCGTTGCGCATGTGTGCAAGTGTGCTTTAATTTTGCACAATCGCCCACACAAACATTTTTTGTAGCAACAAGTTTAACAAATTGTTTTCAGCAGTGCGGCAATTTGTGTTTGCCGTCGGTAAATAATTTGTGACGTCGGCTTGTTTCCCCAAATTTTCAGCGTCAGAATCGCCCTTTTCATAGGTAAATTGCAGGTTAAGGGCGAAGGCATCTCGACGCTTGTCTGTAACACGCAGGGAAATTGCTCTCAGATGCAACTTTCGTCAAACAGTTGCATTCTTAAAATTTTTTTGATAAAATACATGTAATATTGCTTATAAATGCGTTTGAGCAGGGACAAGACTGCAAAAAACTCCGCACAGAGATTGTGCCGCACGGTGAAAGGCACAACGGAAAAGTTTTGAAAGCCATCACCCTGCAAGCAGACCTGCCGAAATTTTGTAGGCGGGTACGGTGGCGTTCCGTTATCACGGCGCACGGTATAATTCACCTTTGTGAACGTACCTGTTTGAAATGGTAACCCCTCTTTGTCGGAGTGTTTTTCAAACACGCCGATTTTTTATTTTTGCAATGTCAAATTTATTTTGCGTGTGCCGTTTGTAGTCAAGGCAGGTTGCATTGACGTCAGTTTTTTGCACGCAAGCATTACCGTTTGCATTGCAAAGCAAATTCATTGTAAAAAATTATTGTTTCCGCATGCGGAAAAAGGAGCAGAAATGTCTAAGTACAAAAAAGTTGACAGTTCGCTTAACTTTGTAGACAGAGAATTGGAAGTTTTGAAGTTTTGGAAGGACAACAAAATTTTCCAACAGACAATGGCAAAGGGTGACGGCAGTTTCACCTTCTACGACGGTCCCCCGACAGCCAACGGCAAACCTCACATCGGGCATGTGCTGACACGTTCGATAAAGGACCTTATTCCCCGTTTTCAGGTAATGAAGGGCAAAAACGTGTTGCGCAAGGCAGGATGGGACACTCACGGTCTGCCCGTGGAACTTGAAGTGGAAAAATCTTTGGGTATCGACGGTAAAAAGCAAATAGAGGCGTACGGAATAAAACCTTTTGTGGAAAAGTGCAAAGAATCGGTGTGGAAGTACAAGCACGAGTGGGAGGAACTTTCCGACCGTGTCGGCTACTGGGCGGATATGGAACATCCCTACGTAACCTACGACAACAACTACATCGAATCGGAATGGTGGGCATTGAAAACCATCTACGACAAGGGGCTTTTGTACAAAGGATTCAAAATTGTTCCCTACTGCCCCCGTTGCGGAACGGCGCTTTCCAGTCATGAAGTGGCGCAAGGCTACAAAGACGTCAGGGAAAAGTCCGCCGTGGCGAAATTCCAACTTGTTGACAGGGCCGACACCTATTTTCTTGCATGGACTACCACCCCTTGGACTTTGCCCTCCAACGTGGCGTTGTGTATGAATGCCGACTACGACTACGTAACAATTCAAAGCGGAGAAGAAAAGTACATTCTTGCCAAGGAACTTGTGGCAAATCACTTTGAAGAGGGCAGTTACACTGTGCTGGAAACGCACAAGGGCAGTTACTTCGAGGGTGTGCATTACAAACCGCTGTACACCTACGCCAATGCGGAAAATTGCTACTACGTTGTAAATGACAGTTACGTTACCCTCACCGACGGCACGGGAATAGTGCACATTGCGCCCGCTTTCGGTGAAGACGACGCCAACGTCGGCAGAAGGTATCATTTGCCTCTTGTTCAACTTGTGGGCGAAGACGGCAAATTTGTGGAAGGTTGCGGCAATCTTACCGGCGTATTCTGCAAAGCGGCGGATAAACTTATTCTTGCCGACTTGAAGCAAAGGGGATTGCTTTTCAAAGAACTGATGTACGAACACAGTTATCCGCACTGTTGGCGTTGCGACACCCCTCTCATCTATTACGCAAGAAAATCGTGGTTCATAAAAATGACGGCAGTCAAAGACCGTTTGTTGAAAGCAAACGCCTCCGTCAACTGGATTCCCCCCACAATAGGAAGCGGACGTATGGGCAACTTCCTGGAAAACGTCATCGACTGGGGTATTTCACGTGACAGGTACTGGGGCACGCCTTTGCCCGTGTGGATATGCAACAAATGCGGCAAGGTGCATGTCATCGGCAGCAGAAAGGAACTTGCGGAAAAATGCGGTTGCAGCGAAAACATCGAACTTCACCGTCCTTTCATTGACGAGTGCAAGTGGGATTGCGACTGTGGCGGTCAGTTTGTACGCGCGCCGGAAGTTATCGACTGCTGGTTTGACAGCGGCAGCATGCCATATGCGCAATTCCACTATCCGTTTGAAAACAAGGAACTTTTCCAGCGCAATTTCCCCGCCGATTTCATCAGCGAAGCGGTGGATCAGACACGTGGTTGGTTTTACACTTTGCTTGCCGTTTCCACGCTGTTGTTTGACAAAGCACCCTTCAAAAACTGCATAGTTTTGGGTTTGGTGGGCGACGAACACGGCGTTAAAATGTCCAAGCACAAGGGCAACGTCGTCGACCCGTGGGACAGTTTCAACAAACAGGGCGCCGACGCAGTGCGTTGGTACTTCTACACCTCGTCGTCGCCGTGGCTTCCCAGCCGTTTCTACGACGAGGCCGTTTCGGAAACGCAACGCAGATTTTTGGGTACGTTGTGGAACACCTACGCATTTTACGTGCTGTACGCCGACATCGACAACTTCGACCCCTCACGCTACACCCTTTCGCAGTGCAAACTTTCCCTCATGGACAAGTGGATTTTGTCGGAAGTAAATCAACTTGTAAAGACGGTGGACAGGGGACTTTCCAACTACGAAATTACCGAAACGGCACGCAGCATAGAAAGATTCACCGATATGCTTTCCAACTGGTACGTGCGTCGCTGCCGTGAAAGATATTGGGGAAGCGACTGGACGGAGGACAAGCAGGCGGCGTACATGACGCTGTACACGGTGCTTGACACTTTGGTAAAGGTAAGTGCGCCTTTTGTGCCGTTCATCACAGAAAGTATCTATCAGAACATCACTGCTAACTTCTTTGCCGATGCGCCCCGTTCGGTACACCTTTGTTCCTTCCCCGTTGCCGACGAAACGCTCATCGACAAAAAACTCAACGAGGCAATGGAAAAGGTGCTGGACATCGTTGTGTTGGGACGCAGCGCAAGAAATGCCGCCAACATCAAAAACCGTCAGCCCCTTGCCACCATGTACGTTGCTACCAAGGGCAAGTTCGACAGCGAAATGACGGATATTGTCAAAAACGAACTCAATCTCAAACAGGTGGTGTTTGTATCTTCCGCCGATGAGTTTGCGCAGTACGAAATCAAACCGCAACTGAAAACTTTGGGTCCCAAGTACGGCAAGTTGCTCAACAAGATAAGAGAGTGCTTTGCCAACCTCGGCGACAAGGCAAAAGAGGTGGTGGACTCCGTCAAAAACGGCGGCACCTACACCTTCGACATCGACGGTAACGCCGTTGTCGTGTCGGAACAGGATTTGCTGATATCCACCAAAAACAAAGAGGGCTACTCGGTTGTGTCCGATCACGGCGACACCGTGGCTTTGGACGTAACTTTGACGGATGCCCTTGTGGAAGAAGGAATTGTGCGTGAAATAATATCCAAAATTCAAACTATGCGCAAGGAGTGCGGTTTTGTGGTTACCGACCACATTGTGGTGGGGTACTCTGCCGACGAAAAACTTTCCAAAGTGTTTGAAAACAACGCAGCGGAAATTGCTCAAAGTACGCTTGCCAACGCCGTAGTTTCGGCAAACGAGGGAACTTTCAGCAAACAGTGGGATGTAAACGGACAGACATTCACGCTGTACCTCACCAAGGCGTAAGCGTGGCAAACTTTGGCATTTTGACGGGCTTTCAACACGCAAAGGTGTGCGTTAAACAAAAGCGACCTTTTGATTGGTGTGTGTAAAACAAGCATTTGAAAAGGCAATGCAACTTTTTGTTGCATTGCCTTTTTTGTTAAATAGTATTTTACTGTAAAACCACCTGACAGTTTGTCTTTCAACGGATTGCAACAACCAAAAAGTTGCCGACTTGTAATTAAGTAGTGTAATTATCTTAAAGTAACGTTATTTTTGTCTTTCGATACACTTTCAACGAAATAAAAAAACTCATTGATTCTAATTCATTGGTATATTTTTTCTTTGCCGATACGGTATTTTTTGATTTTCAATGATATTTGAAAAAGAAGCAAAAAAGTAAACAAAAAACGGAACGGTAACAAAAACTTGTACACGTATGTATAAAAGTCGTACACACATGTGTATCAATTCCGTTTGTAACAATGCCGAATCATTGACAAAATGTTTGAAAGCCTTTTTCCGTAACGGCGGTTTACCGCACAAAATTTTGCTTACTGTGCGTAGGCAGTAAGTGGCAAAGCCTCCACCGTTACAAACACGGCATTTTTGTCGGTAACGGCAAAAAAGAAGTTTTCGTCCTGCATTTCTGTAAATTGTCGAAAGGAAGAATCTACCTGCAAAAAAGACGTCGGTTGATTGTCCATGCTTTTCCACAACGCTTCTTTCCTGCACCAGATGGCGAAAAAGTTTTCCCCTGATTGCAACTGACGCAATTCGTTTTTCGTGAAAATCTTTTCCGCAATTTTCAACGTTTGCACATTTGTGCATATCTGCACGTCAACACCCACGGGCTTGTCGCTTAAAGCAACCGCCACACAGTTTGCGCTGTGCGAAATGGAAATGTATCCGCAGCGACAAACGGGTTTCCCGTCGGGCAAGGTTTCAAAACAAACGTCTTTCAGACTTTTGCCCCACACTTTTTGCGTGGCGAAATCAAGCAGCCGCTTTGCGTACTGCTTTTGACGTTGATGCAGTTGCATTCGTGTTTCCCCGCTTTTGTAAGGAAATTTATGCACAAACACCGTTGTGGAAAAAGTTTGGTTGTTGCTGTTGTTCACAATTTGTCCTCGCTGAAACAAATTATACCCTTTGACGGCAAAAAAGTCAATGTCGTCAACCTTTGCAAACAAAACAGTTGAAGAAATATCAAAAATACATTATAATATCATTTGCAGAAAGGTATTGAAGTTTGTGAAGGAATATTCGAAAGGTCAGTACCTTTCAGGGTAAACGAAAATATGAAAATAAACAACGAGTGGAAAGATTATCAGATATACGCAACCGGCGACGGCGAAAAGTTGGAGCGGTGGAAAAACATTGTGTTGTTGCGTCCCGACCCGCAGGCTATCTGGCATGCGGCAAAGCCGCTGCACACTGTGGTTAAACCGCACGCAAGGTACATCCGTTCATCGTCGGGCGGAGGCCA
>HF998498.1:0-16481 GCA_000433775.1 Corallococcus sp. CAG:1435 | reverse complement strand
GGGCGGAGGCCATTGGGAGTACGACGCCAAAATTCCCGAAAGTTGGAACGTTTCCTGGCGCAATCTTACCTTTTGCGTGCGTCCCATGAACTTCAAACACACGGGACTTTTCCCCGAGCAGGCGGCAAATTGGGCTACAATGATAGACCTCATTTCAAAG
Organism: Corallococcus sp. CAG:1435; assembly: GCA_000433775.1. Taxonomy (GTDB): domain Bacteria; phylum Bacillota; class Clostridia; order Christensenellales; family CAG-314; genus Fimimonas; species Fimimonas gallinarum. Next base: position 16,321 of record HF998498.1, on the reverse strand, counting down.
GCACGCCGTCCGATAAAAGTCTTGAATCTTTTTGCCTACACGGGCGGGGCAACGGTAGCCTGTCTTTCGGCAGGCGCAAGCGTGTGTCACGTGGATGCGGCAAAAAACATGGTGGAAGTTGCTAAACAAAACGTTGCGCTTTCGGGGCTTTCCGACAGACCCGTGCGATACATCGTAGACGATTGCCGAAAGTTTGTAAAGCGTGAAATCAACCGTGGGCACACCTACGACGCCATAATCATGGACCCGCCAAGTTTCGGACGTGGTGCCGGCGGTGAAGAATGGAAATTGGAAAGAGATATTTGCGACTTTTTGCAACTGTGCATGAGGGTGCTTTCAGACAATCCCCTTTTCGTGTTGCTCAATTCCTACACAACGGGATTGCAACCTGCAGTACTGTACGATTTGCTTTTGCGTACAGTGCCCTGCGAAGGCAACATCACATCTTACGAAGTGTGCCTTCCTACCGACGAAAAAACAGTTTTACCTTGCGGTGCAAGCGGTCTTTTCACCGCAAAAGGAGTGGAAAATGAGTAGAAATTTCACCATGGACGACGTTACGGTGCTTCACGAGGACAACAGCGTATTGGTGGTTGTCAAACCGCAAAACATTCCCAGCCAGGCGGACAAAAGCGGCGACCTCGACCTTTTGACGCTTTTGAAAAGTTACATCAAGGAAAAGTACAACAAGCCCGGCAACGTCTATCTGGGGCTTGTGCACAGGCTGGACAGACCCACAGGCGGCGTTATGGTTTTTGCCAAAAACAGCAAGTCTGCCGAACGCCTTTCCAAACAGATAGTCGAGGGGGAAATGACCAAGCAGTATCTCACCACGGTGGTGGGCTGTCCCAAGGAAAAAAGCGCAACGCTTGTAAACTATCTAAAAAAGAACGCTCTCACCAACAACGTGTATGTTGCTACATTTGGCGACCACGACGCCAAGCGAGCGGAACTTTCCTACACGGTTTTGGAAACAAACGGCGTTGTTTCGCTGTGCAAAGTGCAGTTAGGCACAGGGCGCAGTCATCAGATACGTGTGCAGATGTCGGCAATAGGATGCCCCGTGTTCGGCGACGTTCGCTACGGCGGCGACTCACTTGCCAAAGGTTGCAATCTTGCGCTCTGGGCGTACAGGTTGGAATTCAACCATCCCGTTTCCGGTAAAAGAATGGTATTCGTGGCGTATCCTCCCGTAGTAAAACCGTGGACTTCTTTCGATATGTCCAAGTACCTGGAAAACTTTTCCGACAGCGATGACGACGATGGAGTGGAATTGTATCACAACCCCACCAAGTCGCACACTTTGGACTGAAAATGTAAATACGTATTGCAAAAAACGGTACAAAATTTTTGAAAATTGACTTTTTGCAACACACGGCGACACAAAAAACAAGGCAGTGTTGTTTGCAAAATTTTTCAGGTAAGAGTTGGGCGTTTTGGAAAATCCGATTCTTTCGAAAAGGACTAAAAACAAATACTTTGTCGAATAGTCAAAATTTCACGCCGCTCTCAAAGGCAAAAAACAGTACAGCGTAGGGCAAAATTAAACGGCAAAGCGTTTGGACGGAAGCAGACATTTCTGTCGTTTCCAACTTTTGCGCGCCGTCTACGGCACTTCAAACATTTGTAAATACTGCAACAACCAACTGCACGCACCGTTTGTTCGGTGCGTGTTTTTTCACAAATCCAGCAATTTCACCACGCACAGCACAAAAAACATCCCTCCCGACAAATAGTTTGTGTTTTGTGGGCGTTTTGTGCCTGCAAGACTTTGCCCTGCAAACACCGCCGTAAAGTGCGTTGCGGCAAAAAGCAACGGTAGCGTCAGCACGTTTCCCAAGCCTTGCACCGCAAGGGACAGGCACGCCGCCGCCCCGTCAAATCCAACGCTTACGCCGATGGCTACGCATTGTCCGAAGGAAATGTCGGAAAGGCAAATTCCCTCCTGCCTGACCACGCTCATGGCACCCAATACAAACAGTATTGCCGCACCGAAATATTTTACGTAGTTTTCCAAAAAGGGACGCAGTATCTGTCCGACAATACAAGCCACCACGCACAGCAGATACGTTACTGCGGTAACCGTCATCGGAAGTTGCAAATTGTGTTTTTTGTTGAGAGAAAGGGAAAATCCCGCCACAAAACTGTCAACGGAAACTGTAATAGCCGTTATCGTTACAAACAAAAAATCCATTTTTTTCTCCGTGTCGCAATTTTTTGCCCTTTGCAAAAAAAGTTGCTGTTTCACATTATGATTTTTGGGCGAAAAATGTTTTTAGACCAGGCAAAGTGCAGACAAGGCAAAGTGCTTTGTGATGCAAACTTTGCATAAAGCGTAGGCGGTCTGCCGTAACACCGTAAGAATATTTTGTAGAATGTACTTTTCCGTTAAAAGGTTTCCAATCATCGGAAGCGGTGCAAAACAATAGTGTGCATAAATGTTTGCAACAAAGCATGTCTGTTTGAAAAGGGCAAACCATTTTGTATTTTGCGGCGGATTTTTACCTCAACTACACAAAGCAAACAACTTTAAGACAATAAATGGGCGGAAATCGTTGACAACAAATCAATAAAAAGGTAAAATAATTGCATATGCGGCTAATACCCGAGGGGGTATTATGCCCAAACGCAACAATGGGTACAACCCATAGCGGAGGAATATTGTGAAAAAGTTTTTTAGTTTGATATTGGCATTGACGCTTGTTTTCTGCATGTTCGGAGCAACTTCCGTGGCATTTGCCGCCGAAACAGAGGAAGGCACCGACGGAGAACAAACCCGTGTAGTAACTTTTGTGGAAAGTGCTTTTCTTGCTTTGGATGATGTAAAGACGTTGGATAAGTTGCACGCAGTGGGCGGTTTCCAACTCAAATACACTTGGCTCACCGATGTGGAAAAGGTCAACAGTGTGTTTGAGGGTGCCAACTATGTTCTGGCAACGGCTTCCGACGATGAAGAACAATCCGACCCCTACGCAGTTGCCGAAGGCTCGGATAAAATCAGCGTTGAATACTGCTCTCCCAGTAAAGACTACAAGGACGAAAACTGGTCCAGCGCAACAGTCGGCAAGGACATCAGCGTGTCCACAACCGGTTGGTGGAATTTCCGTTACGTACTTAAAGACGCCGACGGAAATGTTCTTGCAAGGACATCCTATGTGAGCATCTATTTCGGCGACGAAAAAGCGCCTGTAATCAACGGACTCAGTTCCGACATGAAAAAGGTTCAGTCGGAAGGCATCAAGGTGGGTGGCACCTACACAATCAAAACCAACCTCAGCCTCAACGACACCTCTTCTACAACGGTAACCTACGTTGTGTACAAACTCGTCAACGGTTCCTGGACGGCTGACCCCATCTACGACAGCACCACCAAAGTAGTGGCAGAAGGTTACGAAGACGGTATTTCCACAGCCGGCGTAATTACAATGCATGAAAATGACGTTCTGAAAGACAACACCCCCGTCTACAAAATCGTTTACACTGTAAAAGATTCTTTGGGATATGTCAGCGACACAATTGACATGACAATCTACGCCAAAGCCGACGAAGACAACACCGTAGACAGCACGACCGTTTGGAAGTACGTTTTGTTGGGTATCGCAGCCCTTTCCGCAGTGGCAATAGTAGTTCTTTTGTTGGTAAAGCCCAAACAGACGGAAACGGAACAGACTTCCGCACAGGGTAGCAAATCTTCCAAGAAGTAGTTTGCAAACTGTTACTTTGAATTGAAAAATCCCGCTTTTTGCGGGATTTTTTTGTTTGCCTTTTGATTTCGTTACTTTCACTAAACTGCACGTTTTGTTGTTGTGGCTTAAATTCAATCGCTACACGCAAATTGCCCTATCGGCAGTGTGGTATGTCGGTATTGCGGTTGTAAAATATTCGCTTTCCATTATTTTGCAACAAAACAATGTCAAGTCGTGTTTACATTTCGTTGCCTTGCGTAATACATCATTTACGCAACAAGGTCAGTTCAATAAAAACGTGAAAACATCTGCATCGATTTCAACCAACAAGGCACAACGGCGATTTGCTACAAATCGTCAAAAAACTTTACCGTGCAAGAGATTGTTTCATTTCAGCATTTATTTAATATGTTTTAATACATTTGTTCACCGTTTTTATTTATTGTTAACAATGTTGTCAAACCACGCTTTGCACGCATTTTGTTTTTTTGAGCAGGCAAAAAGTTTTCCTCAAAACAATTTTTATCGTCGGCATGTTGTGAAATTTTAACACAAATTTTTCCTGCATTTGCACCGATTTTCAACCAACAAGGCACAACAGCGCTGTGCTACAATCCGCCGAAAAACTTCACCGTGCAAGCAACAGTTTTATTTCCGCCCTTATTTAATATGTTTTAATCATTTTTTCACCGTTTTTATTATTGTAAACAATTGTTGTCAAACCACGCTTTGCACGCATTTTGTTTTTTTGAGCAGGCAAAAAGTTTTCCTCAAAACAATTTTTATCGTCGGCATGTTGTGAAAGTATTAACAAATTTTTCCTGCATTTGCACCGATTTTCAACCAACAAGGCACAACAGCGCTGTGCTACAATCCGCCGAAAAACTTCATGGTGCAAGCAATAGTTTTATTTTGCCGTTATTTAATATGCTTCAAAAATATGTTCACCGCTTTAATTGTTGCTGAATTGTTGTCAAATCACGCTTTGCACGCATTTTTTTGAGTAGGCAAAAAAGTTTTCCTCAAAACAATTTTTATCGTCGGCATGTTGTGAAAGTTTTACATAAATTTTTCCTGCATCTGCATCGATTTCAACCAACAAGGCGCATCAGCGTTTGCCCCAAAAAAACAACCGCACGCAATAGCGGCGATCAACATTAAACGGTGGCTTTTGCCTTATGTTTGTAAAAAACGTATATAAACGTTAATCACGGGTTGACAAAAAATAAAACAGGGTGTAAAATTAAAATACGAATTAGGATTTCAACAGGAGAATATTGTGGACAGCAAACAATTATTTTATATTTTCGGTACTTTGTTGTACCGCATAGACGGTTTCTACGATAATTTTGCCAAAAACAGCAATGTCAAGTCCGGCTTAATGTGGTTGCTGTACGCCATAAACGACGGTAAACCGCACAGCCAAAAGGAAATTTGTGAAAGTTGGTCGTTGCCACGCAGCACAATAAACACTCTCACCAAGCAGTTGGAGAGGGAAGGCTACGTGCAACTTGCGCAAATCAAGGGGGAAAAGCGGGAACTTGCATTGCAACTTACACAGCAAGGCACCCTTTATGCCGACAAGTTGTTGAAAGAACTTTACGCAATAGAAGATGAAGTGTGCCAAACTTTCGGAACAATGCAACAACTCAATGAAAGTCTGGAAAAATTCTCCCAAGTACTGTACTTAACAGGTGCAAAACATAACACTGCGAAATAGCCATCACGCAGAAAGGAGAAAACATGGTCAAAAAAATTTTATTGATTTTGCTGACATTAATTTTGCTCGTTTCCTGTGTCGGGTGCCATCAGGATCCGCCGCCTGCCACCCCAAACGTGTTGGTGGTGTATTTTTCCGCCACGGGAACAACCAGCCGTGTGGCGGAAGAGGTCGCACGTGTGCTTAATTGCGATATTTTTGAAATACAGCCCGAACAGCCGTACACCGAAGAGGATTTGGACTACACAAACAGTCAAAGCAGAACCTACATCGAGCAGCACGACGATTCTGCACGTCCGGAAACGGCAAATGCCGTACAGGACATTCAAAAGTACGATACAATATTTTTGGGGTATCCCCTTTGGTTTGGGCAGGCGCCTAAAATTATCAGTACTTTTTTGGAAAGTTACGATTTGACGGACAAAAAAATAATTCCCTTCTGCACATCGGCAAGCAGTCCCGCAGGCAGCAGTGCGGACCTTCAACCGCTTGCGCCTGACGCAAATTGGCAGGAGTGTCGCAGGTTTGGTGCAAACGACGTCGACGAGGTGGAGCAATGGTTGGAAGAATGTCTTACGGAGGATTTTGAAATGTACATCACTGTAAACGAAGTTAAACTCACCGTGAAAATGGAAGACAACAGCAGTGCGCAGGCGTTGAAGTCGCTGTTGGAAAAGGGGGATATCATTGTGGATATGAAGGACTACGCAGGGTTTGAAAAGGTCGGTTTTCTTCCCCAGTCTTTGCCACGCAACGACAGTCAAATAAACACACAGGCAGGCGACATAATTCTGTACAACGGAAATCAGTTTGTCATCTATTACGGCACAAATTCGTGGAGCCTGACAAGACTTGGCAAAATACAAAACGTTACCCCCGCACAACTGCGCCAACTGCTTGGCGACGGTAACGTTACTGCAACGCTTTCGTTGCATTGAAAAGGAGAAAAAATGATTCTGGTAACCTATTTCAGTCCGACAGGCAACACAAAACGGCTGGCAAGCAGGCTTGCAAAGGTCGTCAAGGGCGATTTGCTGGAAATTGTACCGCAACAGCCCTACACCAAAGAGCATCTCGATTGGACAAATAAAAACAGTCGCACAAGTGTGGAAGTCAATACCGATGATTGTCGCCCCGCAGTCGCCACCAAACCCGACGTGAAGCCCTACGACGTCATTTTTGTCGGCTTTCCCATCTGGTGGTACACCGCCCCGAAAATAATAAACACCTTTTTGGAGCAATACGACCTGACAGGCAAAACGGTGGTGCCTTTTGCAACTTCGGGGGGGTTCTTCCTTTGGACAGACAAACGAAAAATTGCAACCTTCCTGCCATGGTGCAAAATTATTGCCCGGCAAGGTATTCGGTAGTTTTGCAAGCGAAAGAGAATTGGAAAATTGGGTTAAAAACATATTGAGGAGGTAAAAATATGGAAAAATTCAATCCGTTGTTCGGTTTGGGAGAAAGCAACACGGCTTTTCAACAGTATTTCACGGGGGAATCGTTTCTCAAAGCGTTAAACACCAAGGGCGTTGGCGTGTACAACGTTTCATTTCGTCCTGGATGCAGAAACAACTGGCACATTCATCACAAAGGCGGGCAAATTTTGCTTTGCACCGACGGGGAAGGCTGGTATCAGGAAAAAGGCATGCCTGCACGCAGATTGCTTCCGGGCGACGTGGTGTACATAGCGCCGGAGGTAAAACATTGGCACGGTGCGGCAAAGGACAAATGGTTTTGTCATATTGCCGTGGAAATTCCTGCGGAAAATTCTTCAAACGAATGGTGCGAAGAGGTAACAGACAGCGAATACAATAGTTTGGAGGAATAAAAAATGAGTTTCAGCACATTGTGTCACGAAAGATTTTCGGCACGCAAGTATCTTGACAAGAAGGTGGAAGAGGAAAAAATTGCCGCCATTCTGGAGGCGGGACGGGTAGCACCTACGGCTAAAAACAATCAGCCGCAACGCATCTACCTGCTCAAAAGTGACGAGGCTTTGCAAAAGATAAGGGAAATTACACCCTGCACGTTCGGTGCGCCGATGGTTTTGCTTGTTTGCGCAGATGAAAGCCGTGCGTGGACTTCTCCTTTCGGGGAAAATTACAATTCGGCGGAAATGGACGCAACAATATCTTGCACGCACATGATGTTGCAGGCAAAAGACCTCGGTCTGGACAGTTGTTGGGTGCTGTTCTTTGACAAAAACAAAGTGCGTCAGGCGTTTGCATTGCCCGAAGAGATAAAACCGGTGTGTCTGCTGGACATCGGCTACACGGAAAACTGTGCGCCGTCACCCTCGCACGCCAACAGAAAACCCATTGACCAACTTGTAACGGTTTTGTAGGAGAAATTATGGACAGATACACTCAAAGCAGAGAAATATACAAGCAACTTTTCCGTCAGTTGCCCGATGAAAACGAAAGCAACGGCGAATTGATGGAAATTTTGCGTCGGTTTATTTTCGCCGACGTGTTTCACAGTGGCGAACTGGACTTGAAAACCCGAGAATTGGTAACGGTAACATGTCTTGCGACAATGCAGACGTTGCCTCAACTTAAAGCGCACATCAACGCATGCCTCAACGTCGGCGCACAGCCTGTGGAAATACGTGAAGCGTTGTATCAACTTGCCCCGTTTGTAGGTTTCCCCAAAACATTGAACGCCGTTGCCGTGTACAACGAAGTGCTTGCGGAAAGAAAAATAACTCTTCCCGCCGAAAGTAGTTGCATTGAAGGCGACGAAAACCGCTTTGCGGAGGGAAGCAAAATTCAACAGCCGTTGTACGGAGATGAAATTTTGCAACGGTTTGCCTCTTTTGAAAAGGTGCCACGTTTTCTGACAGAGTGGTGTTTCGGCGATTTCTACACCCGCAAGGGGCTGGACTTGCCAACCAGAGAGTTGCTCACGCTGGTAACGCTCACCGCTCTCAACATGCCAAAACAAGTTGCTGCGCACCTGAAAGGCAATTTGCGTGTGGGCAACAGCGTGGAAAAACTGTATTGGACAATGTTGCAGTGCATGCCCTATGTGGGATTTCCCGCCGTTGCAAACACTCTGAATGCGCTGCTGGACATTGTTTCGCAACGCCAATAACGCTTGTGCAAGCAACTACTGCAAAAAATAATTGCAAAAAAGGGTATTGACAAGAAGTGTTTTGTCGGGTATAATCACAAAAAATGCTTCTGTGAGAGGTTGCCATGAAAAACATCAGCGGTACGCCTCCCGTAAAAACTGAATTTGCGTTTTTTACAGTGAGGCTTGGGAAAATTTTTTCCAATCTTTCAATATTCTTTCTGATATTGTGTCTGTGCGGAGTATTGTCTTTTGTTACCACAGCATTCATTTTGCTGTGCGGTTTGACGGCAATACTTATTACGCTGGGCACAATTTTTATTATCATCCCCGACTATTGGGACAAACTGATGGTGGCGTCCAACATTTCTGCCGAGGTGTCGGAATTCTTTTTACAAAACATTTTTTGGTTTGCCGGCTTCTCCGTGGCGTTTGCTTTGTTGGCGTTGCTGTTGTTGGTTTGGGACAAAAAACGTTCGCATGTGCCACGAATAGTACTTTCTTCCGTAATACTTGCCGTGGCGCTGTTGTGCATCGTTGTAGTTGCGTTGGGAGGTAACAAAGCATGAATACCGTCAATTTACGTATTTCGGGATTGCAAAACGCTTCCGACGTGGAAGTTTTTGTGGACGGTGAGGCGGTTGCGGGCAAAAAAAATCAGTTCGGTTCCTATGAAGTGCGCTATCAAACGGAAAAACAAAACGTGGAAATTGCATTACGCAACAATTCGGAACTGGACGGCAGATTTTGGTGGTTTTTCGCTTTGATATCCTTTTTGGTAAGCGTTTTCGGCATTTTCAATCCACGTTACGCCAAAGCGCAGTTTCTCGATTGCCGTTTTGACGTCGATTTGAAAGAAAACAGCGACATTCGTTTTACCGTGAACAAGGTTTCCACGGGACGTGCCGTGGAAACGCAGACAAATTGCAACATTCGTGAGATAGTCAATCAAAGTTTTGAAAACAAAAAGGTGAAAAGACGTCGCACATTGCTGACCGTCATCAAGATTCTGAGTTGGATTGCGGTTGCGGTTGTTGCCGCTTTTGCCATTTCAAAAAAATTGTAGGAGGGACAAAATGAAAGTTTACATCAAAAACAGAGTTTTTTCATTGGGACAAGGGTCTTCCGTTGTGGACGAAAACAAAAATGCTCTTTTCGACGTCAAGGGGCGTGCAATCAGCATCACACGCAAAAAATTCCTTTACGATGCCAACGGCCAACTGCTTTACAGCATCCGCAACAAATGGATAAATTTTTTTGTGCACAAAGCGTACATCTACGATGCAAGCGGAAGCAAAATTGCCACCGTCAAAGACAAGTGGTTCAACGTCAATCAGGAATATTTTGTGATGGGCTACAAAGACGAAATAAAAATCCAAGGCAAATTTTTCGGGCTCACTTCACAAATATTGCGCAACGGCAATGTCATAGGCACCGTAAGACGGCAGATAACTTTCATCGCCGACGCTTTCGAATTGGAAGCCGACGAAAGGGACATTCCTTTCCTCATTGCGTTGGTTGTCGCCTTGGACAACATTCACGACAAGCGTACAAACTGACGTGCAAATCCACATTGCAGTGTGTACACAAGGCAGACGTTTGACAACAAAACGTCTGCCTTTTTTTTGTTTGTAAAGCAGGAAGCCCTTTTTGCTTTTTGTCTGTTTTTTGCCACCGTATCCGAAAATTCGTTACCGAAGCAATTTCATTGCCAATCGGTTGCGGTAATGCAAACATTTCAACAAATATCATGGCAGGCACAACAAGTTGGAAACATTCACTTATGAAAACAGTGTGTAATACCCACATTGCAGTGTGTACAAAAGGCAGGCGTTTGACGACAAAACGTCTGCCTTTTTTTGTTTGTAAAGCAACAAGCCCTTTTTGGCTTTGTGTCTGTTTTTTGCCACCGTATCCGAAAATTCGTTACCGAAACCAATGTCGCTGTCAAACAGTTGAGGTAATGCAATCGTTTCGACCAAACAAACGCAACAGGTTTGAATATTCAATTAAACACGCTTAAAGGTACGGTTAAAGGAAAAACTACTTTGTGAAGCAAAACGCATGGCAACACAGCGGAACGTGAAGTAATGTGCAATTGCTTCACGCAAAAATGCTACCGACAATCAGGCTGAAAAACAAAAAGTAATGTTGAAACGGCAGGTGCAGTAAACAACCACAATATCAGGTAATAATAAAAAAGCCGAGGAGAATCTCGGCTTTTTTCACAGTACGGCTAGCAACTATTCTTTTCTGCCGTAATACTTGTCTATTTTTTGCTTTACTTCATCTGGAATTTCCTTTTCCACGGGGAAACAACGGGAATTGACAAGCCGTCTTGCAAATTCTGCAATAAAATTGCAGGAACGGTAGTAGTTTTCCTCTTCCAAAAAGTCAAGCACGTCTTTGTGAGAGTGAATTTCCGCACCGCCCTTTGGGGCAAGTCTTGCAAAGGAAACTGCAGGCACGCCACTGTCGGCAAAAGGTGTGGAGTCGGAGGAGTACACGTCCTGTTTTGCGGCAATGGCAAATCCCACCTCGCAACCAAGGTAACGCAGATAGTTTACCAAAGACATATTGGACGAACAGCACGCAATATCACTGCCGATGGTAACGCCCAGCATGTCGATGTTTATGCACAGTTTGTATTTGTCAAGTTCTTCCTTGTGCTTTTCAACGTATGCCTTGGAACCCAGCAAACCCATTTCTTCCGAACCGCACCAGATAAATTTTAGGGTGCGCAACGGTTTGTTTTGCAAAAAGTAACTGAGCAGTTGCAAAATTGCCGTAGAACCGGTGGCATTGTCGTAGGCGCCTTTGGAAAATTCCACCGAATCGTAGTGCGCCGTGAAGGCAACGATTTCATCCTTAAAGGTGCTTCCTTCTATTGTGGCAACCACGTTGTGCGAATTGTTTTTGAATTCCTCTTCCAGCATTTCAACATGCACTTGCGAAGGTTTTTCTCTCAACAATTTTTCGGCATCGCTCATTCTGATGCACACTGCGGGAATTTTGCCATGGTCGTAGTGGCGTGCACGGTACATGTATGCGCCCAGGTCGACGTCTTCTTTGGGGCTGTACACATCGCCGCAACACAGCACAACGGCAGAGGCGTGCTTTTCCACAAGTTTCTTGTACAGTTTTGTTTTCATCAGTTTGGTGTGAACAAGACAAATTTTCCCCTCAAGATTCTGAATTTCCGCATCCTCAACGCTTGTAACGTATGTAAAGGGTGCGGTAATTCCTCCAACGGGCGTCGAGCCGGACATTCCCACGCCGCAACATTCGTACTCTTTGTCGGTATCGGCATTTTTAAGCACTGCTTTGGCTATTTTGCATCCGTCCACGGGAAACGCTTCCAGTTCCGCCTGTGCGCCCAATCTTTCGCACTCTTGTTTGATGAGCATTGCGGCAGAGTATTCCTCGGGCGAACCGCCCGTTCTCACAAAATACAATTTGTTCAAAAAATCGAAACTTCTGTAATTCTGCATAAAATTTCCCTCCTTTTTCTTAATTGTACAATGTTTTTGTGTTTTTTGTAAACTTTTGCAAGGCACAATTTGCTTTTTTGTCAAAAAAAGTTTTTTACGGAAAACCCGAATGTTTCAACTTTTTTCGGTGTCGTAAAAAACGCTGCCAACGCTCGAAACTTTGTCAACATTAAGCGTAAAGCCTGATGTCAACATATTTACTTGCTTTTATTGCTATTTTTGTTGAGTTATGTTATATTGATACAAATATTGTTTATGTTGAGAGGGTATTTATGGGCGTTGATACTGCTAAAAGTCGTGTGTGCCACTGTTGCGGAAACATTTTTGAAAACAACGGCAAATGCCCGCAATGCGGAGCGGATGCCTATCAAAAACCCGATTCCGACACTGTAAAGAAAGGTAGCAGTCTGTTTTTCAAGTATATGGGAGGTCGTGGCTTTGCTGCGAAATCCTTTCTTTCACGTGCCGCTAGGTTGGAAAATATAAACGCCCTCATCACTTTGGGGGACAACTATTTCAAAAAGTGCAAATACGAAAAGGCGCACAAGTACTATCTGATTGCCGCCGCCCAGGAAAACTCCTACGCAATATATGCGCTGGGCAATTTGCACACCAAATTGGCGGAAAAGGTCGACAAAACACACAATTTGCAACAAGCCGCAAAATATTTTCAACTTGCCGTTACGCTTGGATATACCGATGCTCAATTCAACTTGGCGCAGTGCTACGAAAAAGGTTTGGGCGTGGAGCAAAATTCTCAACAAGCGTTGGGGCTGTATTGTCGTTCTGCTCAAAACGGCAACGCAGATGCACAGTTTAAGTTGGCGTCAAGCAATTACTGGGAAGTAGGCACCGATGAAAGCCTGATGACAGCGGCGTATTGGTATCATGCGGCGGCTGAAAAGGGCAACGCAGATGCACAGTGTAATCTGGGCTATTGTTACATACAAGGCAAGGGTGTGAAAAAGAACGAAAGCGAAGCGGTGCGCTGGTACACGCTGTCCGCAAAACAAGGTAATGCCAATGCGCAGTACAATTTGGGCGTCTGTTATAGGCATGGCATTGGCGTAGCGAAAAACGAAAGTGAAGCGGTGCGTTGGTACACGCTGGCAGCAAATCAAGGCGATACAGATGCGCAGTACAATTTGGGCGTCTGTTATAGGCATGGCATTGGCGTAGCGAAAAACGAAAGTGAAGCGGTGCGTTGGTACACGTTAGCCGCCAAGCAAGGCGATGCATACGCACAGTACAACTTAGGTGTCTGCTACAACAATGGCATTGGCGTAGCGAAAAACGAAAGTGAAGCGGTGCGTTGGTACACGCTGGCAGCAAATCAAGGCGATACAGATGCGCAGTACAATTTGGGCGTCTGTTATAGGCATGGCATTGGCGTAGCGAAAAACGAAAGCGAAGCAGTACGTTTGTACACGCTGTCCGCCAAACAAGGACATGCCAATGCACAGTACAATTTGGGCGTCTGTTACTACAACGGTATTGGCGTAGCGAAAAACGAAAGTGAAGCGGCCCGTTTGTTCACGCTGGCAGCCAATCAAGGATATGCGAAAGCACAGTACAATTTGGGGGTTTGTTACGACAGCGGCACGGGCGTAACAAAAAACGAAAGGGAAGCAGTACGTTGGTACACGTTAGCCGCCAAGCAAGGACAGGCAAATGCCATTGAGGCACTGAAAAAAAGAAAAATTAATTTCTGATAATTCAAAAATGGAAGGCACTGCCTTCCATTTCTATTTCACGCTAATTGCGGTAAACTCTGTGCAGGTATTCCGAAACATTGTTTTTGAAGTGTACTGAACTTTTTGCGTAATTCAAACTTTGCAATTTGTCTTTCAATTCATGTCTGTTGGCAAGTACAAATGTCAAACAAGAATCAACATGCACACAATTTTTATTGCACTGTTTTTGTAAATAAACAAAAAGGCATGTCAACGTTAAATTTCATTGCATTTACACCGTACAAAATTTTATCTTCAACCAACACCTTCAAAAAAAGAGAGTCGGTGGTATAAAACAAAAACGGCAACAAAAAAAGCACACTTGCGTGTGCTTTGGTAGAAGCAAGTGGACTCGCGCGAGCAAGGCACGTCCTTGCGACACCCAGCGTATTGCGATAAGCAATCGCGTCCTCACCGTACCCCCACAGTTTCAAAAAAGAGGGTCGGTGGTGTGAAACACAAAACGGCAACAAAAAAAAGCACACTTGCGTGTGCTTTGGTAGAAGCAAGTGGACTCGCGCGAGCAAGGCACGTCCTTGCGACACCCAGTAGAAGCAAGTGGACTCGAACCACCGACCCCCACCTTATCAGGGTGGTGCTCTAACCTACTGAGCTATGCTTCTATATTTAATCGGTATCGCACCACCCTGTGTTGCATTGTGGTGCTCTAACCTACCGAGCTATGCTTCTATATCAACATTAAAAAATGTGTAATATTCAAAAAATATATTGGCGGTTGCAGGAAGAATTGTCTTCACAGCAACACGGAATTGTCAATATATATAAAAACGGTGTACGCCTTGCGTATCTTCGGCACATTGACCGTTGTTGTCAAATTAAAGCACTTGACTGTTGGTGGAGATGAGCGGGATCGAACCGCTGACCCCCTGCTTGCAAGGCAGGTGCTCTCCCAGCTGAGCTACACCCCCATGTCCGTCAAGTGCCTATAAATAATATCATTTTTAATTTATTGTGTCAATTATTTCAAAACATTTTTTAACATTTTTTTTCAAAAACTTCACGCCAAAATCACGCCAAATTTTTCGTGAAAAAAAGCATTGTTGCGGAAATTGAACGCCGCTAAATTTCCACAGATAAAGCATTATTTTGCGTTTACAAATACTTTTTTTTGTCTAATGCGTTTACAAAAACTTTTTTGTGTGGTACAATAATCAAGCATTTGGACGATTAACTCAGCTGGGAGAGTGTCTCCTTGACGTGGAGGAAGTCACAGGTTCGAGTCCTGTATCGTCCACCATGTTTAGTGGATAAAAATGCTGTCCACTGTAAAAACCCTGAAAAACGATGAGTTTTTCAGGGTTTTTGCTATTTTTCTGGTAAAAATAGGGGGTTTTCCCTATAGTAAGAAAGGTTTTAATTTTATGCTGACTTTTTGCCTTTTCTGAGCAAAAACAGGACTTGAACCTTATTGATATTATCTGCATAGTTTACAACTTTAAGAGTATCAATTATAGATTGATAAGAATGGTTTTCATATACTACTTCAATATATTTTGAAGTAGTTATTTTTTACCTTTTATACACGCGTTGAGACGCTGGTTCTTTTGTCCCACAAAGAACCCGACAGTCGTATCAGCGTAAAAGTTGAGTTTGGTGAGAAAGAAGGGCAAATTTCTTTGGCTGAAACACAAAAGCAAGTAGAAGATTCAAAACCGAAAGCAAAAACGACTTATAAACAAATATAGAAATATGTCGAAGAGAATTATGGCTTCAAAGTGCATACGGCATATATTGCGGAGGTTAAGCGTAATTTGGGGTTGCCAATGTATGATGCTCCCAACGCAGTTGAAGAATTAAAACGTCCGCGATCGCATCCGACAGAAAAGATGGTTTTGGCTATTAAAGAAACTCTGGCTCATTTTGAAATAATATAATAGGGAAAAGCGCAAGCCTGTCACTTGCGCTTTTCTTGTATAAGTCCAACAAGCGGAGCCATTCCGGTGATAATGGCGATGAGGATCCACCTGTTCCCATTCCAAACACAGAAGTTAAGCTCTCTTACGCCGAAAGTACTTGAGGATCACCCTCCGGGAGGATAGGTAGTTGCCGCATCCATATTGCCCCTTAGCTCAGTCGGTAGAGCATTCGGCTGTTAACCGAAGTGTCGTCAGTTCGAGTCTGTCAGGGGCAGCCATCTTTGTTGTACGAAAAAGCTACAACAGACAAAAAGCACAAGATATTGCGTATCTTGTGCTTTTTTTTTGTTACTATATCTTGTGTTTTTGTCGTTGGACAAAATCTTTGAATTTAACAGCTGCATTTCGGCGCTTTTTTCAAAAAACAGGTCTTGAACTTACGACATATCGTTTTTGCTCGATAGGGGAACGCAACAAATGGCTTGCCGAGAACTGCGATATGATGATCGTCTATATCAAGCGTGATTATGGCGGTGCATATAAATGCTATAAGCACGCACAGGAACTCGGTGTTCCGATTATGAATATAGCGGATAACATAAAAAATCAGGAGTGGTAAACGGTTGACAGCAAGCGATTCGACTTTTCGTTTATGGAGCAGAATGGATTGAAAAAATCGGAAAAATATGCTATAATATAAATAACTAACAAAAAGGAGGAACGCTGAAATGCGGACTGC
>HF998497.1:67071-82413 GCA_000433775.1 Corallococcus sp. CAG:1435 | reverse complement strand
GTTGCAATAAGTTGCCTGTTGTGCTAAAATACACAAGTGACTTCGGGCGGTCCTCTGACTTTTCAAGTGCATGAACGCTTAGTTAACAAAATTATTTTTGGAGGAAAAGTCAAATGGACATCATCAAGAGCATTGAAGCAGAGTCTTTGAGAAGTGTTACGGAATTCAACGTTGGCGATACCGTGCGTGTAAACTTCAAGGTTATCGAAGGCAACAAGGAAAGAATTCAGGCTTACGAAGGCATCGTAATCGCACGCAAGCACGGCGGTTTGAGAGAAACCTTCACGGTAAGACGTATTTCTTCCGGTATCGGCGTGGAAAGATCCTTCCCTCTTCACAGCCCCAAAATTGAAAGCGTGGTTGTAGTAAGAAAGGCGGGAAGCGTCAAACGTGCAAAGTTGTACTATTTGCGTGAACGTACCGGTAAGGCTGCAAAAGTCAAGGGACAAAACTGACAAACAAAAGCAAGCAACTCCAAGTGAGTTGCTTTTTTGTTACAATTTTGACAAAAGCACTTGTTTATTTTAAGCCTTGCCGTTATACTAAAAGGTAGGTTTTACAAAAATACGCTTCACACAGGAGAAAAAACAATGTTGGCTGTTGTCAAAAGTTACGGTTTGAAGGGGTTGGAAGGCTTTCCCGTGCAGGCGGAAGTGGATATGCACAGCGGTATGCCCACCTACGACATTGTCGGGCTTGCCGACACTGCCGTGAAGGAATCCAAAGAAAGGGTGCGTTCCGCCCTTAAAAACAGCGGATACAACTATCCTGTGGCTTCGGTGGTAATAAATCTTGCCCCTGCCGACATAAAAAAGGAAGGCAGTTTGTACGACCTGCCGATAGCAATAGGCATGCTTGCGGCAAGCAAACAAACGGAGTACCAGACTCTTAAACCCGCCGTTGTGCTGGGCGAGTTGTCGTTGAACGGCGAAGTGAAAAGGGTAAACGGCATTTTGCCCATGCTCATTTCCGCAAGACAGCAGGGAGAAAAGGTGTTTGTCATTCCCCAAGGCAATGCACAGGAAGCCGTTTTCATAGAGGGTGCCGAAATCTACCCCGTTGCCTCTTTGAGGGAAGCGGTGGAATTTTTGTCGGGACAGCGTCCGTTGTCTGCAGTGGAAACACGCAGTTGGGAAAAGGATTTGCAGGTTTTGCCCACCGACAACGATTTCAAGTACATCAAGGGACAGTTTGCCGCCAAACGGGCAATGGAAATTGCCGTTGCCGGCGGACACAATATAATAATGATAGGACCGCCCGGCGCAGGCAAGACAATGCTTGCAAGAGCCGTGCCGTCCATTATGCCTTCCATGACCTTCGAGGAAGCGTTGGAAGTGGCAAAAATACACAGTGTGGCGGGACAACTTACCAACGGATTTGTGTATCGACGACCTTTCCGCACCCCTCACCACAGCGCAACGGTGGTGGCGTTGACGGGAGGCGGAAACAAGGTGAAACCGGGGGAAATAAGTTTGGCGCACAACGGCGTGCTGTTTTTGGACGAGTTGCCCGAGTACGGCAGACAAACGCTGGAAACGTTACGTCAACCCTTGGAAGACGGCGTAATTACCGTTTCACGCAATGCCGCCTCGGTAACCTATCCTGCCGATTTCATGCTTATTGCCAGCATGAATCCCTGTCCGTGCGGTAACTACGGCAGTGCCACGGCGGAATGTAAGTGTACGCCGTCGCAAATTCACCGATATCTCAACAAATTGAGCGGTCCGCTGTTGGACAGGATAGACCTTCACGTGGAAGTGGACAACGTTTCCTACGACGAGTTGAACGACGACGCATTTTCGGAAAGTTCGCAAACTGTGCGTGAAAGGGTCAACAGGGCAAGGAACATACAACTGCAACGTTTGCAGGGGCGTGGGCGCAGATGCAATGCGCAAATGACGTCGGCGGACATCAAAAAGTTTTGCAAACTGGACGGTGAAAGTCAAAAACTGTTGCAGGAAAGTTTTGAAAAACTGCACCTTTCGGCAAGGGCGTACAACCGTATTCTTAAGGTTGCCCGTACCATCGCCGATTTGGACAATTCGGAAAACATCAGGGCGCAGCACGTTGCCGAAGCGTTGCAGTACCGTGCCTTGGACAGAAAATACAGGGTGTAATGTACAGCAGAGAGGAAAAAATTTGCATATTTTTTGCACAGCACGAAGTTGCCGCCGCCAAATTTTACAAATTGTGGCGCAGTCTGGGCAGTGCGGATAATTTTGAAGAGCGTTTTTGCGGTAGTAGCGTGGCGCAGGAACTTTTTGCGGAAAATTTCGGAAAAATCTGCTTGTTGCTTAAACAAAACGGTGTGGAAAAAGCCGTGGCGTCGTTGCAAAACAGCGGTGCGCAGGCTATTACCTGCTTTTCCGACGCCTTTCCGCAAAGTTTGGCGGATATTCCCGACCCTCCCTACGTTTTGTTTTACAGGGGAAACGTCAAACTGCTTGAAAGCAGGTGCATTGCCGTGGTTGGTACACGCAAAGCGTCTTCCTACGGCAGGCGTGTTGCGACGGATTTCGTTTCCGTGTTAAGTCAGCATTTCACCGTTGTCAGCGGTCTTGCCTACGGCATAGACACGGTGGCGCACGAAACGGCATTGAATCAACACGGCAACACAATAGCCGTGCTGGCAGGCAGCGTTGTCAGGGTGTATCCTTCGGCAAACCAGAATCTTGCGGAAAAAATCGTGCAGGGCGGTGGTTTGCTTGTTTCCGAATATCCTTGCCACTCGCAACCCCTTGCCTACCGTTTTCCCCATCGCAACAGGCTTGTTTCCGGCTTGTCGCTGGGGGTGCTGGTGTGTCAGTCGCCGTTAAAAAGCGGTACGTCTTCCACTGTGGAACACGCACTGCAACAGGGTAGGGATGTTTTTGCCGTGCCCGGCGAAGTGTATGACGCAAGTTTTTCCGGTAACAATCATCTCATAAAGAGCATGCAGGGCGTTTGCATTACCACCCCGAGGGACATTGAAGAGTACTATCGTCTGGACGCAACGGAAAGCAAAAAACAGGCGTATCAACTCAGTTTTGCCGAACAGTCGGTGGTGGAAGCGTTGTCCGACGGGCAACTTTCTTTTGACAAACTTGTGGAAAAAACGCAAATATCTCCCGCCGAACTCAATTTTTTGTTGGCAAATTTGGAAATAAAGAGTATAATTGCAAGACTGCCGGGCAATACCTACCGGCTGTATGGAGGACTTGAATGAAACTGGTAATTGTCGAATCTCCCGCAAAGGCGAAAACCATCGGAAAGTATCTCGGCGCCGACTACAAAGTGGACGCATCCAAGGGGCACATCTGGGATTTGCCGGAAAACAGCATGGGCATCGACTTTAACAACAACTATCAACCGCAACTTGCCCCACGCAAGCCGGAACAGAAGCAGACCATAGAACGTCTGCGCAAAGAGGTGGAAAAAGCCGACAGCGTTTATCTGGCAACCGACCCCGACCGTGAAGGAGAGGCAATTTCCTACCATTTGCAGTGTGCGCTGAATCTCGACCCCAACGCCAAAAACCGCATCATGTTCAACGAAATATCCAAAAAAGCGGTGAACGACGCAATACAAAATCCCAAGTACGTCAACATAGGGCTGGTAAACGCACAGCAGGCACGCCGTGTGTTGGACAGGTTGGTGGGCTACACGCTTTCCCCCGTTTTGTGCAAAAAAATCCGCAACAAACTTTCCGCAGGAAGGGTGCAATCCGCCGCCTTGCGTATCGTCGTGGACAGGGAAAAGGAAATACAAAACTTCAAACCGGAAGAATTCTGGTCGGTATCGGCGGTGTTGGAAAAGGTTGGCAAAAAGCCCTCTTTCAAGGCGGCACTGACGGAGAAAAAGGGCAAAAAGTTCAAAATTAAAAACAAAGAACAGTGCGATGAAGTGCTGGCGGCGTTGAATTCTTCCCCCTACACGGTGCAGAGCGTCAAAAAATCCGTTACGCAAAGCCGTCCGCAACCGCCTTTTACAACCAGCACGCTGCAACAGGATGCAGTAAACAAACTGCGTATGTCCAGCGCAATGGCAATGTCGGTGGCGCAGCAACTGTACGAAGGTTTCGACATCCCTGGAATGGGACACGTCGCTTTGGTAACCTACATCCGTACCGATTCGGTAAGGGTGTCGTCGGATGCGATAAGCGCGGCACGCAAACGCATTGCCGAGGTGTACGGAAGCAAATACGTGCCGGAAACGCCCAACTTTTTTGCATCCAAAAAGCAGGCGCAGGACGCCCACGAGGCAATCCGCCCGATAAACGTGGACATCACGCCGGAATTTATCAAAGACAAGGTGTCCAAAAACCAATATTCTTTGTACAAACTCATTTACGAAAGATTTTTGGCAAGTCAGGCGGAAAAGGCGTTGTACGACAGCGTGAACGTTTCCGTAAGTTGCGGCGACTACGGACTTACGGTAACGGGCAAAACGCAGATATTTGACGGTTATCTTGCCATCTACGGCGAAGCGAAAACCAAGGAAAAGGACAAGGAAGAGGGAGAAAACGCTCTTTTGCCGCCGTTGGAACAGGGCGACGTCCTCAAAAAAATAAAACTCAACTCCGAACAGCGTTTCACCAAACCGCCTGCACGTTTCACCGAGGCAAGCCTCATCAAGGCAATGGAAGAACGTGGCATAGGGCGTCCCAGCACCTACGCAACGGTAATGCAGACGCTGTACAAGAGAGAATACGTAACAAAGGAAAGCAAAGCGCTGGTGCCCAGCAAGTTGGGTATTCAGGTAACGGAGTACCTGGAACAGTATTTCAGCGAGGTGGTGGACGTGGATTTCACCGCCGAAATGGAAGAAAGGCTGGACTCGATAGAGGAAAACGCCGAGCCGTGGTACAAGGTGGTGGACAGTTTCTACAAACCGCTCATCAGAAAGGTGGACCGTGCAATGCACGGCGAAAAGGTGTTTGTGGAAGATGAAGTGTCAGACGTTACCTGCGACAAGTGCGGCGCACCCATGGTAATCAAAACGGGCAGATACGGCAAGTATCTTGCCTGTTCCAACTACCCTAAATGCTCCAACATCAAAAGTCTGAAAGAAAAAACACCCCCCAAGGAAACGGACATAGTTTGCGAACTTTGCGGGGCAAAAATGTTGGAAAGAGAGGGAAAATACGGCAAGTATCTTGCCTGCTCCAACTATCCCAACTGCAAAAACACCAAACCTCTCACGGAAAAGGTGGCTGTTTGCCCCAAATGCGGAAAGGATGTGGTAAAGCGTGTTTCCAAAAAGGGAACGGTGTTTTACGGCTGCACGGGGTACCCCGAATGTGACTTTGTCAGTTGGGACGTTCCTACGGGCAAACTTTGTCCCAAGTGCGGAGCGCATCTCGTGTACAAGGAAAGCCGTGGCAAAAAAACAATTCGCTGCTCCAACAGAGAGTGCGATTACAACGGCGGTGAAGTAAGTGAAAGTTAAGGTCATCGGCGGAGGTTTTGCGGGGTGCGAGGCATGCCATCAACTTTTGAAACGTGGCGTGGACGTTACTCTGGCGGAAATGAAACCGCTTAAAAAATCTCCTGCGCATCACCTGGACACTTTGTGCGAGGTGGTGTGTTCCAATTCCTTCAAAAGCGAGGATTTCAACACGTCCAGCGGCGTTTTGAAGGAGGAAATGAAGTTGTTGGACAGCCTCGTTTTGCAGGTAGCGCAACAAACAAGGGTGCCTGCAGGCAACGCTCTTGCCGTGGACAGAAACGCCTTTTCCTCCCTCATTACACAGCGACTGGAAGCGTTTGAAAACTTTCACCGTGTGGCGGAAGTGTGCGACACGTTGGACACCGACGGTTTCGACTGCGTAATTGTTGCCAGCGGTCCGCTGACGGACGGCGCTTTGGTGCCTGCGTTGAGGGAAATTTTCGGACGGGATTTTCTGTACTTTTTCGACGCCGTTGCCCCCATTGTTACGGCGGAAAGCATCGACTACGACAGCGCCTTTGTGGCAAGCAGGTACGGCAAGGGGGATGCGGACTATCTCAACTGTCCCATGAACAAGGAGCAGTATCTGCAATTTTACAATGCGCTTGTTTCTGCGGAAACAGTGCAACTGAAAGACTTTGAAAACAACGTGTTCGAGGGGTGTATGCCCATCGAAGTCATGGCAAAACGTGGCGAAGACACAATGCGTTTCGGCCCGTTGAAGCCCGTGGGGCTTTTCGACAGCAGAAAAACGGAAAAACCCTACGCCGTTTTGCAACTGAGAAAGGAAAACCGATTGGGCACGCTGTACAACCTGGTCGGTTTCCAGACAAACCTCAAATTCGGCGAGCAAAAGCGTGTGTTTTCCATGATTCCGGCATTGAAAGATGCGGAATTCGTGCGATACGGCGTGATGCACCGCAACACCTATCTCAATGCGCCCAAGTTTCTCAACAGGTACATGCAACTGAAAAGCAATCCCAAGTTGTTTTTCGCAGGGCAAATCACCGGCGTAGAGGGGTACATGGAATCGGCTTTAAGCGGCATTGTGGCGGGAATTCAGGCGTACAGGGCAACAAAAGGACTGCCCTTTGCGGAGTTTCCCACGGAAACAATGACGGGGGCACTGTGCGAACACGTTTCTTCGGACTTCGGGGAATATTCCCCCATGAACAGTAATTTCGGAATTTTGAAGCCGTTGGACACATTCGTCAAAAAGACGGAGCGTAAAGCGGCGTATGCGCAGCGTGCGGTAGACGCCATGCGCAAAGTAGTTTCACAGTTAAAGGAGGATTAGTTATGGCGGAAGTTTTTGCCGATACTATCAAAGGCACAACAATATGCGCCGTCAAAAAGGACGGTAAAATTGCCGTTGCGGGCGACGGACAGGTAACGCAGGGGCAAAACGTAATAATGAAAGGCAACGCCGTCAAGGTACGTCGCATTTATGACGGAAAAATAGTAACGGGTTTTGCAGGTTCCGTTGCCGACGCTTTCACGCTGTCGGAAAAATTTGAGGAAATGCTGCAAAAGTTCAGCGGAAATCTTTTGCGTGCCGCCGTGGAAGTGGCGCAACTGTGGCGCAGGGACAACATCATGCGCAAACTTGAAGCCATGATGATTGTGGCCGACAAGGAAAACATCTTTTTGCTTTCCGGCACGGGGGACGTAATCGAGCCGGACGACGGCGTTTGTGCAATAGGCAGCGGAGGAAACTACGCACTTGCCGCAGCAAAGGCGTTGCTCAGAAACACCGACCTTTCCGCAAAGGAAATTGCCACCAAGGCGTTGGAAATTGCCAGCGAAATTTGTGTGTTCACAAACGGACACATTACCGTTGAGGAGGCGTAACATGACACCCAAACAAATAGTTTCCGAGTTGGACAGATACATTGTCGGACAGTTTCAGGCTAAAAAGGCTGTTGCAATAGCATTGCGCAACAGGTACAGACGAAGCAAACTGCCCTTGCAGGACAGGGAAGAAATTACCCCTAAAAACATAATAATGAAGGGTCCCACAGGCGTGGGAAAGACGGAAATTGCACGCCGTCTTGCAAAAATCGTCAAAGCGCCTTTTTTGAAGGTGGAAGCCACCAAGTACACGGAAGTGGGCTACGTGGGAAGAGACGTGGAAAGCATGATACGTGACCTTGTGGAAGTGTCCATTCGCCTTGTGAAAGACGAAAGGTACAAGGAAGTGGAAGCCCGTGCCTTTCAGCGTGCGGTGGAACGTGTTGCCGACATGCTTGCCAAAAAGGGCGGAGATTTGCCCGAAGGCATAAGCAAAGCCACGTTGACGGACGAAATTGCCAATCACAATCTCGACCAGATGCAGTTGGAAATTCAGGTTGCCGACGTTCCCAAACCCATCGAATTGCAGGCAGGCGGTGGCGGCGAAATAAATATCGGCAGTATTTTTGGCGATATTCTGCCCAAAAAGATGAAAAAACGCACGGTAACGGTGGAAGAAGCATTGAAAATCTTTGCCGCCGAGGAAAGTGAAAAACTCATCGATTTGGACAGCGTGGAAAGCGAAGCGTTGCGCCGTGCGGAAAACGACGGTGTCATTTTCATTGACGAAATGGACAAAATTGCAGGAAAATCTTCGCAAAACGGTCCCGACGTTTCCCGTGAGGGTGTGCAAAGGGACATTTTGCCCATTGTGGAAGGTTGTACCGTTTCCACCAAGTACGGCAACATAAAGACCGACTACATTCTGTTTATTGCAAGCGGTGCATTCCATGTAAGCAAGGTTTCCGACCTCATTCCCGAGTTGCAGGGACGTTTCCCCGTGCTTGTGGAGTTGGACAGCCTCGGCGTGAATGATTTTGTAAAGATTCTCACCGTGCCGGCAAACGCCATTACCGACCAGTACAAAAAATTGCTGGCGGTGGACGGCATTGATTTGCGTTTCACCGACGACGGCATACGGGAAATTGCCAACGTCGCCTACGACCAGAACAACACCTTGGAAGACATCGGCGCACGCCGTTTGCAAAGCATAATGGAACACATCGTGGAAGACATTTCCTACGACATTGCCGAAGAGGGCGAAAAGAAAACGGTGGTTATCGACAAAGCCTATGTGGAAAACAACTTCCGCACGGAATCGAGAAATCTCAAAAAATATGTGCTGTAAGCAAAACAGGTGAAAAATGACAGAACGTGGCAGTGTGGTTGCAAATAAAAACAACATTGCGCAAGTGCGCATAGGACGAAATTCCGCCTGCGCTTCCTGCGGAAAGTGCGGTATGACGGAAAAGCAAAAGCACGTGGATTTTTACGTGGAAAACACATTAAACGCAAAAGTCGGCGACATAGTGGAGGTGGAAATACCGGAAACAAATTCCGCACGCCTCGCTTTGGTGGCGTACATTTTACCCCTTGTGCCTGCATTGGCGTTGATGTTTGTCGCCTTTGCCTTGAATTGGAAGGAATGGGTTGCTTTGTTGATGTTTGTCGGAGGACTTGTTGTGGGTTACGCCCTGTTGGTGGTCATCGACAGATTGCGCCATCGCAAATGGATGCAAACGCCCACAATGAAAAGCATTTGTTATTCCGTGGCGGAGCAACAACAGTAGTTTGCCTTTCCGACGCAAAGCGGCACTCAACGACACAAAGGGTGTTTCAATGTGTCGCTTGCGTTGTTGCATTTGACTGAAACGTGCGATATTTACGCGCAGTTGACTTGCATTGCTTTGCGAAAGCGGACAAGTGCAGTGGTTAAACCCCTAAGAAGGCGGATTTTTTCGGGGAAAGTGAAAAATCCGTCAAAAAACAGCAAAAAACCTGTTGACAAAAGGCATTTGCGCAGGTATATTAAATTATCACAGGAGGACACAACAATGAGTAATTTACCCGATGTAGCAAAAAACTTTGACGAATTTATCAAAGAAGGCACCGTGGTAGTGGACTTTTGGGCAACATGGTGTGGCCCTTGCAGAATGCTTGCACCCATTCTCGACGAAGTTGCAACAAAAGTAACAGGCGCAAAGTTCGGCAAAGTAGATGTGGACAACGCTCCCGACCTTGCAAGAAGATTCCAGATTATGTCCATTCCCAACGTTTGCATTTTCAAAAACGGCCAACTTGTGGACAGAGTAATCGGTTTGCGTGACGCAGACGAATTGCAATCCGTCGTGGAAAAACATCTGTAATAAATCCACAAAAAAAGGGCAGGTACGCAGTGTACCCGCCCTTTTGTTTTGCCTTTTTGCCGTTCGGAAACGGAGTTGTACAACGGCAAACTTTGTAACGCCGTTTCAGTTGGATTCAAACGGCAATGTCTGACTTTCAATGTTCAAAACTTCGCCCGAAGCCTGCAACAATACAAAGGACTGTTCGTACGTCGGGAAAAGTGTGGTTAAAATGCCTGTTGCAAGGATAACGTTTGCGTGTGCAGTTGTAGTCGTAGTGCGTTTGTTTCCTGTTGCAACGCAATCAACGTCAGTTGCAATAGCCAATTGTCAGGCAAACAGCGATGAAATTTCAACTGCCCGTGTGATGTTGCCGACGTTGTACCCGACAACTATTTTAATCGTCCCTTGAAATTTGTGAGGCTGCGACGCTTTTGAAAGCACAGCGTCCCCTTCGGGAAAACCTATCTTGAAGCCTTGGAAACTGTGTCTTTCCCCTTGCAAAAACACCTCGAAAAACAGTTGTTCGTCGCCGTACTGCGTTTCCAAAACGTAACCGTTGCGTGCAAATGCGTAGCAGTCGGTAACTGCTAATTTCACGTTGTCGCCGTCAACAGTGGCAGTGAACGTAATTTCAAAGTACTGCTTGCAACGAGGACAGGAAATTTTGTTTTGTTGCATTTCAACCGACTTTGTAACAGGCGTGAGCGTGATTGTAAAATCCGCCAAAGTGTGGTGTATTCCTCTGCTCTCGTCGGAGTATTGCGCAGTTTGAGAAGTTGCGTAGGTTCCTTCTTCCAAACACATCAGCGGGTCGGTAATGTCAGTAACGACAAAGTAGCCCGCAACGGCAAGCGCAACAATCCCGACGGCGCAAGCCAAAATTATCAACGACGTTTTCAGTTTTCTGTTCTCAACCGCCATTATTCACCTCCGCAAGAAATGTTGAAAGTGGCAAACGATAAGTTTACTTATAACTATCATACGACTTTGAGTTGTAATGTCAATACCAAAATCAAAAAAGCACGGTAATTTTATTTTGAATCAGCGGTTTTGCAAATTTTGAAAAAATGACTTCAATTTCCGTTTGAGGCACGATTTTTGACTGTTCAACCCTTCAAAATATAACTATGTTTTGAGCATGTTGGAAACGGGACGTATCGCAAATTAAAAACAGGGCGTTTCTCAAAAACGCCTTTGTCCGTTGCTCGTTTTCCGTAGGTGGGGTTTTGAAAAGTGCAAAATTTTTTCAAGAGGCAAGGAACAACGGGCTTGACGGCACACCCACAAGGTTTTCGGGAAAAGCCTCTTGCGCATTGTCCGTTACGGTGTATTCTGCGTTTGTTTTTTTGTACAAAAAAATTTCAAAAGTTGTCTTTTTACGCTTAAATTGTTTGACGAAGTGCAACAATAGTACTATAATAATCCTAGTAAATCAGTAGGAATTGCAAATATGAAAATGTCGTCAAAAGCAAGATACGGATTGTACGTTGCCGTGGAGTTGGCAAAGAGGTACGCTACCAGCGAGGTAGTGCCTGTTTGCACCCTTGCACAGTGCACCGGCGTTACTGAAAAGTATCTGGAACAGATTCTTGCGTTAATGAAAAAACAAAACGTGGTGGTGGCTGTGCGTGGAGCCAACGGAGGCTACAAGTTGACAAATCCGCCGGAAAACACCACCGTGGGAAGCGTCTTACGTGCTGTGGAAGACAATTTGGAAATTGTCGACTGTCTGCACAAAAACTGTTCCAACAAGTGCAAGTGCGTTTCGCACAATTTGTGGGCAAAACTGTACGACAACATCAATTCCTATCTTGACACAATCTCTCTCAAACAACTTGCGGAGGACAATGTATGAAAGTTTATCTTGACCATGCGGCAACAACACCGTGCGACAAGCGTGTGGTGGAGGAAATGCTGCCCTATTTTTCCGAGCATTTCGGCAATGCCGACAGTCAGCATTTTTACGGACGTGAAACGGCAAAAGCAGTGGCGGATGCCCGTGCATTTGTGGCGTCGGCAATCAACTGCGCTCCCAACGAACTGTACTTTACGGGAAGCGGTACCGAGGCGGACAACTGGGCGTTGAAAGGCGTTGCGCTTGCAAGAAAAAGCAGGGGCAATCACATAATAATTTCCGCCATCGAGCACCACGCAATACTCAATTCAGCGCAGTGGTTGGAAAACAACGGTTTCCGTGTAACCCGTTTGCCGGTGGATTCCACAGGGCTTGTGCATGCGGAAGATCTGGAAAAGGCAATAGACGACGAAACGACGCTTGTTTCAGTCATGTACGTCAACAACGAGGTGGGCACCGTTCAGCCGATAAAGCAACTTGCGGAAATTGCCCACAAACACGGTGCACTTTTCCACAGCGACTGCGTTCAGGCAATGCCGTACATCAAAATAGACGTCAAAGAGTTGGGGCTTGACTTGCTTTCCATGTCGGGACACAAATTTTACGGTCCCAAGGGTGTGGGCGCACTGTACATCCGCAACGGCGTAAGACTGGACAAACTTATTTGCGGCGGCGGACAGGAACGTTCCCAACGTGGCGGCACTACAAACACGCCTGCCATTGTGGGTATGGCAAAAGCGTTGCAACTTGCCCTTGAAGAAATGGAACAAAACAACAAACACATGGCGTCTTTGAGAGACCATTTCGTGGAACGTGTACTTGCGGAAATTCCCTATGTGCGCTTCAACGGAAACACACAGCACCGTGTACCGTCGGTGGCAAATTTCAGTTTCGAATTTGTGGAAGGCGAAGGCATTTTGATGCTTATGGACTTCAACGGTATTGCCGTTTCCAGCGGTTCGGCGTGCAGTTCCGGCAGTCTTGACCCGTCGCACGTTTTGCTGGCAATGGGGGTGCCCGTGGAAATATCTCACGGCTCCATCAGATTTTCTTTCGGCAAAGACAACACAATGGAAGAGGTGGACTACACAGTGGACAAACTCAAAGACACCATTTCCAAACTGCGTGTGATGTCGCCGCTGTTCAACGTAAAAACAGGAGGAACGTACAATGTATAACCAAAAAGTGCTTGACGCATTTGCTCATCCCAAAAACGTGGGAGTAATAGAAAACGCCGACGGCGAAGGCACCGTAGGCAACGCCACTTGCGGCGACATAATGAAAATCACTCTGAAAATAGAAAACGACGTCATCGTTGACGCCAAGTTTCAGACATTCGGATGCGCAGCCGCCATTGCCACAAGCAGCACCGCTACACAAATGGTAATAGGAATGACGGTGGACGAAGCATTGAAACTCACCAACGCCAAGGTGGTGGAGGAGTTGGAAGGTCTTCCTCCTCAAAAGATTCACTGTTCCGTTCTTGCGGAAGAGGCAATCAAAAAGGCTATCGAAAACTACCGTGACAAACAGCAACACAAAGAAGTCAAGGACAAAGAAATTCAATACGTATAAAAGTTTTTTGTACATTTGAAGTGATTTGCACCGTGCATAAAAAACTTTCGTTGTTTCAAACTATTTGCAGAAAGTTGCAACGGAGGTATTATGAAAAAGTTTTTTATGGCTGTTGCTCTGGGTACGGCAATGGGACTGCTGATAAGCGAAGTGCCTGCCGTCAAAGACATGGTCGCCAAGGGCAAAAAGAAGGTTAAAAACCTTACAAAGTAAGTTTCGGGGTGTTTCACCCCGAAATTTTTTTGCCTTGACTTTTGTCAACATTCAGGCGTTTTTGCGCAGTTTCCCTTTGGGAAATTCATTAAAGATTTGCATGCAACGAGGCGTTTTAACGTGCGGTTTCAAATACAACGACAGGTTTCACACCGTGAACCGCACGGCGTTTCAAAAAAGACATGCGCATGCCCGCCTGTCGTTTGCCTGCGTATCTTCCTTTTTGGGGGCACAGTTCCTTTTTACAAGTTGTTTTTTTCTGCAATTTGTACTTTTTTACAATTCCTATGTTTTCCGCAGTTTGTCCGTTTGCTCAAAAATTTGCAGTTGTTTGCCCGATTGCTTTGTGCGACGGTGTACATTTTAAGTTTTTGCCGTACCGTCCTGCGTCCGAAGGGTGTTGCGCAGAATATTTTTGGCAAAATGTGAAAAAATACTGTTGGAAAATTCTCATTTGTGTTACAATAAATATGTTATGGGAAGAGTAATGGCTTTGGACGTCGGCGACGTGAGAATCGGTGTTGCCGTGTCCGACTTGATGGGAATAATAGCAAATCCTTTGGAAACGTACACACGCAAGGGAGATGTGGCAAAAGACGCAATTTATATTGCCAACCTTGCCAAGCAGCTTGAAGTGGACTTGTTCGTTTCCGGCTTACCTTTGGGGCTCAACGGCAAGGAAAACGAGCAGACGCAAAAAACACGTGCTTTCATCGAGGAATTGCAAAAGCACACGGAAATTCCCGTGCGTTTCATGGACGAGCGTTTCACCACGTTAAGCGCCGAAAGGGTACTAATCGAGGGTAACGTCCGCCGTGAAAACAGAAAAAAGGTAATAGACAAGGTTGCCGCCACGATAATTTTGCAAAATTATCTGGACAGTAAGCGGTGAATCTTAGTTTTTGCCGTTTTTTGCAAATTGTTGCCCCAATTTGTTGCAATGCAACACTAAAAATAAACAGGGAGGAACTCTTATGGCTGAAAAGAAAAATCACGAATGCGATTGCGAAATGGAACACAAGCACACCTGCGATTGTCAGCATGACGACCACGATTGCGATTGTCATCACGATCACGACTGCGATTGCGGTTGCGAAACGGAAGACGATCTTGTAATTTTGCAGGACGAGGACGGAAACGACGTTTCCTATCACTACGTGTACAATATGGAACACGACGGCAAGGAATACGTATTTTTGCAGGCTGTGGATTGCGACGAGGACGAAGACGGAATAGAAATCTTCTCTTTGCAAACCACGGAGGAAAACGGCGAGTATTTCGACTTGCTGGACCCCGTCGACGACGATTTGTACGACGTCTTGTACAACAAGTTGATTGAAGTAGCCCAACAGGAAGACGACTGCGACTGTGATTGCGACTGCGAAGACAAATAATTGTTAAATGCTAAAAACAACGCCTGCGGAAAATCCGCAGGCGTTGTTTTTTAGGGGAAAAACTATGTTTCAAAAAAAGGGGGGACTTGTTAATTTGCCGTGAGGCATTCCTGTGTTATGGCAAGCGTCAGATTCAGCGTTTCGTTGCCTCTTTCAACGCAGTACACGATATTTTGTCCGCTGCGAGCGTTGAGCAGTGCGTCCGTCAGATGGTAACTGCGTTGTATTTGTGTGGTAACGTCGCCGACAGTTACGCTAACAAGCACGTCGCCAACCTGCACGATGCCGTCGGCAGGGCTGTTTGCGGAAACTTCCTGTACAGTCAGACTTTCCACAATTTTTATTTTACCCGTGTTTTCGTCGATTACGGTGGTAACGGAGGTAACTTCAACGGTTATTCCCGTTACGGGACGCATTACCGTTTCGCAGGAATTGTCAGTGCAGTAGTACAAAATATTGTCGGCAACAGCCTTCACCAAATTGGAAGGAATGTTCACCAAATTGGAAGGAAGGGCGTAGCCGATATTTTCGGCGGTGTTGGTGTTCATTTTGGCGTTTACCAAACCGATAAGTTCGCCCTGCGCATTGAAAAGACCTCCGCCGGAGTTGCCGGAATTTATTGCAGTGTCGGTGCGCATCACACGCAAAGTGATTGCCGTTTTGTTGTCTGCGCCCGTCATCGTGATGTTTTCGCTTGCAACGCTGATTATGCCGTTTGTAACGGAAATGCCTTCCGCTT
>HF998497.1:61704-67030 GCA_000433775.1 Corallococcus sp. CAG:1435 | reverse complement strand
TGACCTGCCGACACGTTGTCGGAATTACTCAAATTTGCTGCGCACAGCGTTCCGTTTTGCGATGCGGACTTGACAAGTTCGTTTTGTTGCACACGCAGTACGGCAACGTCGTAGTACATCGAGCCTCCCACGTAGGTGGCGGGTATGGCGTAGTCGTTGTATTCCATTCCGTACAAAAACACGCAAATGTTGTCGCTTATTTTGTTGAAAGTGTTGCAATCGGCGTCGTACACAACATGGTAGTTGGTAACGATGTAGGCGGAGCCGTCGTTTTCCAAAATGTACACAACGCCGGAACCTGCCGAAGTGTAGTTTACTTCCTGCGACTGTTGCGGGAAAAACCAATTGTTTCCGCTGCTTGTCTTGGTGAAAGAGCAGTACACGGAAACTACCGATTTCAGCGCAGTGTTGGATGCAAGTTGAATGTCCGTCTGACCTTCAACGTAGTAATTGTTGGTAGTTTGTTCCACCGTTGTTTCGTTGTAGAATGAATCCAGCCATTCTTGCTCCGTTCCTTCAAAGCCGTTTTGCACGGCAATTTCGTAGGCGGAAAGTCCGTTTTCTCCGATGAAACCGCACGCCGACAGTGAAACAGCCAGCGCAAGCGTCAAACAAATCAAAACAGACACGGTAATTTTTCTTTTCATATATCAGTTGTCACCTTCCTGCAACTTTTTTTTGAATTGTAGTTTTCCAATCTTAAAAGAAGTTTAATGTTGCAGTAATATAGACGGTTTTTTTGGAATTTTCGCAAAAAAACGGGCAAAAACTTACATTGCGTTTGACGCAACTTCCTGCCGTGGTTTTGCGTCTTACCGTTTGTTTGGATTCTCGGTAAAAGTTTGTTTTATTTCCCCGAGCAATAATGTGTTGTTGCAATTTATTGTGTGCGGTGTTTTTTTGTGTGTAGAAGTGCAAACAAATTGACGTTTTTATGCAAAAAACAAGATATTTTCCAAAGCATAAACTAATGGCATTGCTACGTTTTATTTGGAGTATTTTTGTATGTAGAAGTGCAAAACAAGTTGCCTTTTCTTCGGCAAAAAGTTTTGCGTTGAAGTGCAAACAAGTTGACGTTTTTATGAAAAAAACAAGATATTTTCCCAAGCATAAACTAATGGCATTGCAAAGTTTTGTACGGATGTTTGTTTTGTATTTAGATGCAAAACAGGTTGTGTTTCTTCGGCAAAAAGTTTGTTGAAAATAGTGGTAAAAAAGTAATTTGCATTTGTTGCAAAAACAAAAACGTTGTGCTATAATCTATTAGGTTTAATTCGCATTTGTGCAAGATTTGCCCGCTGTGCCGTGTTTGCCGCACGGTTTCGGACAGAGTTGACGGCGCAAAGAGGTTAAAAACAACAAAAAAAGGAGAATAAGAAAAAATGGCAGTTGTATCTATGAAACAACTTCTGGAAGCAGGCGTGCATTTCGGTCACCAAACCAGAAGATGGAACCCCAAAATGAAAAAGTATATCTACACCGAACGTAACGATATACACATCATCGACCTTCAACAAACGTTGCCCCAAACGGAAGTTGCGTACAAATTCGTGCGTGACATTGCCGCCGAAGGCAAACCCGTGCTGTTTGTAGGCACCAAAAAGCAGGCTCAGGAAGCCATCAAGACGGAAGCGGAACGTTGCGGAATGTACTACATCAACAACCGTTGGCTTGGCGGCACACTGACAAACTACAAAACAATCAAATCCCGTATCGAAAGACTCAACAAAATCAACCAGATGGAAAAACTTGGCGAACTGGACGTTTTGCCCAAGAAAGAAGTTGCCAAAATGTTGGAAGAAAGAGACAAACTTCAAGCCAACCTCGGCGGCATCAAGGATATGAAGGGAATGCCCGGCTGCATCTTCATTGTTGACCCCAAAAAGGAATCCATTGCAGTTTCGGAAGCACACGCTCTGAACATCCCCATCGTTGCAATTGTTGACACAAACTGCGACCCCGATCAGGTAGACGTGGTAATACCCGGCAACGACGACGCAATCGGCGCAATCAAACTTATTGCTTCCATCATCAGCGGAGCGGTTATCGAAGCCAAGGAAGGCACGGTAATGACGGCACCGGAGGATGATGAAACAAAGACGAATACTACTGTTGACGAGGAGACGAACAATGGCTAATTTCACAAGTCAGGACGTAATGAAACTGCGTGAGCAAACAGGCGTCGGAATGATGGACTGCAAAAAGGCGTTGGTGCAGACGGACGGCAATTTCGAAGAGGCCATCAAGTATCTGCGTGAAAAGGGAATGGCAAGCGCTGCCAAGAAGGCAAGTCGTGTTGCCGCCGAAGGTCTTGTAAAGTGCGTTGTCGCCGCCGACAAAAAGAGCGGTGTTGCAGTGGAAATCAACTGCGAAACGGACTTTGTTGCAAGAAGCGACCAATTTTTGGAACTGATTGCTCACATTGCAAACCATTTGCTTCAATCCAACGCTACTACGGTGGAAGAAGTGCTTGCAGAACCCTACTACCTTGACACAACAAAGACAATCAGCGTGCTTATTGCCGAAGCAACGGCAAGTATCGGAGAAAAAATTTCTCTGCGCAGATTCACCAAGTACGTTTTGGACGGAAACGGTATTGTTGCAAGTTACATCCACATGGGCGGAAAAATCGGCGTTTTGTGCCAAATCAGTTGCGAAAACGCAACGGCTCCCGCTTTGCAGGAACTTGCATCCAACATCTGCATGCAGATTGCCGCAAGCAAACCGCAGGTAATCAACATTGCCGACGTGGACGCTTCGCAACTTGCTTCGGAAAAGGAAATTCTGACGGCGCAAGCCAAAAACGAAGGCAAGCCGGAGGCTGTCATCGTCAAAATGGTGGAAGGACGCATCCACAAGTACTACAAGGAAGTTTGCCTTCTGGAACAGGAATACGTGCGTGATTCCTCTCTTGCAGTCAAAAACGTAATTGCCGATTGCGCAAAGAGCATCGGAGCAACCATCACGGTGGACAAGTTTGTCCGTTACGAAATGGGCGAAGGCATTGAAAAGCGTGTGGACAATTTTGCCGAAGAAATTGCCGCACAGTTGAAAGGCGTTCAATAATTTTCAAACAAGGGAGGGGAACAATAGAGGTATTGTTCCCCTTTTTTCAAATTAAGTTTGCGAGGTGTGGTATGGCGAAGTACAACCGAATACTTGTCAAGGTGAGCGGAGAGGCGCTTGCAGGCAAGGACGGACACGGAATAGACAACGACGCCGTTGTGAAAGTGGCAAAAGAACTGTCGCTTGTTGCGGACGGCGGCGTGCAGGTTGCGGTAGTTGTGGGCGGAGGCAACTTCTGGCGAGGACGCACAAGTAACAATATGAACAGAGTTGTAGCAGACCAGATAGGAATGCTTGCAACGGTGATGAACGCCCTTGCTTTGGGGGACGCTCTTTCTCAGTGCGGCGTGGCAAACAAGGTGTATTCCGCCGTTACCGTGGACAAAACGCTTCCTTGCTACATTGCAGGCGACGCCGTAAAGGCTTTGCAGGAAGGCAAAGTGGTGGTGTTTGGCGGAGGAACGGGCGCACCCTTCTTTTCCACAGATACTGCCGCCGTATTGCGTGCCTGCGAGGTGGGCGCACAAGCAGTAGTTTGCGCCAAAGCGGTGGACGGCGTGTACGACAGCGACCCCAAACTCAACCCCGATGCCAAAAAGTACGACGAAATTTCCTTTGACAAGGTAATTGCCGACAATCTCAAAGCGTTGGACGTTACCGCAATGGCAATGTGCCGTGAATACAACCTGCCCGTGTTGGTGTACCACAACGAAGAGCCAAACGGGCTTGCAAGAGTGCTTAACGGGGAAAAGTTGGGAACAATAATCAAATAGGTATTGAATTTTGCGCTGTTTTGTTGTAAAATTATTGCATAAACTAACTACGTACAGGAGAATATTATGAACTACGCAACCCCTCAAATAGAAGAATTGTTTCTTACTTTCGAAACGGAGTGCGAAAAAGCGATAGAGTACACCAAAAACGAGTACAACCTTATGCGTGCGGGACGTGCCAATCCCAAACTTGTGGAAGGCATCAAGGTGGACTACTACGGAGCAATGACCCCGATAAATCAGATGGGCAACATTTCCATTCCCGAGCCGAGATGTCTGGTAATTTCTCTGTGGGACAAGTCGGCTTTGAAACTTGTGGAAAAGGCGATATTGTCCGCCAACATCGGCGTTACTCCGCAAAACGACGGCACGGTAATACGTTTGACTTTCCCGGTACTCACCGAAGAACGTCGCCGTGATCTGGTAAAACAGGTGAAAAAACTTGCAGAGGACACCAAAGTGGTGTTGAGAAACGCCCGCAGGGACGTCATGGACGGACTCAAAAAGGAAAAGGCGACAAAAACCGTTTCCGAGGACATCATTTCCGATTGCGAAAAGGAAGTTGACAAACAACTTGCCAAGCAAATTGAGCTTGTGGACAAACTTGCCAAAGAAAAAGAAACAGACGTAATGTCCGTGTAACGGCAATGAATACAAATGAACTTATCGGACTTGAAGTTTGCCAAGCCAAGGAATTGTTGACGGTTCGGGGCGAAACAAACTTCAAGTTTGTTTATTATACGGACAGAAAACAGCAAAAATTTGACAAGGAGATTGTAACGGCGGTAAGAGAGGACAACGGTTGTCTGCAACTTATCGTGTGTCGTTACCTGTTTGAAGTTTGAACGTTCCTTCTCATGTCGCCATTGTCATGGACGGCAACGGAAGGTGGGCAAAAGCCAAAGGACTGCCCCGTGTGGAGGGACACAAAAAAGGGCTTGCCACCGCCGAAAAAATCATCAATCATGCCGTGGAAAGGGGTGTAAAGTACCTCAGTCTGTACGTCTTTTCCACGGAAAACTGGAAACGCCCGAAGGGGGAAATTGCGGCGTTGTTTTCTCTTGCGGAAAAGTATCTCAACGGATTTGAAAAATTCTGCAAAGACAAAATCCGTGTTGTGGTTTCCGGCAACATCGGGGAACTTCCCCCTAAACTTGCAAAAAAAATAGAGGAAATGCAGCAAAAAACCGCATCTTTTGACGCTATCTGCGTCAATTTGTGCATAAACTACGGTGGCAGGGCAGATATCGTCCAAGCGGCGCAAAAAGCGTCGCAAAGCGGCGAAATCACCGAGCAGTCCATTGCCCGAAACCTGTACAACTCATTTATTCCCTGTCCCGACGTCATTGTGCGAACGGGCGGACAAAAAAGACTGTCCAACTTTCTGCTGTTTCAGGCAGCGTATGCCGAACTGTACTTTTCCGACATACTCTGGCCCGACTTCACACCTGCGGATTTGGACGAAGTAATTGCCGACTACGGCAGCC
>HF998497.1:45092-61690 GCA_000433775.1 Corallococcus sp. CAG:1435 | reverse complement strand
GGCAGCCGCACACGCAGTTTCGGCGGAATAGTGTGAGTATTGCGGTTTCTACTGCGGAGGAAAACTTATGTTGAACAAAAAAACTCTTGCCAACAGGATTGTGGTGGGAGCGGGGATTTTTGTAGTTCTGATAGGAATGGTGCTTCTGGACGTATTCCTGCCCAACTTCAAAAGTAACCCCAACGCTTTGAAAGTTGTCAGCGGAAGGTCGATAAATGCCGTGATAATTTCCGTGCTTATCTGGCTTTCGGTAATAGAAATGCGCCGTGCAATAGGCAGAGAGCGTATTCCCGACTGTTTCAGTTGGATTTTGTGGTTTTACGCAATCGGTCTGGGCGTAACGTACAGCATGTTCGGATTTATGGGGATAATTTTCCTCACTCTTCTGGTGTTTGTTGCGGCAACGATAACGGCGCTGTGGGCAAACAGGGTGGACAGTCTGATGTACATTGCCTACATGTTGGTGTACCCGGGATTGTTCATGGCGGCATTGCTGTATCTCAACCGTTGCGCAAGCACTTTCCCCATTGTGGAAGGTAACCCCCTGCTGGACTACCTGGAATACGACATCTGGCAGTATTTCGGCGAAAGGCAAGGTTCGCAACTGTTGCCTTACAACGCAATAAGTCTTGCTTTGGTGTTTGCCGTGTCCACTTTCACCGACGTGTTTGCGTTTTTTGTGGGAAGTATTTTCGGAAAACACAAACTGTGCGAAAAAATCAGCCCCAAAAAGACGGTGGAAGGTGCAATCGGCGGCGTCGCAGGCGGTGCCATCGGTTCGCTTTTGGTGTATTTGCTGTTTGACCAGTTCAAGGTGTTCGGGGCGCATTTCGGACTGACCTACGAAGGACTGGGGCTCAGCACCTTTTCCGTTGCGGCAACCTATGTCGTCATCGGTCTTTTCGGTTCGGCAATGACGCAGATTGGCGACTTGCTTGCCAGCATGGTCAAACGCTACTGCGGCATAAAAGATTACAGCCGAATTCTTGGCGAGCACGGTGGAATAATGGACCGTTTTGACGGCATAATGCTCAACGCCGTGTTTGTGTCCTTTGTGTTTATGTTTATTATATGATGAAAAAAGTTGCAGTTTTGGGAAGCACAGGTTCCGTCGGCAGTCAGACTGTGCAGGTAATACGGGAAAATCCCGACAAGTTGAAGGCAGTTTCGCTTGTCGCTTTTTCCAACGGCGAAAAACTTGCCCGACAAGCGGAAACTCTCGGCGTTACCTGCACGGGTCTTATTTCCGAAGACAAAAATTGTCTTTTCAAAGCAGTGGAAAACTGCGATGTCGCCGTGGTTGCCACCAAAGGCATAACGGCGTTGCAAACGGTGCTGTACTGCCTGCAAAACGGGGTGGAAGTAGCCCTTGCCAACAAGGAAGTGCTGGTTTGCGCAGGCAGACTGGTGCGTGAAACGGCGGAAAAGTACCACGGAAAAATTTTGCCCGTGGACAGTGAACATTGCGCAATAACGCAGTGTCTGCGAGGTGGTAAGGCGGAAGACGTGGACAAAATACTGCTCACCGCAAGCGGAGGACCTTTTTGGGACTACTCCGCCCGACAGTTGAAAAGGGTAACGGCGAAAGAGGCGTTGCAACACCCCAACTGGAACATGGGACAAAAGATAACGGTGGACAGTGCCACCATGATGAACAAAGCGCTGGAAGTAGTGGAAGCGCATTGGCTTTTTGACGTACCTACGGACAAAATTCAGATTGTGGTGCACCGTCAGAGCGTGGTTCATTCCATGGTGCAATGGAAAAGCGGCAGCGTGTCGGCGCAGTTGGCGTATCCCGACATGAAGTTGCCCATTCAACTTGCCCTAATAGGCGAAAGCAAGTGCAACATTCCTAAACTGGATTTTGAAAACCTTTTGCAACTGACTTTTCAAAAGTGCGATTTTGAAAGATTCCCCTGTGCAAGGTTGGGATATGAAATGGAAAACTATCCCGAACTGTGCCTGACAATCATGAACGGCGCAAACGACGTATGCGTGCAAAATTTTTTGCAGGGTAATTTGCCCTTTGACAAATTTTACGACGTTATTACACGCTGTGTGGAAAACTTCGCCTGCATTGTCAGCGGCGAACAACTTTCCGTGGAAAACATTGTAAAGTACGACGCCGCATCACGCAAATTTGCTCAAAAAATTGTAAACGAGGTAGTATGCTGACATTACTTGCAAGTGTATCTTCGGTACTTACCACAATAGGCAACCTGTTGTTGGCTTTTGTGGTACTGATGATAATGATTACCATTCACGAATTCGGACACTACACCGCAGGAAAACTGCTTAAATTCAGAATAAACGAGTTTTCCATAGGCATGGGTCCGAAAATATTTTCCAAAACAAAAAAGAACGGCGAAAAATTTTCCCTTCGTGTTTTGCCTCTCGGCGGTTACTGCGCCTTCGACGGAGAGGACGGCGAGGCAACGGAAGGCTCTTTCAACAGTCAAAAACCGTGGAAACGGCTCATAGTGCTGTTTTCGGGAGCGTTTTTCAACTTTCTTTCGGCGATTTTGGTGTGTATTCTGCTGTTTGGCGTGTACGGTGAAACGGTGGCTGTGGTCAACAAGGTGTACGACTACGCACCGGGCATAAACAGACAGTTGCAACAGGGGGACATAATTTACAAAATAAACGGCAAAAACGTTTTTGTTTTGGACAATATCTCCCGCTACATGGACGACGAAATGTCCGTTACCGTCATTAAACCCAATGGCGAGCAGGTAACCTACGAGGGCATCACCCGTCAGGAATACTATTCCTTCACCGTTTCTTCGGTGGAAGGGGAAATTACCTCTTCCGACGGCACCGTTCTGAAACAGGGCGATTTGCTGTACCGCCTTGACGGACATCTGTTGTACAACAAAAACGATTGGAACACCTACCTTAATGAGGCAGGCGAAACATGCACGGTAACGGTGATGGGGCAGGAGGAAAAGGAATTTGTGCTGACCAAAAGTCAGGCGCAGAGTCTTGGCGTTACGGAAAGTTGGTACAAAGGAATTGGCATTTCCGTTAGTTACCAAACGCACAAATTTTCCTTCGGCACTGCGCTTTTGCGTGTTTTTCCCTATTGCGGCGAGGTGGCATTGCTCATCTGGCGCACCCTTGGCGGATTGTTCACTGGGGCGGTGGGAATGGAAAGTCTGGGAGGTCCCGTTACTACGATAGCAATGACGGCGGAAATAGTGTCCTACGGCTTTGCTTCCGTGCTTTCTCTCATTGTGTTGTTTTCCGTCAACTTGGCGGTGTTCAATTTGTTGCCAGTGCCTGCGCTTGACGGGTGTCGCATGGTGTTTGTTCTGATAGAGTGGATTGCCGGAAAACCCATCAACCGAAAGGTGGAAGCCTACATCAACGGCATTGGTTTCGTGCTGCTGATAATTTTTGTAATATTGG
Source organism: Corallococcus sp. CAG:1435 (assembly GCA_000433775.1). Lineage (GTDB taxonomy): Bacteria > Bacillota > Clostridia > Christensenellales > CAG-314 > Fimimonas > Fimimonas gallinarum. The sequence goes on along the minus strand of HF998497.1, from coordinate 58,282 downwards.
TGGATTTGCTCAAATTGTAGCATACGTATTGACAAATATTGTACCAAAACGCAACTTGTTTCGGAAGAAAAAGAATGAAAAAACTTGTTGAAAACAAAAAATTGAAGTTTGGCGACGGCAACGTCAGCGTGCAATCCATGACGGATTTGCCCGTTTGCGACGTGGAAAACACCTGCCTGCAAATTCGCCGTTTGGTAAGCGCAGGTTGCGACATAGTGCGCATTGCCGTTCCCAATGCAAAATCGGCGGAGTGTTTCCGCAAGGTGAGGGACACATTTTCCAATTTGCCTTTGGTTGCCGACATTCACTTCGACTACCGTCTTGCCATTGCCGCAATGGAAGCGGGGGCGGACAAAATCCGCATAAACCCCGGCAACATTGCCAAACGTCAACTTGACCAAGTCATTGCCTGCGCCAAGGCAAACGACGTCATCGTGCGTTTGGGCGTCAACGGCGGTTCGGTAAACAGGGAAACGCTTTCCCTTTGCCATGGGGACAAATGCGAGGCGTTGTACCGAAGCCTGAAAGAATACATCAACTACTTTGAAGACAAAAACTTCAACAAACTTGTGCTTTCGGTGAAAAGCAGCGACGTAAGGGAAACGGTGGCGTTGAATCAAAAAATAGCAACCTTGAACTATCCCGTTCATTTGGGGGTAACGGAAGCGGGACCCGTACAGCAGGGAACAATCAAAAATGCCATTGGAATCGGCGCATTGCTGTTGCATGGCATCGGGGACACAATCCGTGTGTCGCTGACGGGAGACCCCGTTGCCGAAGTGGAAGCGGGCAAACAAATTTTGCGCGCATTGGGATTGAGAAAGGGCGTTTCGTTTGTGTCCTGTCCGCAATGCGGCAGGTGTTCCGTCAATTTGCAGCAAGTGGCGGGTGAAATTTTCAACTACGTCAAAGATGTGGACAAAAACCTGAAAATAGCCGTGATGGGGTGCGAGGTGAACGGACCGGGCGAGTGCAGCGACGCCGATTTGGGCATTGCCGGGGCAAACGGTAAGTTTGTGTTTTTCCGTTACGGCAAAAAATACAAAACCGTCGACGCAGACGTTGCGGTGGAAGAATTCAAAAGAGAAATAGATTCGTTGGTAAAATGCTTGTAGAAAAACTTTGGCAAAAATTCCCCGATATGCAGGATTTGCGTGTCAGGGACATACGTGTGGACAAGACGCAAAAAAAAGTGTTTTGCGTCCTTTCCTACCCCGACATGGTAAACGTCAAACCGCCTGAAAGGGCGGCGATTCGTGGCGCCGTGGCGGAAAGCGTGCCAAAAGGGTACCGCTACGACGTCCAACTTGTTTCCGACGTTTTCAACGAACGCAGCCTGACTGCGACGTTAGCCGACCTTATCAAACGTCGCTATCCTCTTTTTGCCCACGTATGCGGAAAAATTGCCGTAAGCAAAGTTTCGGAAAGACACTTTGCCGTTACATTTTCCGTCAACGAAACCACCAAAAAGAATATGGAAGTGGCGGACTTTTTGTCGCAACTGCAACAGTTTTTTGAAAGTTACACCTGCTACGAGGTGGAGTTTGCCGTTGCCATCGACAAAACGCTGCAAATGCAAAAAACCGACCTTGCCGAGCAGGAACGTCTGGTGCATCTTGCCGTAAACAAGGAACTTTTGAAACCTCAACGCTTTTTCAACGTTACCGACGTGCAGAAACACATAGGAAAGGAAATAAACACCAAGCCGATGTACATTTCCGACGTGCGCAAACCGATGGACAGTTGCGTGCTGTGCGGTAAAATTTCCGAAAAGACGTTGCGTGCCGCCAAAAACAACACGGTAATGCAAATTTGCAAGTTCAACCTTACCGACGGTTCGCTTGCCACAATGCCTTGCATAATGTTTGTGCGTTTTAATATCGAAGATTTTGAAACCATCAAACAAACCACCAACAAGCCCGATTCCGAAGTGGCTACCATAAGCAAAAAGCAGCGTCTTGCCAACGAAAAAAAGATGAAAATGCTGATGTTTCTGACAAACGGTCTGGAAATTTTGGTACGTGGCAAGGTGGTGTACAGCGACTTTTCCCAACGGTTGGAAATGCACGTGTACGACATTTGTACGTGTAGGATTCAACCTGTAGCAATGCAACCCGTGCTGGAAAGGGAAACGCCGCAATTTTACACTTTGGTGTTTCCGCAACCCGTGGAGGAGTACCGACAACTGTCTTTTACCAACTGGCAGGAAAAGCCTTCCCTTCTTACGGGCAAAAACTGCGTGGTGATGTACGCCAACGTTACGGGGTACAACGTTACCAAAGACAAAATTTATTCGCTGTGCTGTTTCCGTCTTGTGGACGGACACATTCGTGAAAAGTTTGCAACGCTTGTTATGCCGGAAACGGATTTAAGCGACCAGCAACTGAAAGACGCCAACGTCACTGTAAAGCAACTTATGCTCAGCCCCACTTTGACGGAAGTGGTGCCGGATTTGTTCAAGTTCACACACGGCGCCACGCTTGTGGGAATGGACCTGCCTGCGTTGGTGCAACTGCTAAACTACTACGGCGCACCAATAGGCTACAACTTCAAAAACGACATTGTAAGTCAGACGGAAATGCTGGCGTCGCTGTTTGAAAACAGCACCTACGATGTGCGACCTTCCTACCTGCAACTGAAAGACGTGGCAAAAGCGTTGAAACTCAACTGCAACGTGTCTTCCGATTGCAGGGAAAACGCATCGGCAATGGCAAAGATAATGTCTTTGCTTGCACAGCACGCCAAGTGATTGCTTGCCCGATGAGTTTTTCGCAAAATACCTTTACAGTTTTTGCGTGCGTACTGCGTGCGCCAACAGAGGGGCGTTGCGTAAAGCGGAAAATGTTTTTGGCTTTCGGTTTTCCCTTTTTCCCGTTAATATTGAAAAATTTTCGCCTTTCGGGGAAAATTTGCCTCAAAAACGGGAAAAACAGTAAAAAACTGCCCTTTACGTGGTATTTTATTTATATTTATTTAATAAAACCGTTGTCAAAGGCAGTTTGATGTGGTATACTAGTACCACACGGAATTGCGTGGTATGCAACTAACTTAACAGTTTTTTCGTACACACAATTTTTTCGCCTAGTTAAATTACTTTACGCTAAGGTGAGAGTGGAGTTTTTCTCCGCTCTCTATTTGTTTGAAAGGGGGTTTCCATGGGAAAGGTAGCGGATCAGGTTTTGCAACTTGTGCAACCCATTGCTCGTTCGCTGGGGCTGGAAGTGCTGGAAGTGCTGTACGAAAAGAAATTTGACGGAATGAATCTCACCGTCGTCATCGACAAAGAGGGTGGCGTTTCCATCAACGATTGCGAAGCGTTGCACCGTGCGATAGACGAACCGTTGGACAAACTTGACCCCATCGAAGGTTCCTACACGCTCAACGTGTCCTCGCCGGGCATCGACCGCCCGTTGAAGTTGGATTGGGACTACAAGCGCAATCTGGGCAAAAAGATATCCGTCAAACTGTACAAGCCCGTCGACGGCAAAAAGACATTTCAGGGCGTGCTGGAAAGTTACGACGACAACAGTTTCGTACTTGACACGGGCAACAAAAAAATTACATTCATCAAAAAAGAAACGGCGCAGGTTTTGCCGATAATAGAATTCTAGGAGGAAACAAAAATGACCAGCAAAGATTTTTTTCTGGCTCTTGACGAATTGGAAAAGGAAAAAGGCATAAGCAAAGAAAAGGTGATAGAGTCGTTGGAAACGGCTTTGGCAATCGCCTGCAAAAAGAACTTCGGCGAAGCGTCCAGAGTGGTGGTGAAAACCAACCCCGAAAAATTTTCCATTCGTGTGTTTATCAGCAAAACGGTTGTGGAAGAGGTTGTCGAGCCGGAAAGTCAGATTTCTCTTGACGACGCACGTGAAATAAAGAAATCCTACAAACTGGGCGACGAAGTGCTTACGGAACTTGACCCACGCACTTTTGGCAGAATTGCGGCGCAAAATGCCCGTCAGGTAATCATCAACAGCCTGCATCAGGCGGAAAAGGACGTAACCTACAATCAGTTTGCCGATAAGGAATCGGAACTTATCGTGGGTGTTGTTTCCCGTGTAAAGGAAGACGGCACCATCTACGTGGAAATAGGCAAAAACCAGATGGAAGGCGTGCTTACCGTGCAGGAACAGATTCCCGGCGAAAAATTTCAGGCAGGCGACCGCATCAAAGTGCTGGTAAAGCGTGTGAGAGACAGCGTCGGCGGAACGCAGGTAATGCTTTCCCGTGCCAACTACATGTTTATCAAACGTCTTTTCGAAAACGAAGTGCCGGAAATACGTGCGGAAATAGTGCAAATCAAAAACATCGTGCGTGAAGCGGGCTTCCGCACCAAAATGGCTGTGTATTCCACCGACCCCGACATCGACGCCGTGGGCGCATGCGTGGGCAACAAGGGCGCAAGAGTAAACGCCATAGTTTCGGAAATCGGCGGTGAAAAAATCGACATCATTCCTTGGAGCAGCGACATTCTGGACTACATCGCAAGGGCGCTTTCTCCCGCAAAGGTACTCATCGTGCAGGCGGACGAGGACAAGAAGGAAGCAAAAGTCATTGTCCCCGACGAAAAACTTTCCCTTGCAATAGGCAAGGAAGGACAAAACGCACGTCTTGCCGCACGCCTGACAGGCTGGAAAATAGACGTCAAGTCCTACACGGCTGCGATGCAAAGCGGAATGTTTGACGACATTCACGAAAACGAAGAGGGCTGATGATGGCAAAACAAACCCGAATACCCGAAAGAATGTGCGTGTCCTGTCGGCAGATGAAACCCAAAAACACTCTTTTTCGTCTTGTGTGCGGTGAAAACGGTGTTTTTCTGGACGTTACCGGCAAGGTTAACGGACGTGGTTTGTACGTTTGCAAGTGCAGCCAATGTGTGGAAAAATTGCGCAAAAACAAAGGCGTGGAAAAAAACTACGGACCTTTGGGCGAAGATTTGTTTTTGCAGTTGGAGAAGGTAATTGAAGAGCAAAATTGAATCGTACATCGGTTTTGCAATCAAAAAAGGGTCGGTTGTGTTTGGATGCGACAGCATCGAAAGGTACAAAAAGAAAATTTTTGTGCTGCTTGAAACGCAATCGCTTTCCCCAAACTCACGCAAAGTAATGGAAAAGTGCAGCGTAAAATTTGATTGCAAACTTTTTGAAATCGAAGATTTCGACTTTTTGAAGAATAAAAACTGTAAGGCTTTGGCAATTTGCGACAAATCGCTGGCGGATGCCATTGTCAAAGTGAAGGAAGCGGAGGATAAGAATGGCTAACACATCAACTAATCAAGGCAAAGGTTTTGAAAATGTAAAAAACATCAAAATCAATGTTCTGGACGTTGCCAAAGAATTGCAACGTAAAGCGGAGGCAATTCAGAAAAAGGCAGGCGCCCTTTCCGCAACCATAAAACTGCGTGATGCGGAGTTTGCCGTCAAGCAGGAGGTTGTTTCGGAAGAGGTTTCCCCGCAACCTGCGGCAACGGAAGAAGTGGCACAGCCGCAACCCCGTGCGGAAGAAACTTCCCTTCCCGAAAAGCAGCAGCCTGCCAAAGAGCAGGAAAAGGTTGCCGAAAAGGCTCAACCGCAAAAGCAACAACCTGTCGCCAAACCGCAGGTTGACGTTGCCGATACGCAAAAACAGCAACCCAAGGCGGAAGCGCAACCGCAACCCAAAAAGGAAGAATCCGTCGCCAAGGTGGTTACCACCATCGAAAACGGCAGAGAGGTGAAAACCTACACCGACGAAAAGGGCAACGTGCGTGTAAGAAAGTTTTTGGACACGTCCTCTTTACGGCGTCCATCCACGCCACGCACCGACGGCAACGCCACGGGCAAAACGCAACGTCCTCAAAGACCCGCAGGCGAATTCGGCAAACGTCCGCAACAGCAAAACGCTTTCGGTAAAAATACGGAGGCGGATTCCCGTCCCTCTTCTTCCAGACAGCAACCCAAGCGCACGTTTGCGCCTGCAATGGACATTCCCCGTGCCGAACCGCAAAAAAGTTACGGCAACAAAAACAAAACAAAGGAACATCCCGACGAAAAGCGTATTTCCGGCAAAAAGGCGTTGCTCACAAGAGATTACTCTGCCGATTACGACGAAGACAGGATTGTAAGAAAGGCACGCACCAAAAAGACGGAAGCCTCACGCCCCGTTGCGGTGCAAAAAATCACCAACGCCGTTGTGAACAGTCAGGAAGTGCCAATCAAAACGCTCAGCGAAAAAATCGGCGTTCCGGTAGCAACGATAATTTCCCAACTGTTCAAGGAAGGAATTATGAAAACCATCAACGACACGGTGGATTTCGACTACGCAGCGTACATCGCAAGTTTGAATGACGTAACGTTGGAACTGAAAATGGACAAGACGGCGGAAGAAATCATTGCCGATTCCGAGCAGGACGACGGTTTGGAAAACGACACCAAGCGTCCTCCCATCGTAACGGTAATGGGACACGTCGACCACGGCAAAACGTCTCTTTTGGACGCTATCCGTCACACCAACGTAACCGGCGGCGAAGCGGGAGGCATCACACAACACATCGGTGCCTACACGGTTACCGTCAAAGGCGAACAGATAACCTTCATCGACACCCCTGGACACGCCGCCTTCACGGCTATGCGTGCAAGAGGCGCTAAAATTACCGACGTTGCAATAATAGTTGTGGCTGCCGACGACGGCGTGATGCCTCAGACCATAGAAGCCATCAACCACGCCAAGGCTGCCGACGTTTCCATTATCGTTGCAATAAACAAGATGGACAAACCGCACGTCGACCCCGACAGAGTAAAACAGCAGTTGACGGAATACGGACTGCTTGCCGAGGAATGGGGTGGCGACACCATCATGGTGCCTGTTTCCGCCAAGACGGGCATGGGATTGGACACCTTGCTGGAAAGCGTGTTGCTGGTAACGGAAATAAAGGAATTGAAAGCCAACCCCAAAAAGCGTGCCACAGGTACTGTTTTGGAAGCCAAGTTGGACAAGGGCAGAGGTCCCGTCGCCACAATTCTGGTGTCCAACGGTACTTTGAAAATAGGCGACAGCCTCATTGCAGGTTCTGCAACGGGCAAAATACGTGCCATGTTTGACGACAAGGGCAGAAAAGTCAAGAGTGCAGGTCCTTCCATGCCTGTGGAAGTGCTGGGATTTTCTGAAGTGCCTCAGGCAGGAGATTACATGTACGTTGCCGACGAAAAGTTGGTGAAGAAAGCGGCGGAAGAACGCAAAAACAAACTCAAACTTGAAAGCGCACGTCAGATGCCCGCCATGAATTTGGGCGATTTGTTCGGACGCATAAGCGAAGGACAACTAAAAACCTTGAACCTCATCATAAAAACCGACGTGCAGGGCAGTCTGGAAGCGTTGAAGAGCAGTCTGGAAAAAATTTCCAACGACGAAGTGAAGGTACGTGCCATTCACGGAGGCGTCGGCGGTATCAACGAAACGGACGTCATGCTTGCCAAGGCGTCGGACGCCATCATCATCGGTTTCAACGTGCGTGCCGACAACAACGCCAAGACGGTTGCGGAAACGGAAGGTGTGGACATACGTTTGTACAACGTAATCTACGACGCAGTGGACGACGTTACCGCCGCAATGAAAGGTATGTTGGCGCCCAAATTCAAAGAAACTGTTTTGGGTAGCGTTGAAGTGCGTGAAGTATTCAAAATCACAGGCGTCGGAACTGTTGCCGGCGGATACGTAACCAGCGGAAAAGCCGTCAGAAACGGCAAAGTGCGTGTGTACCGCAACAACATTTCCATCTACGACGGAAACATCCTCGCCCTCAAACGTTTCAAAGATGACGTCAAGGAAGTTGCCGCAGGCTACGAATGCGGTATTTCCGTGGAAAACTACAACGACATCAAAGTGGGCGACGTGTTTGAAATTTATCAAATGGAAGAAGTGGCACAATGAGCAACAGAATAGAAAAACTCAACTCCTCTTTCAAAAGGGACATTGCCGAACTGTTGACCAAAAAGGTGAAAGACCCACGCATTACGGAAATGTTCACCGTGCTGGAAGTCGATTGCGACAAAGAACTTTCCACCGCCAAGGTGTACATCAGCGTGTTTTCCGCCGACGAGCAGAAAGCGGCTCAAACCTTTTTGGCAATTTGCGAAAGCGAACCCTTCATCCGCAGGGAAATTTCCCGCAAGATGCACATACGCAAAGTGCCGGAATTCCGTTTCCTGCCGGATACGTCCATGGCGTACGGTCAGAAAATAGAGGAAATACTCAATGAAATCAACAAAAAACAAAACGACGATTAAACAGGCTGCGGAAATTTTGAAAAACAGCGACGACATTGCGCTGTTTTCCCACATCCGTCCCGACGGCGACACCGTGGGGGCGGCGGTGGCGTTGTGCCTTGCGCTTAAAAAAATGGGCAAAAAGGCAAGTCTGTTTTGCAACGACCAACTGAGCGACGGTTTGCGCAAGTTTGACAAAACGGCGTTGTATTCCGATGCGCTTTCGGGCAAATTCCGTCTTATGGTGGCGGTGGATTGCGGCGATTTGTTCCGTTTGGGAGAATTTGCCACGGCGTACGACAGGTGTGCCGAAACAATGACAATCGACCACCACGGCGGAGAGTTTTTCTCCAAGTACAACTGTCTTGCGCACTACGCAAGCACCTGTCAGATGATTTACGAAATTTTGCAACTTCTTCCCGTGGAAATTGACGAAGAAATTGCAACCTATCTGTACATGGGGCTTTGCACCGATACAGGCAACTTTGCCAACAGCAGTACCGACAGCGCAAGTTTGTACATGGCGGGGGATTTGCTCAACAAGAGTGCGGACTTCCTGAAGGTCAACAGGGTGTTTTTCACAGACACCACATTTGAAGCCACACGTTTGCACGGCAGGGCTATGTCCCGTATGAGAAGTTACTGCGACGGCAAACTGATGGTAATTTTCATTACAGGGCAGGACCTCGAAGAGTTCAATTTGCCTGCCAACGTTTCCGAAGGTATTGTTCAATATGCCATTTCCGTGGAAACGGCGGTAGCGGGGGTAAGTCTTTGCGAATATTCGCCCAATTCCTTCAAGGTGAGCATGCGTGGCAAGGACTTCAACGTGAGAGATATCTGCCGTCAGTTTGGCGGAAACGGACACCTTGTGGCGGCAGGCTGCATGATAAACGGCCTGCTTGAAGACGTAATAGAACGCATAGTGCGTGCCGTCAGCATTGCGTTAGAGCAAGTATGAACGGTTTTGTAAACGTGTTGAAGCCCGTTGGGGCAACGGCAAGCGACGTGGTGGTGTGCGTCAGGCACGCTTTGAAGGAAAAAGCGGGGCATCTTGGAACGTTGGACCCAGGTGCAAGTGGCGTTTTGCCCGTTGCGGTGGGCAAAGCCACACGTCTTTTCGACTTTCTGACGGACAAAGTCAAGTATTATCGGGCATTTTTCACCTTTGGCAAAACAACCGACACGTTGGATTCCTACGGTGCGGTTACAGGCAAAGGGACAGTGCCTGCGGAAGAAGAATTGATTGCCGCATGCGAAAAACTGACAGGGGCAATCTGGCAAACGCCTCCCGCCTATTCGGCGCTGTCGGTGGGCGGAGTGAAAGCCTACAAACTTGCTCGCAGTGGCATTGACGTGCAACTTAAACAACGCCAAGTAACCGTTTTCGAGTTGAAATTGCTTCGCCGTCAATGTGAAGACACATTTGTTTTCGACGTAAAGTGCAGCGCAGGCACCTACATTCGTTCCATAGCAAGGGACATTGCCTCACTGTGCGGAACAGTTGCCTACATGAGCGGACTCATCAGGTTGCAGTCGGGGTGTTTCACCATCGAAAACGCCTACACGTTGGATGAAGTGCGTAGTCTGGGAGAAAAATGTCTGCTGGACGTAACCTACCCTCTTTCCGAAGTGGAAAGTTGCGTTTTGCCCGACAACTTGTACGACGACCTTGATTTCGGCAGGAAAATTGCCTGTCCGTTTGAACATGGTTACAGAAAAATCTATTGCAGGGGACAACTTTTCGGTTTGGCAAAAAACGACAACGGAATTTTGAAACTGCAATATTACTTGAAAAATTTACAGGAAAATTAACAGTGGAAGTAATTTCATTACAGGACAAATACGCACAGCCGTTGGTACTGTGTTTGGGATTTTTCGATTGCATGCACAAGGGGCACACCCTGCTTTTGCAACAGGCAAAGCAAATTGCTGTGCTACAGGGCGCAAAAGTGGGATTGTTCACCTTCCGCAACAATCACTTCAAAACGCTCAACCGCCCCACAAAACTGTTGTACACATTCGACGAAAGGTTGTATCTGTACGAAAGTCTGGGCGTAGACGTTGTTGTGTACGGCAACTTCGACAAACAGTTTATGTCCAGTTGCGGAGGGGATTTTTTGCGTCTTGTAGCCCGTTTCAACCTCAAAGGCGTGGTGTGCGGTGCCGACTACACTTGCGGAAGCGATTTGATGTCGGCAATGCAGGTCAAGGAGTTTCTCAAAGACCTTTGTCCCGTGGAAGTGGTGAGTCTTGTTACGCAGGACGGCGAAAAGGTGTGCAGCAGCCTTGTGCGCAAACTGCTTTTGCAGGGGGACGTGCAAAAGGCAAACACATTTTTGTCCCAACCGTTTTTCTTTTTGGGAAAGGTTACCCACGGCAGAAACGTCGGCGAGAAGATAGGTTTCCCCACGGTAAACATTCCTTTGGAGGAGGACAAAATTGCACCCTTCGGAGTGTACGGCGGAAAAGTGTCCTGGCAGGGAGGCGAGGCGAAAGCCATCGTCAACGTCGGCACGAAACCGACTTTCGGTTGCAAGGACGCCAACGTGGAAGCGCATTTGTTAAATTTCGACGGCAGTCTGTACGGAGAAAGGGTGAAAATATCTCTCAACAGATTTTTGCGTCAGATACAAAAGTTTGCAGACGCCGATGAATTGCAGCATCAGTTGCAAAAGGACGTCGAGGCGGTGGAAAATGATTAAATTCGGTCCAAGCGGAAATTGTCAAAGGTTTTACGACGAGGGGCACAAGTCTACTGTGGAAGCGCCCAAGTGGTGTGCCGAACAGGGGCTTTTTGCCTACGAGTATTCCTTCGGAAGGGGAATAAACATCTCCGACAAAAAAGCCAACGAGATAGGCGAAGAGAGCAAAAAGTACGGGGTTGACATTTCCGTTCATGCGCCCTATTACATAAACTTTGCCAATCCGTCGGAGGAAATGGCGGAAAAATCCTACATGTACGTTATCAACAGCGGTTTGAAGGTGAAGCAGTTTTACGGCAACAGAGTGGTGTTTCACCCTTCGACGGTGGGAAAAATGACAAGAAGCGATGCTGTTGCGCTGACGCAGCAAAGGCTGAAAACGCTTGCGGAAAAAATACGTGAAAATCATTTGGACGACATTTGGTTTTGTCCCGAAACAATGGGAAAAATAAATCAGATAGGCAATGTGGAAGAGGTTACGGAATTTTGCAAAATAGCCGATTTCTTCCTTCCCACAATAGATTTCGGACACATCAACGCACGCACAATGGGAAGCCTCAAATGCGAGGATGACTTTGAAAAACTCGTCCTGCATGTAATAAACAATCTGGGAATGGAACGTGCTTCCAAAATGCACGTGCATTTTTCCAAAATAGAGTATTCTGTCGGCGGCGAAGTGAGACACCTCACCTTCAACGACACGGTATTCGGACCGGACTTTTTGCCTTTGGCAAAGGTTTTTGCCAAGTACAAAATGCAACCGGTGGTAATTTGCGAATCGGACGGCACTCAGGCGGACGACGCCATAGAAATGAAACGCCTGTACGAAAGCGTTTTGTAACGGAGGTTTTATGAAAAACACAGATAAACTTTTTGAATTGGCGCAGGTGGACGCCGTTTTGGTGATAAGCGACAAAAACAGAAGGTACTTCACGGGGTTTGCTTCCACGTTTGGCTACCTTGTTTTGCTTAAAAACAACAAAAACGTGTTCATCACCGACCCACGCTACTTTGAAATGGCGCAAACGCTCAAAGACGACGGCGTGGAAGTGATGCAGATAGCCAACGGAATCAGCGGAATGAGCACCGTTCTTTCCATTTTGAAGGACAACGGCGTGAAGACGGTAGGCTTTGAAGACACGGAACTGACTGTTGCGGAATTTGAGGGAATAAAAACGTCCCTTTCCGCCTTCCAACTTGTGCCTTGCGGACAAAGCATCAATTTTGTGCGTGCCTTCAAGGACGAGCAGGAAATTTCCTACATAAAAAAGGCGCAGGCTGCAACGGACGCCGCATTTGCACAGGTGTTGAAGGTGATTAAGGCGGGAATGACGGAAAAGGAACTTGCCGTGGAGTTGGAGTATCTTCTTGCCAAAAACGGCGGCGAAGGGCTTGCTTTCGATACGATAATCGCATCGGGCGTAAATTCCTCCAAGCCGCATGCGCACCCCACCGACAAGGTAATTGAAAACGGCGACCCCGTAACAATGGACTTCGGCGCAAGGTATCACGGCTACTGTGCCGACATGACAAGAACTGTTTTTGTGGGCGATCCCAGTGCGGAACTTCGCAAAATCTACAACGTGGTGCTTATGGCGCAATGCAACGGCATCACCAACGCCTATTGCGGAATGGGTGGCAGAGAGTTGGATTCCTACTGCCGTGAAGTAATCAAGGCAAACGGCTACGAACAGTACTTCACGCACAGCACGGGACACAGTTTGGGCATCGACATTCACGAAGAACCCCGTGCGTCCATGCTTTCCAAGGACATTTTGCAGGCAAACCAACTCATAACCTGCGAACCGGGAATTTACATTCCCAACGTGGGCGGCGTGAGAATAGAAGATTTGCTTCTCATCACAGAGGACGGAATTATTGATTTGACAAGTTCCGACAAAAATATTATAATCTTATAAGAATATCAGGAGGCACACATTTTATGATTTTAGCAGGCGATTTCAGAAAGGGCGTAACCTTTGTCTACAACAACGGAATTTATGTTATTGTGGACTTCCAACACGTCAAACCCGGCAAGGGCGCAGCGTTTGTAAGAACCAAAATCAAAAACGTTGTTACCGGCGCAGTGCGTGAAGAAACCTTCAACCCATCGGAAAAATTTGAGTTGGCAAGAATTGAAAGCAAAGAAATGGAATATCTGTATTCCGACGGCGACATCTACTACTTCATGGACAACGAAACCTACGAGCAGGTTCCTCTTTCCAAGGCGCAGGTGGAA
>HF998497.1:13946-45055 GCA_000433775.1 Corallococcus sp. CAG:1435 | reverse complement strand
AAGGAAAACATGATGGCTACCATCAAATTCTACAAGGGCGAAGCATTCTCCGTTGAGCCTCCCAACTTTGTCGTTTTGCAGATTGTCAAATGCGAACCGGGCGTTGCAGGAAACACGGCTACCAACGCCACCAAACCGGCAACTCTGGAAACAGGCTACACCCTCATGGTTCCCATGTTCGTAAACGAAGGCGACTACATCCGCATCGACACACGCACAGGCGAATACATGGAACGTGCAAAGCAGTAATTCGGCTTTTACGTTACAGGGCAAACCGTGACAACACGGTTTTTGTCTGCTTGACAATTTTTCTGAAAATCACACCAAAAGGCACGGTATCCGTGCCTTTTTTGTTTGAAAAAATTTCTGTTGACTGTACCTGCCGTGAATGTGATTGTTGTTTCACGGGTTTCTGTGGCAACTGTTTCTGTACTTATTGTATTAAATTGTGTCTTGTGTAAGCGGTGAAGAGGTGCAAGCGGTGCGTTTGAGGTAGTTGTAAAAGTGAGTGATTTGGTCTTTTTCTGATTTGTTCGTTTTGATGTCTTTGCTGTTTTTTGACAAGTATCTGCCTTTCGGCGTTTGTTCGTTGCCATTCGTTCCATTTTATTGTAGGTTGACGTAAATTTTGCAATTTTCTCATCTCTTTGCAACCCTTTGAAAATTTTGCAATATTGCGAAAGTGCAGGTCTTGTACAATGTAATTGTAAATTCACAACAGTCTTTTGCTTTTAATTCAGTTTCACGTTGTGAATAGCATTGCTTTTGGGCATATTTTCTGCGTTCAACCGTGTTTTCGTATTTTCTCTTGTTGTTGTGTAAGACACAAAGTACTTTGATTGTTTTTTTTGTAATTTACGTTATCATTGCATTTATTTTGCGTTTTGTTTCCATTTCATTCAACTCTATTTTCCTATTTTTTTGTTGGTATTGTAATTTCTGTAAGTCACGAAGTACATTGATTGGTTTTTTGCAAGTTTCGTTGCTGTTGCCTTAAATCTTGTAGTTTTTTGTTTCTCTTTCTAAACGGTATCGCCGTTTTTATTTTGTTTGCGTGCATATTTTCACCGCTTGTCCAATAGTATGTTTTATGAAATATTTCGAGTGTTTGCCCTCGGATGCGGGGAAGTTCATTTCACAACTCGCCGACGTGCGTGAAGTGCGTTTGAGAAACGGCAAACCCATTCGCCTGAACGTTGGCGGAAAGTGGTTTTGGCTGGGCAAAAACTGCCTGCAAACCTCTTGCTTAGGGGCGCTGACCTTCCAATCCGTGTGCGACGAGTTTGTCAAAAAAGCATGCAATCAATCGGTGTATGCCTATGAAAAAATGTTGGCGCAAGGCTTTTTCACCATGTCGGACGGTTGCAGGGTAGGCGTGTGCGGCGTGATGGGCGCAAACGGAGTGTTTCAGCAGTACACGTCGGTGTGCGTTCGCACCGCAAAGTACCACTCTTGCGTGGATGTTGCTCTCAACAACAGTTTCATCGTTGCAGGACCGCCACGCAGCGGCAAAACTACTTTTTTGCGGGACTTCGCCTGCAAAACTTCCGCTTTTTGCAACGTTGTGGTGGTGGACGAGCGTGGCGAACTTTCCTGTTGTGAAGGTTTCGACAAAAAATCCTTTTGCGACGTTTTTCGCTACACGGACAAAAAGTACGCTTTTCAAGTGGCTGTGCGCACGATGTCCCCCGATTGGATTGTGTGCGACGAACTGTCGCAATGGGAAATTTCCCTTTTGGAAAATGCCGTTACATGCGGAGTAAAGGTGGCTGCAAGCCTGCACGCAAGCGGCGTTGAAGAGGTGCGCCAAAAACTTGGACAGGCAGTAAACGTCTTCAACAGCGTTGTACTTTTGAAACAGGACACTTTCATTCAGACAGTGCAAAATTTGAGAAAAACATCCAAACAACTTACGAATTTAGCTTAACGTAAACTACTATGACAGGCATAATAATCTTTATTTGCACAACATTGTGCGGTTTTTTGTGCGGAAAGTTCATTCAAAAGGGCGTTTTGCAACGTCAGCAACTGTTTTCCGACGTGGTGAGGTACGTTGCCTTGCTTAAAATCAACGTACAGGGCAAGCAAAAGGAACTCAAACAGTTCAATGCGGAATTTGCTCAGAACTGTTCCCAAGTGTTTGCCTACTACCTGTCGGAAAGCAAACTGCCGCAAATGAATGCTTTGCAAAAGAAACTTGTGGCGGACTTTTTCGGCAATCTGGATTGCGTCAGCGGAAACGAGTTGTTGCAGCACATGGAAATGTTTGAAACGCAGTTTGCCGATTGCCTCAAAGATTGCGACGCCGAAGCGAAAAAATCTTCCGTCTACGTCAAGACGGGACTGCTTTTGGGCGCAATGGCAGGGATACTTTTTTTGTAGTGGTGGGTTATGGATTTTACCGTTATTTTGAAACTGGTTGCGTTGGGAATCATCACCGCATTTTCCGGTATGTTGCTGAAAAAGGCAGGCAAGGAGGAAATTGCCACGGTGGTGTCCATTGCCGGACTAATTGCCGCATTTGTCATATTGTTGGACATGGTGGCGCAACTGTACGCCACGCTTAAAAGCCTTTTTGAATTGTAACTGCCATGGAAGTACTCAAAATTGTGTTGTTTGCGCTGTTTGCCGTCGTTGCCGTGGTGTTGCTCAAACAACTTAAAAGCGAATTTGCGCTGGTGATAACGGTGTGCGCATCGGTGTTGCTGACCATCTTCATTTGCGACAGGCTGTTTGACGTGGTGTACGCTTTCTACGACTTTTCCTCTTCGGCAGGAATAGACAGCGAAGCCATTACCTGCGTTGTCAAGGTGGTGGGAATAGGCTACCTTGCGGAATTTTCCAACAACATCTGCGTGGACGCCAACTGTAAAAGTATAGGCGACAAGGTGTTGCTTGCCTCCAAAATTTCCATATTGTTTTGCGTTTTGCCAATAGTGGAAAAACTGTTTGCCTTGTTGCAGGGAATTGTGTTATGAAGTACTTTGCCATTTTGTTGCTGTGTGTGGCGTTGTTGGCATTTGTGCCGCAAGCGGCGTTTGCAGACACGCTGGACGACTTGGAAAATCAGGTGGAAGAAGGGCTTGGCAATCTGGACTTGTCGGAGGTGGAGGAAGTTTCCCGCCCTTTTTTGGGAAGTTTCGTGGAAAAGGTCAAGCAGATAATCAACGGCGAGTTGGATTCGGCGGAAAGTTTTTTTGAGGTACTTTTGTCCATGACGGGAAGTACCGTTTCTCAGATATTTCCGCAGTTGGCGGCAATTTTTTGCGTATTGGTAATTTGCGGTGTGGCACGGCACACATCCGACGGACTGATCTCCGGCGAAACGGAAAAGGTAATTTCCTTTGTAGGTATCACCGTGGTGGTAATTTCCGTGCTGTCCCTTGTAGTGGACGCTTACAGGCAGGTGCAGACAATGCTTTCGCAGGTTGCCGCCCTGACCGACGCATCCATGCCCATTTTGCTGACTTTGGTAATTGCCAACGGCGGAAACGCCGCCTCTGCAGTGTGTCAGCCTTCCATGGTAATGTATTCTTCCTTTGTGATAAACATTGTGCAGGGGGTGTTGCTTCCCCTTTCCGTGTTCGGGCTGGCGTTTGTGGTGGTGAGCAACATTTCTTCCGATTTGCGTGTTACCAAAATGGCGGATTTTGTCAACAGCGCTTCGTCGTGGATTTTGGGAATTGTCTTCACGCTGTTTTCCGCCTTCACTGCCGTGCAGGGAATAACCGCCGCAACGGTGGACGGTGTGTCGTACAGGGCAGCCAAGTTTGCCGCCAAAAACTACATTCCCATTTTGGGCGGGTACATTTCCGAGGGGTTCGACATTGTGGTTGCCAGCACATCCCTCATCAAAAACGCCTTCGGTGCGGTGGGAATGTTGGTGGTGTTTTTCATGGCTTTGCAGCCTTTGGTAACTTTGCTGTGCGTAAATCTCGGGTTGCAGGCGCTTTCCGCCGTCAGCGAGCCCATTGTGGAAGAAAGGTACATAAGGTTGCTTTCCGGCATAAGTAAAAGTCTTACCTTTTTGGCTGTGTTGGTGGTGGCGGTGGCATTCATGTTTTGTATTCTTGCCATAGTGGCAATAAGTTGCGCAAACGGGGTGTGATATGCAACAGTGGGTATTGAGTGTGGCGGGCATTGCCTTGTTAACGGTGCTGTGCGATGTTATCCTGCCTGTGGGACAAACAAAAAAATATGTAAAAACGGTAATCGGCATTGTGGTAACGCTGGTTGTCGTTCAGCCTCTGTTGAACTTTGTCGGACAGGACATTCCTTCCGAGCAGGTTTCCGTACAGCCACAACAAGGGTACATCCATTACATAGAAACTTTGCAACAGGAAGACGTGAAAAAACTGCAAAAAGCCTTGAAAAACAACGGATTTGCCTCCCCTGCGGTAAGTTTTGACGTCAAAAAGCGGTGCTTTGCAGTGGTATTCACGGAAAAGTATTCTCAACAACTGTACGAAAAGGCACGGCAAGCCGTGTTACAAGCCGAGTGCAGGTTTTCCGTTACTTTCACATGGGCAACATAGAAATCCGACGCTTCGGCAGGACAGGGAACTGTTTACGCTTTGCTGTTTTGACGGCTGTCCGTCATTTTGCATTGCGCAACATGGTGTCGTTACTGTGATTGCACAAAAACAGTGTCTGTACATTTTCGCAGTTGTTTTACTTTTGCCGTCTTGTCGCTGCAAAACCTTTGCCTCAGGCGTAAAACGTTGTCTGCCTGTCGCTTGAAATTGTGTGTTACTTGTCTGACCGAGCCGACGGTGTAGTTTGACGATAAACTTTGCGCAACATGGTGTCGTTACTGTTATTGCGCAAAAACAGTGTCGTGCAGTTTCGCCGTTGTTTTACTTTTGCCGTCTTGTCGCTGCAAAACCTTTGCCTCAGGCGTAAAACGTTGTCTGCCTGTCGCTTGAAATTGTGTGTTACTTGTCTGACCGAGCCGACGTTTTTTTTGAGGTAGCGCACTTTTGGAAAAAAGGCTGTAAGCAGGCGGAGAGGGAACTTGTTGTGCGGGTAAATTTTTCGGTATATTTTCTTCTAGGAATAACGGAGAGCAAATATGAATATTAAAAAATTGAAAGAAAAATTCAAAAGCGTCAAAAACATCGAACTGTGGCTGGCGTTGCTTGTGGGGGCTGTACTTGTAATTGTCGTTTTTGCAACTTCGGCAAAGGTAGACAAAACTGTTCAGGATACAACGCAATTTGACGAATATATCGCCTCTATGGAAAATAAGATATGTAGTGTAATTCAGAAGATGCAGGGATGCAAAAACGTGCGTGTTGCCATTTCCTACAGCGCCACCGACGAAAAACTTTACGCCTACGACAGCGAAAAGGTTACGGAAAACGGAGTTGTTACGGAAACCAACAGCGTGGTGCTGGTAAACGGCAAACCGTTGGTGCTGGCGGAACTTCCCCCCACAATTTGCGGGGTGGTGGTAATTGCCGACGGTGCCGATGACGCCGTCGTCAAACTGCAAATAAAACAAGTGGTTGTAACACTGCTGGATGTCAGCGTGGACAAAGTGCAGGTGTTTACATATAAAAGTTAGGAGGATACCGAAATGTCAAAAGGAAAGAAAATTGCACTCATGGTCACGATGGTGCTTGTGCTGGTAGCGGCGGCTGTGTTGAACGTTACGTTGCTTACGCAAAAGCCCAACGAAAGCGACGACGAAGTCGTACAAACGGGCTTTTTCGCAACATCCCGTGCCGACCGTCTTGCCACCAGAAACTACGAAATTGCCGAACTCAACGCCATTTTGGAAATGGAAGGGGATGAGTACGCCGAGGCAAGACAAAAGGCATTGGAGCAGAAACAAAGTATCGTAGACGCCATGGAAACGGAACTGCTTCTTGAAACGTTGCTGAAAGCGCAGGGATATGCCGACGTTTTGGTTACGGTCAACGCCGCAGCGGACAACGTCAGCGTAATTGTGGACAAAGACGAACTTTCCCGTGAAGACACCGTCCGCATCTACAACGTCATTGCAACGGAAACGAGCATCGGCACGGAGTATGTGAAAATAATGTCCGTTTAAGGTTGTAATTTGCAAAAGAATGTGGTATAATACTTCAAAAGTACTTTTGGAGAAATTTTATGAAAGTAGTAACCAAACAGGACGGCACGGGCAGACTTGTTTACAGCAGCGACATTCTGCGTGACATTGTAGATTGCGCCTTGGGCGAAGTCAAGGGCGTGGTCAAGTACGCCGACAATTCACGTCAGGCAAAGGACTGCATCAAAATCGATCAGTACGGCGACAGCGTGCATGTGGATGTGTTTGTAAAGTTGCTGTGTACCGTGGAAGTTTCCGATGTGGCAAGCCGTCTGCAAAACACCATTAAAGGTACTATCGAAAGTATGACGGAATTCAAGGTCAAGGACGTGAACGTGCACGTCGTGGACGTTGAAGTAAACGAAAACTAACGCAAAACCCTTTGAAATCAAAGGGTTTTTTATGCATTTTTGAGGATTGTTATGAGAAGTTACGCAAGAGAAGTGGCATTTTGCAAAGTGTATTCCTACCTAATGAGCGGCGACTACGACGGAGATTTTTCCCAGTTCGACGCCGACAAACTCACCGAGGAAGATTTGACTTTTGCCGACACGCTGGTGAAGGGCGTTATTGGTCAAAAGCAAAGTCTGGACAGTGTGGTGGCGGAGTTTTCCCGTTCTTTCAAACTCAACCGAATCTACCGTCCCGACCTTGCCGCTTTGGAACTTGCGTTGTACGAAATGAAAAACTGCGACACGCCTCACCCCGTAGTTATCAACGAAGCGGTGGACATTGCCAAGAAGTATTCCACCGAAAAAAGCGTTTCCTACGTCAACGGCATACTTGCCGCCTACGAACGGAGTCTGAAAAATGAGTGAAATGCTTTTGGGGCGTCCCGTTGCCGACGCATTGAAACAAAAAACGGCAACAACGGTTAAGCAGTGCGGTTTTTCACCCAAACTCGCCACAGTTGGTTTTTCCGAACCACGCTGGTTGCAGTACGCCAATTCCATTGCCAAAAGTGCGCCCGACTACGGCGTCCAAACGCAAAATTTTGTTGCCGACGGCATGACTGCGGAAGGCTTTTCGCAACTGATAGCGGAAATTTCTTCAGATTGTTCGGTGGACGGCGTGCTTGTACAGCAACCGTTGCCAAAGGAATTTGCCCATGCCGTCAACTGCATAAGCGTCGGTAAGGACGTGGACTGCCTGTCGGATTTGTCCTTGGCTAAACTGTACAAGGGGCAGGAATGTCTGTATCCCGCAACGCCTCTTGCCGTGTTGGAACTACTTGACTACTACAAAATAGATTTGAAGGGCAAAAACGTGGTGATTGTGGGCAGAGGCAACACTGTGGGCAAGCCTTTGGCTTTGATGATGCTCAAACGCAACGCCACCGTTACCGTGTGCCACACCAAAACGGTGGATTTGCCGTCAATTTGCAGGCGTGCCGACATTGTAGTTTCGGCGTGCGGCGTTGCCGACCTCATCACGGCGCAGTTCGTAACGGAAAAAAGCATCGTGGTGGACGTGGGACTGAGTTTTGTTGACGGCAAAACATGCGGCGACGTGTGCGCTGACGTGTACGGCATTGCCCGTATGGTTTCTCCCGTACCAGGCGGTGTGGGGCCGATAACCCGTGCGGCGTTGTTCGGCAATTTGTTGCAGGCAAGCCTAAAAAACCGTTTGAAGTAACATCGGTATTTGTATGACAATAAGCGTAACGCAACTCAACAACTACATACACGGCGTTTTTGACATCGACGGCGTTCTCAACGACATTTCCGTCTGCGGAGAAGTAACCAACGTCAAAAGTTCCCGTGACGGCTGGTATTTTTCCTTGAAAGACGAAAACAGCGCAATAGACTGTTTCTGCTACGCAAGCGCAACGCAACCGGAAGTGGGCAAAATGGTGGTGGCGGAAGGAAAAATAAACTACTGGACAAAAAGCGGCAGAGTTTCCTTTTTTGTGCGCAGGCTCACCGTTTCCCGCAACGACGGCGCAGCATATCTGCAATTTTTGCAGTTGAAGGAAAAATTGCAAAAGGAAGGACTGTTTGACGAAGTTCGCAAAAGACCTTTGCCTGTGTTTTGTCGCAAAATCGGCGTGGTAACAAGTGCCACGGGGGCGGTAATTCACGACATCGAAAACGTCATTCACCGCCGTCAGCCTTTCACCGACATTTTGCTGTACCCCGTAAAAGTGCAGGGGGTGGGCGCCGATTTGGAAATAGCGCAGGGCGTCAACTACTTTTCTTCCTGCGACGTGGACGTGGTAATAGTGGGACGTGGAGGCGGCTCCAACGAAGATTTGTCGGCATTCAACAGCGAATGTGTGGTGCGAGCCGTTGCACAGTGCAAAAAGCCCGTTGTTTCGGCAGTGGGACACGGAGTGGACTTCACCCTGTGCGATTTTGCCGCCGACAAACGTGCCGTTACACCCACCGAAGCGGGAGAATTTGTAACGGTGGACAGTTCCGCCGTGATAAACGCAATACAGCAACGTCTGTTGCGTGCGTCAAACGTGGTGGCAAAACAACTTTCCGAAAGCAAAAACCGCACGGAATACAGCCTGCAAAGGATATCTTCCGTTTTGAAGTTGAACTTGCATGAAAACGTCGCCAAGGTCAAAGGAAGCATTGCAAGGCAAAACGCCTGTGTGCAATCGGCATGGCAAAGGGAAAATTTGCAAATGCAAAACATCCTTTCACGTCTTTCGGCGGCTAATCCCGCAAATGTGCTTAAACGTGGTTACGCCTACGTAAGAAGCGAAAAAGGCAGGGTATATTCGGCAAGTCAGGTAACGGAAGGGCAAAAACTTACTGTAACATTCGACGACGGCAGTGCGGAAACCGTCGTTACAAAGGTGAACAATGAAACTTGAAGAAAAAATAGCAAAGTTGGAACAGTACGCAACGGATATGGAACAAAAGGACATTCCGTTGGAAGAGGCGTTGAACATTTTTCAGGAAAGCGTGCAGTTGGCGCAGGAGTGCATCCAAACGCTCAACGACTGCAACGGCAAACTTACGGTACTCACCGAACAGGTAAAGGGGTTAACAGATGAAAAGTAAAATTTCCGTGGAATTTGTGGAAGAAATGTTGCGTAAACACCTTCCTCAGCAAAAGGACAAAGTGGGACAGGCTATGGAGTACAGCCTTTTCAACGGCGGAAAGCGTTTCCGTCCGTTGCTGTTGCTTAACACCGCCAAAGCGGTTGGCAAGCGTGTAAGCGAAAACGCATGTCTGCTTGCATGCGCTTTGGAGTGCATTCACACCTACTCTATGATACACGACGACCTGCCCGCAATGGACAACGACGAACTGCGCCGTGGCGTGCGCACCTGCCATTTGCAGTACGGCGAGGCGGCGGCAATTCTGGCAGGGGACGGACTGCTCAACCTTGCAATGGAACTTGTCTTCAAAGGAAAAATGGAAGACAAGTACTATCGCAGAGCATGCGCCTATATGTTTGAAAAGAGCGGGCAAAACGGAATGCTGTACGGACAGTGTCTGGATTTGTTTGCCGAAACAAAGAGTTTCGAGGACGCCAACGAAGTTGCCTTGCACAAAACGGGCGATTTGATTCGTGCCGCCCTTGTGTGCGGAGCGTTGTGCGGACACGCTACCGACGATGAAGTGAAAATCTTTGACGAAATTGCCGTCAACTTCGGCATTGCCTATCAGGTTGTGGACGACCTTTTGGATGCGCAAAAGTGCGAAAAGTCATTTTTGGACGTAATGACGGAAAGAGAGTGCCGTCAGTATGCGCAACAACTCACCGACAAGGTGCTT
Source organism: Corallococcus sp. CAG:1435 (assembly GCA_000433775.1). GTDB lineage: Bacteria > Bacillota > Clostridia > Christensenellales > CAG-314 > Fimimonas > Fimimonas gallinarum. The sequence continues at coordinate 35,247 of HF998497.1, read as the reverse complement.
TCCTTGTGCGACCAACTTCCGCAGTACGATTTGCAGTTCATCAAGGACTACGCCACACAAAACCTTTCACGCAATCACTAATAGCAACGCAAAAAAACAAATGCCTCTGTTTACAGGGGCATTTTGCGCTTTTTTTGGCAACGCACCTTTTCAAAGCGTCTGCAACGAACCCCCACGGCGGAAAAGTTGCTTTTGCGCTAGGTCTGAATTGCGTTGCAGTTGTGTATTTGATTTTTAATCGGTGATGAACAAGCGGTTACAAACGGCGTTTTTGCGTGACAAGTTGCAAACTGCAATGCTTGTAACTTAACCCCAACGGCAGAGTTGCTTTTGCGGTATGTCTGAATTGCGTTGCAGTCGTGTGTTTGCTTTTTTTGAAATGGTTATGAACAAGCGGTTACAAACGGCGTTTTTGCGTGAAAAGTTGCAAACTGCAATGCCTGTAACTTAACGCCACGGCGGAAAAGTTGCTTTTGCGCTAGGTCTGAATTGCGTTGCAGTTGTGTATTTGATTTTTAATCGGTGATGAACAAGCGGTTACAAACGGCGTTTTTGCGTGAAAAGTTGCAAACTGCAATGCCTGTAACTTAACGCCACGGCGGAAAAGTTGCTTTTGCGGTATGTCTGAATTGCGTTGCAGTTTCTTGTTTGCTTTTTGGGGAACTGTTTTGTTGCAGTGTGTCAGGTTGATTTGACGTTGAAGGCTTTTTCTTGTTTTCCGTTTCAAAATGCAGTGGCACAAAACATTTGCATATTTTGCAATACTGTGGTATAATATACACAACAAAACTTAATAAAAAACTGGTGGTGCAGTATTCTAGTCAATAACTGACCTATTGAAGGCGGGGCTAAAAGACCGTCGACGGGCATATCGATGAAGTTTCTTGTGCTGGCTTTCGTTGCCCAAACGGGGGCTGGTGCTGGAAGTTAAGATTGGTGGGTAAGACGTAACGGCATATGTTTAATTCCCATCATTCGTGGAGACTCTACAGGGTAGTCGCAGATAAATATCGGCAATTACTCTCTGAGATTAAACCTGCTATGCGGTGATTCAAAGCTGTGTACAGAGTAGCTTGTTTTGAGTGAAATTTTGGGAGTAAAGAACGGTTTGCGCTTGTTGGCCGACAACGGAAATCCGACTGCTTTACGAAATGAATTTTGCAAAAGAAACTAAAATTCGTCGGTTGTTGCAAAGGAAATCTTCTAGACTGCAAGTCAGGCTTGACAGAGATTATAGTACGGACTAAGTGGCGATTCAGTTAAACACTCGGTGACGACGTTTACACAAAACGAAAAGGAAACTGCTTCTTCGGCGACGGGAAGTTTTTGTGTGGGAAACCCTACTGAACCTATGCCGTAAGGTTTATCTGCCGAGTCACCACCTTTTTTTATTACTTTTTTTCGGAGAATTATGAAAGACAGTTTGAAGGAGTCACCCGACCCGTTACAAAATCGTCAAAACGCATCTCATTCCGAAACGGAATCGGCTGATGCGACGCAAACAAAGAGCAAAAATCAACGTCTTGCCAAACAAGAGGGCGACAAAAAACGTGCCGACGACCTTTCCGAAGCGGAAAAACCTTCCAAAAAGGACAAAACCGACGGCAAAAAGAAGAAAAAACGCAACTGGTGGCCTTTGAAAGCCTTTGTGCTGTCGTTGGCGTTGTCCTTTGCAGTAAATGCCGGTTCGGAATTGGTGTTGGAAGACGCACAGTTGTGGCTTGCCATTGTTTTGACGCTTGTCATTTTGGCGTTGGGCGTGGGGTTCGACATGATAGGTACGTCGGCAACTTCCTGCGAAGTGGGACCTTTTCTCGCCATGGCGTCACGCAAAGTGAAAGGGGCAAAAACCGCCGTCAAACTTGCAAAAAACTGCGACGTCGTGTCGTCGGTGTGTTGCGACGTGGTGGGAGATATATGCGGAGTTGTTTCCGGCGTGTGTGCCGCAACCATTGCGGTAACGGTAACTCAGGCAAACAACAATTTTTGGCTTTCGGTGCTTATTTACGCCCTTATTTCCACCGCAACAATATCATTAAAGGCTTTGGGCAAGGGCGTTGCCGTCAACAAAGCCAACACAATTTTGTTCGGCGTGGCAAAAGTACTCAGCGTTTTCAGTAAAGACGGTTGACAAAACCGTCTTTTTTTGTTGCCTTGTTGCGGAAATTGTTTCAAAGTGTTGAAAATATACAAGTTTTTTTGTATAATAATTCAGAAATGAGTTTCCCGAAAGGGCGGAGGAAGATATGTCACGTTCGGCAAGACAATCCAAAATTCTGGACATAATTTTTCAACGTAACGTTGAAACGCAGGACGAACTGGTGGAGGCATTGCGTAACGACGGCTTTGAAGTTACGCAGGCAACCGTTTCCAGGGACATAAAAGAATTGGGGCTTGTAAAAACGCAGGACGCCAACGGCAGGTATCGCTATTCGGCAAAAAATATGTTGGAAGGGGTGCTTTCAACCAAGCAGATGACGGTGCTTCGCGAGGCTGTCGTGTCCATTGTAACGGCGGAAAACCTCGTTGTGGTGAAGACTATTGCCGACAGTGCCTCCGTTGTGTCGGGGGCAATCCAGCAGTTGTCCCTTTCAAACGTTTTGGGGGTGCTTGCCGATAAAAATACAGTGCTCATCGTTTCCCCCACACGTGGCGACGCCAATCGCATTGCCGACAGAATACACGCATTGATGTGACGGAAAAGTTATGATAAAAAATCTGGTAATAGACAACATAGCGCTGATAACGCATCTAGAAATTCCCTTTGAAGAGGGACTGACCGCACTTTCGGGAGAAACGGGCAGCGGCAAATCCATAATTGTGGATTCGCTGGGCTTTGTGTTGGGTGACCGTGCCGACAAAACTCTCATCAAATACGGTGAAAACAGCGCCGAGGTAACGGCTTTGTTTCAGGTGGAGGAAGATTCCCCCGTTTTGGACAAGTTGGACGAGTACGGCTACGGCAGAGATACGGAAATTCTCCTCAACCGCAAAATGACGGTGCAGGGCAAAAACGAAATTCGTATTCAGGGCAAAACGGCTACGCTTGCCATTTTGAAGGAAGTCTGTGCCGAACTTGTGGACATTTTCGGACAGGGACAGCACCTTGCGCTTCTCAACGAGAAAAACCAACTCAACGTTTTGGACAGTTTTTGCGATTTTCACGGCGACGACGTGCGTTTGACGGAATTGTACCGACAGTTTTCCGCCGTCAACCGACAACTCAAAAGTTTTGGCGGCAGCGACGCCGAGCGTGAACGCATGTTGGACATGTTGAAGTATCAAATAGACGAGATAAAGGCTGTCAATCCCGACGAGGAGGAAGAGGAACAACTGCTTGCCACGCACAAACGCATGGCAAACGTGGAAAAAATCGCATCTGCATTGAGCGTTGCAAAGGGGTGTCTGGGCGACGAAAACGGCGCAGTGTCGCAAATTGCTTCGGCAATGAGCAGTTTGCGCAGTATCGCCAATGTGGAAAGCAATGCCGAAAAACTGCTGGAAAGACTTTCCTCTTGCAGGTTGGAACTTGACGACGTTGCTTCGGAAGTGGAAGACCTTTTGGACAGTACCGAGTTCAGTCCTGCCGAGGCGGACAGGGTAAACGCCCGCCTGGAAGAAATTCGCACTGTAAAACGCAAGTACGGCGGAAGTGTTGCGCAGGCGTTGCAGTTTTTGCAACAAGCGGAAGAAAAGTACGACCAACTGTTGCACAGCGACGAAAAAATACGTCAACTTACCCAAGAAAAACAGCAGATTTGCCGTGAAATGTACGGCGTGGCGTGCAAGAAATCGGAAGAAAGGCACAAAACGGCGCAACGTCTTTCCCAAAGGATAATGTCGGAACTTGCCGATTTGGGAATGAAAGGCACCCGTTTTGAAGTTCAGTTTGAAGAAACGCCCACATTTGAAGAGTACTGTGTGGCTCCGACAGGCGACGGTTTCGACAGGGCGGTGTTTTTGATGTCGGCAAATATGGGCGAACCGTTGAAGCCTCTTTCCAAGGTAATTTCCGGTGGCGAAATGTCCCGTTTTATGCTGGCGGTGAAAAACATAACTGCGTTGGCGGAAAAAATTCCCACAATGGTGTTTGACGAAATAGACAGCGGTATTTCCGGCAGTATGGCGCAAATGGTGGCGCAGAAGTTGGCAAACGTTTCTTCCAACAAAAAGGAAGGGTATCAGTGCATAGTAATCACGCACCTCCCGCAAATTGTGGCAATGAGCGATGTAAATCTGCTTATAAACAAAATTCAGCAGGAGGGAAAAACGCACACGGAAGTTACCGTGTTGCAGGGTGAAGAACGTGTAAATGAAGTTGCCCGTCTTATGGGCGGTGTGGGCGAACACGCCCAAGTAAACGCTGCGGAACTGTTGCAGCACGCCAAAAACTACAAGGATTCCTTGCAAAAGCAGTGTTGAAGGCAAAGGAAGAAGTGCAGGCAAAAACCCGAAACGCACAGGTAAATTTCTGCTTACACGCAAATGCAACTAAATTGCAAAAATTTTGAAAAACGCTAACTTTTAAGTTGCAACAAGTCGAATAGAAACCGTACAGTGCATTTACGCTGTGCGGTTTTTTTTGTACGAGGCAATGCAGGTGTAATTGTGTGGCGAAACAAATCAATGTACATGGAAAAACTTGCTTCTGCAAAGGGATTTGCGATTTGCATTGTTTAGTAATATAGTTGCAATTAAAAAAGGACGGTTTCCCGTCCTTTGTCTTTGTGCAACGGAAGTTTGTTTGATAGTGCAATGGTGGCGGTGATGACACACAGTTCAACCAAAAAAAAGCAATATTCCTAAAAAACTTGCTTCTGCAAAGGGATTTGCGATTTGCATTGTTTAGTAATATAGTTGCAATTAAAAAAGGACGGTTTCCCGTCCTTTGTCTTTGTGCAACGGAAGTTTGTTTGATAGTGCAATGGTGGCGGTGATGACACGTAGTTCAACCAAACAAAAGCAATATGCCTAAAATACTTGCTTTTTCAAAGGTCTTGCCTGTGTGTTTGGTAATATCGGTGCAACAAAAAAGGACGGTTTCCCGTCCTTTGTCTTGTGTGTAACAACTACATTTGTTTGGGTTGCAACAACGCCAAAATGCCGTTCACGATGAAAATTACCCCCAGCAAAATGAAAAACCAATCCAACATTGCCCAATAACTTACAACAAGCAATATTCCTATTGCCAATGTCAGGCAGGCAAAAATTATTGCAAGAGGCATGCGGAAACGAATTGCCGTTACCAAGTCGCTCACACCTTTCAACGTCAGCAGTATTCCGAAAATGATAAGCACAATTTCCACAAACAGCCAACCGCCCAAAATAAGCACAATGCCTATCACCAGACTGACTGCGCCACCCGTCCACTCGTGGCGTAACAAAAAAATGACGCCGTAGGCAATAAACAACGCCCCGATAACGGTAAGTAAAACGTTTAGTACTTGCGCACGAAAAATGCACAACAGCAGTCCTGTCAGAATGTAAAGCAGTGCGTTGAGAAAGTTTTTGCTTTTGAAATCTATTTTGTCAGACATTTGTTTTCTCCTTTCTCTTATTGTATATTGTAAAGTTTGATTTTGTCAACACTAAATTTAACTTTGTCAAAATGCGTCAACGTAAACGCCGCACATTCTCGTTGCGCAAAAGTCAAACAAATTGCGTGAGCGAACGTCGTTCACAACCAAACCTGAATTTCAAAAAGCACGGTCAAAGCGGTGGATGAGTGCAGTTGCCAAAGTCAGATTTGAAAAGATGTGCAGGCAAAAAAATACACAATGTCCCTTTGGACAACGTGTCTTTGAGTATTGGCAAAATATTCTTGCAGTTTCCGTGTACAAAATTTTGCAACCGTATGCGGATTTTTGTTACATAAAGGCTTTTTTGAGCCTATCGTTGCAAATGCCGAAAGGGCAATTTGCCGCAGTTGCCTGTTGGGGAATATATTTCTCAAATACTCACACACTACGCTTACAACCAAATCGGGAGTGAAAAATGAAGCGTAAGTTTTTGTTGCTTTTTTTGTTTGTAGTTGCAGTGTGCAACGTGCTGTTTGGCATTGTGCCGGACAGTGCCGTTGCCTCTTGTACCGCAAACGCAGATATCATCGACGACGTAACGGATTTATTCACGGGTAGCAACGTGGAAAAAATTGACGAGCAGGTGTACCTTGGCGGTTACCCTTTGGGAATAACCATCGACGGCGACGGCGTAACGGTAATCGGATTGAACGAGTTTTTCAACAGCGACGGCGAGTTGTGCTGTCCCGGCATGCTTGCAGGTATTGAAATAAACGACGTGATTGTGGAACTCAACGGAAAGAAAATTTACAGTTCCGCCAAACTTGCGGAAATAGCAGGTTTTTCCGACGGTAAGGCGATGGAAGTCAAATTTTTGCGTGAAGGCGAATTAAAAACTTCACGCATCATTCCCCAAAAAGACCTGACTGCGGGGCATTACCGCCTGGGTTTGTGGACAAGAGATTCTTCCAGCGGAATAGGAACTTTGACGTATGTGAGAAAAAACCTCAACTTCGGCAGTTTGGGGCATCCCATTTGTGATGCAGGCGGCATTGTAACGTGCAAAAACGGCGGAGTTTTCAATTGTAGCATAAACGGCATAGAAAAGGGCAAAAAAGGTGCCGCAGGCGAACTGAAAGGCAGTTTCTCCTTTGAAAAACGCTTGGGAAACATCTACGTCAACAACAAGTACGGTGCATTCGGCACATTCAACAGTTTGCCCTCTTTTTGCGACAAACTTATTGATGTAGCCGACGTTTCCGAAGTAACACTGGGAAAAGCGCAAATCTACTGCACTTTGGACGACAACACACGCAGATGCTACGACATAGAAATCGTAAAGGCGGTGCGTCAGACTTCCAAGGGGGACAAAGGAATGGTAATTCACATTACCGACAGCGAGTTGCTCGAAAAAACAGGCGGTATCGTGCAGGGAATGAGTGGCAGTCCCATCGTGCAAAACGGCAAGTTGGTGGGTGCGGTTACTCACGTGTTTGTAAACGACCCAACCCGTGGCTACGGCATGTACGCAAAATGGATGTTGGAAAACTAGTGTCTGTTGCAGGACAGAGTGTGGAATTTAAGAAAAACGTCGGTGAACAAAGTTTGCAGGCGTTTTTTGTAATTCCCTGTAACAAACGTTTGCAAGGACTACCAAAAACAATTTGCCCCTTTCGCAGTTAGCCATTTGACTTTGGCTTTTGTGCGGTAAACGGGGCGTTTGCACCCGTCGCCCGTCGTTGCCGATGACGTAAAAAGCATTTTAGGGTTTATCTCAATGCAGGAAAATTGCCACGGTGCAGGAAAATTACAACGGCATTGCTTGCGTTTCTTTTGCAAAAATACCGTCCTTTTGCTTGCCCTGTGTCGGTGAACGCAACGTCAAACGATTACAGGCTGTTTCAAGACAAAAACGCAAATTCCACATCTTAATCATAAAATGCCCCTGTTTTTCATATTTGGTAATATGAATACTCGTTTCATATACAATTTCTTTTATGACATAGGGTACAATATTCGTCGCAACAGAAAATCTTTTCTGTTTTGCTGTGCTGTGGCGTTGGTGGCAACGGTGTTAGGCGTGGTGCTTTTCAAAATTTCCGATTACAACTGGTGGTATTCCAACAGGTGCGATTTTATTTTCAAAATCGTGTATGGAGGTTTTTTCTCCGTCTTTATTGCTTTTGTTGTATCGTCTGCAATAGTTTGTCTGCTGTGTTTTGCCACCTTGTGGAAAAGGTGGTTGGGATATGTCGCATTGTTTGCCATTTGTCTGTATTTCGGGGCGAACTGTGCCGCTGCGGTGGCATTCGCCGGCTTTTTGGGTGCGTTGTACCTGATTGTGTTGGTTAGCGGGCAGTTGCTCAACATGCTGTGCGTCTTTTTGGCTATTTGTCAGTGTTGTGACGTTTCCGATTTCTTGCAGGCTGTCAAAGAGGGCAAAAACATTATTGTGTTACAAGTGTGCGGTGTTTGTGTTAAGTTGCTTGTTATTTTTGCTTTGTTGCGTGTTCTAACTACCTTAATTTGATTGTTAAAAGTAAAATTATTTGCTATAATTACGCAGAGAGGTAATATATGAGAGCCTTTATTTTGGTTATTGACGGATTCGGTATCGGGGCAATGCCCGATTGTAAAAAATTTGGCGACTACGGCGCAAACACGCTTAAAAACATTCGCAACGCATACGATTTGAACATTCCCAACATGCAGGAAATGGGGTTGTATTGCATAGACGGCACTTACAGTGAAGACCGTCAGCCCAATGCGGCTTTTGCCCGTCTGGAAGAACTTTCCAAAGGAAAGGACACGACGGTGGGACATTGGGAAATGGCAGGAATAATAACTTCCACCCCGTTGCCTACCTTCCCCAACGGTTTCCCCAAGGAATTTGTAACACGTTTGGAAAAGGAATTGGGAAGCAAAATTTTGTGCAACAAGCCGTACAGCGGCACAGAGGTAATAAAGGACTACGGTGTAGAGCATCTTGCCACAGGCTATCCCATCGTGTACACGTCGGCGGACAGCGTTTTGCAAATTGCCGTGCACATGGACAAGTACTCTTTGGAACAGTTGTACGATATGTGCGAAAAGGCCCGCAAACTGTGCGTGGGCAAGTACGGCGTGGGCAGAGTGATTGCACGTCCTTTCACGGGGGAATATCCTTTTGTACGCACGGCGGACAGAAAAGATTTTTCCATCAATCCTCCCGCAAAAACGCTGTTGGATTTTGTCAAAGACGCAGGAATGGAAAGCGTTGCCGTGGGAAAAATCGAGTATATTTTCAACGGACAGGGCATTACTCGCAGTTTGCACACCACAAGCAATCTTGACGGACTCAACAAGACGCTGGAAATTGCAAAGGAAAATTTTGACGGACTTGTATTTGTAAACCTTGTGGACACCGACATGAAGTACGGACATCGCCGTGACGTGTACGGATATGCCGAGGCGTTGGAAGAAATAGACGTTAAAGTGGGGGAACTTGTAAAACTGCTCAAACACGATGACGTTTTGTACATCACCGGCGACCACGGTTGCGACCCCACACACAAACAGCACACCGACCACACAAGAGAGTACACGCCTTTGCTGGTGTACGGATGCGACGTCGTACCCACCAATTTGGGAACAATCAAGGGATTCGATGTCATTTGCGACACCATAAAAGACCAACTTGGAATAAGCAGCGGCGGAAAATCCGTTTGGGAAAAAATTACAAGATAACAAAAATCTTGAAAGACGTTTGTTTCGGCAAACGTCTTTTTTGTTTGAAACATAAACAACTAAAATTTAGTAATTGCAAAGCAGCGTTTGTCGCAACTTCATTTGCAGTGAAGTTGTGCATTAAACTTCAAATGCGTTTGGTGCACGTAACAGGCAAACCATTTTTTGTAATCAAATTTTGCCTTGCTCAAAACGCCGTAAACACTGACTTGTCGGGTGAGTCGGCATTTTAATGTGGATAGGTTCAAATGCGTTTTTCAGGTGTATTTTTCAAAACATTCTGAACAGAAAACGCAGTAGTCAACGGCACCTTGACAATGCAAATTTTGCAGTTTTCTCGGGGTGGAGTAGTAAATTCAACTGCAATTAAGTCCTGGTGCATTTGTCGTTGCAACAATACAACGTCTTTTTGTTTGCAACACAAACAATAAAAATGCGTAATTAAAAATGCGTAATTGACAGTATATTTCTTCAACATCATTTTTGTTGAAGTGGTGTGATTTCAAAACAAAGTTGTTGTAGTGCCTTTGTTTTTTTTGCGTAATTCAGTTGTTTTCAATCTTTCCTACGGAAAAATTTTGCAAGTTTTTTCTCAAAAGTTTGGCGTAATGAAACGTATTTTCGGCACTTGCCTCATGTTAAACGTCTTTGTTTTGCTGTTAAAAAAGATTGTTAGTGTACCGTTGCGCAGGGGCGGAAGTGTGGCGGACAAACATCAAAATTCAATCTGTTTTTCGGCAATTTGCCTTTACAATGCCGAAAATTGCATTTTTACAAACTACTATTACAGACATAGTATATTATTTTTACCCGATTTTTGAGAGTTTCATCTTTTCTTTTCAATTTTTGCGCAGTTGTCAAAGTCGGACGGAAATCTCAAAGACATTACACGGCAAAAAGTCTTGCGCCTGCACATGTACAATGAATAAGCGTGAAGCAAAGTCAATACCATTTTGTCAGGCATGTTTACCGTTGTGTAAAAACGTTTTTACACAACGGACTTTTGCATTTAAGAAAGTTGTAGCGGTGTGCCACCTTGCAACGCTTTAACAGGAATAGACTTTTGGCTTTTGCAAATACTAACGGCAAACAACAAAAGGAGAACAGTATGAAAAAAATTGCTTTGGCATTTTTGGGATGCGTGCTGTTGGTGTGTGCAGTGTTTCCTTGCTTTGCAATGGCACAGCAGTCGCTTGGCGCCGCATCCAAAGAAGCGATACTTGTTTCGGAAGACGGTCAGGTGCTGTTTGAAAAAAACGCCACCGAAAAACGTCCCATTGCAAGTATGACCAAAATAATGACCTTGCTGTGTATCTACGACGCTGTGGACAGCGGAAAAATCTCTTTGGACGATGACGTTGTGGTCAGCACACGTGCTTCTTCGATGGGCGGTTCACAGGTGTTTCTGGACGCTCATTCCACCTACAAGGCGGAAAATCTCGTCAAGTCTATTATTGTGTGTTCGGCAAACGACAGTTGCGTGGCAATGGCGGAACACGTCAGCGGAAGTGTGGAAAACTTTGTGCAATCAATGAACGACAAGGCAAGGAATCTCAACCTTGTTGCAACTCACTTTGAAAATTGCACGGGGTTGCCTCATGTAAGTCAATTTTCCTGTGCAAAGGACGTTGCCACAATGTTGTTGCAACTCATCACTCATCCGCATTACTTCACTTGCGCAAGCATCTGGATGGAAGATTTTGTGCATCCGGGAGGTAGAATAACGGGCATGACCAACACCAACAAACTTGTTCGTTTCTACGAAGGTTGCGACGGCGGTAAAACAGGTTACACAAGCGAGGCACAGCACTGTTTGGCGGCAACTGCAAAGCGTGGCGACACAAGGGTTGTTGCCGTGGTAGTGGGTGCACCCGACAGTAAAACTCGTTTCCGTGAAGTGTCGGAAATGTTCAACTACGCCTTTGCCAACTACCAAAACAAGGTGTACATGAGTGTTGACACACCTTTGGAAGAGGTTTCGGTTACGGGAGGAAAACAATCTACCGTTAAAGTTGTGGCAAACGGCACATTGCATGCATTTGGCAAAAAGGGTGAAAGCGACTACACTGTGCAAACGGAAATTGCCCAAAGCGTGAAAGCCCCCGTTGCAATGGGACAGGTTGTAGGTTTTGCCAGACTTGTGGACGGAAACGGCAACGAGGTTGACAGAGTAGACATTGTGGCAACCAACAGCGTGGAGCAAAAATCTTTCTGGGATTACGTTCAGGAAATTGTCGGCTCTCACTGACTTTCCGCACTACAAAAAAGCGTTGTGAAAACAGCGCTTTTTTTACTATGTTTTACCGTTTGTTATTGCAGTCGTTACGTGCAGGAAAGTCCTTTTTATTGATTTTTTACCGTTCGTTTTTCGGTGCCTTTCACAATGCCGCACTTTTCACGGCGTTGCGTAATGTTTTTGCATTTGGTTGCCTTTTGTTGCGTTTTGTTGTGTTTCGTCCTCACGCTTTATCGCTTTTTATCTCTTGCGCCGTTTGGTATAGTGCAGGAAAGTCCTTTTTATTGATTTTTTACCGTTCGTTTTTCGGTGCCTTTCACAATGTCGCACTTTTCACGGCGTTGCCTGAGAGTTTTTGCATTTGGTTGCTTTTTTGTGCGTCTTGTTGTGTTTCGTCCTCACGCTTTACAATTTGTGCCGTTTGGTGTAGTGCAGAAAAGTCTGTTCCATTTATTTTTACGGCACTTTTCCTGTTAGTTTTGCGTTGCAATGCCTTCTATAAATAATTTGTAATTGACAATTTTTATCAGTGTGGTAAAATAATAAAGTTATGTTTATCTATGACCTTTTGACTGAATACGGACGGGGCATTTCCCGAGAGGGACTGCTAAACGTTGTGGGCTTTGTGTTTGCGCTTGTGTTTGCGTTGACGTTTCACGAGGTGGCGCACGGTGTTGTTGCGTTGTGGAACGGCGACAACACGGCAAAAGCCAGCGGAAGGCTGTCCCTTAACCCTGCAAAACATTTTGATTTGATGGGTTTGGTGTTTATGCTTTTGGTGGGTTTTGGTTGGGCGAAACCCGTTCCGGTCAATCCCTACAACTTCAAAAACAGAAAGTTGGGCGCAGTTACCGTATCGGTGGCAGGCGTTGCAACCAACTTTTTGCTGGCATTTTTGTTTGCTTTGCCCGTGGTGCTTTTGCAAAACGTGGAAGTGCAAATAAACACTCCCAAGTACTACGCACTGTACTGTCTGTTGCAGTTTTGCTACTTCATGGTGGTGCTCAACATAAATTTCGGGTTGTTCAACATTCTTCCGCTGTATCCGTTGGACGGTTACAGGCTTTTGTCCTGTCTTGTTAACGAAAGAAACGGTTTCATGACATTTTTGCGCAGGTACAGTTTTTACATAATGCTTGTGCTGATTGCCTTGTCCTACATTCCTATAGTAGGCGACTACTCGCCCCTGTACCTTTACATCGGCTGGGTAGGCGGTAAAATTCAAGGCGGATTTTTCAGTTTTTGGGGGCTGCTTGTATGACGGAAGAATATCAACAAGAGTACATGTTTGACAACGACGAATCGGCGTTGGAACTTAAACTTGCCAACTACAACGGCCCGCTGGATGTACTTCTGGAATTGGTGCGAGCCAACAAAATTGAAATTAAGGACATTTTCGTGTCGCAGGTTACCGAGCAGTTTTTGCAGTACATGGACCAACTTTCGGAATTGGACATCAACAAGGCGGGCGAATACATGGCAATGGCTGCCACGCTTCTGGAAATAAAGGCAAGGGCTTTGTTGCCCGTTCTGGAACAGCCCGACGATGAAGACTCGCCCGAAAAGGTACTCATCAGACAGTTGGAAGAGTACAAAGTTTTCAAGGAAATTGTCGGCGAGTTGAAGGAGTGCGAAAATGTCAACAGGTTTTACCGTGAGCCGGACAAAAACGTGGGCAAATCGGTAACCGTCATCAAAGACAATCTCAGCGTGGAAGGCTTCATGGAAGCGTTCGGAAAGTTTTTGATGAAAATGCAAATAAAGGCGCAGGCGGAAAACGTATCCCGAGCAATACAAAGAGAAAGTTTTTCCGTAGCGCAAAAACTCAATTGGATTCGTGAAATTTTGAAAGAGGAAGAAAGTTTTCGCTTTTCGCAACTTTTCAACGAAAACACATCCCGCAACGAATTCATCACAACCTTTCTTGCCGTGCTGGAACTGCTGAAACTGCAAATAATAGACGTAAAGCAGGAAAGGGAATTTGAAGATTTTTTGGTGATAAGGCGCCCCGACAGTGACAAAATCGAGGCTGTGGTGGAGGACGAATATGAGTCGTTTGAGTAATGTTTTGCAATCCATTTTGTTTCTTTCCGGCAAACCCGTGGAAGAGGCTTTCATAAGGGAAAAACTGCAAATTTCCGCCAAGGAAATGAAAGATGCCGTGCAGGAACTTTCCCAACAATTCAGCGGTGAAAGCGGCATCAATTTGTTGCGTTTCAACGGAAAACTGCAATTTGCCACCAATCCCGACTACGTCAAGGACGTGGAAGCGGTGCTCAACCCCATCAAGGAAAAGGAACTTACAAACGCCATGCTGGAAACGCTTGCCATTGTGGCGTACAAACAGCCTGTAACCCGTCTGGAAGTGGAGGAAATCCGTGCGGTGGATTGCACCTATTCCATTCAGAACCTCACCCGTCTGGGGCTTATCGAGGCGGTAGGGCGCAAAGACACTATCGGCAAGCCGTTGCTTTTTGCCACAACGGACGAATTTTTGAAGAGGTTTTCCATAGGCAACGTGTCGGAATTGCCCGACTACGAAACGCTGTTGGAAAAACTCAAAGAAATTTCCTACGAAAACACCTCCGTCAAGACGGTGGAAAAACCCATGTTCGACAAAGTAAGCGAGGACATACCGGAATTTTTGCAGGGCGAAAAGGTGGACGTGGTGGAATAACGGCGCAGTGCACGAAACACTATCGGCGTTACCTTCGGGTAACGTCTTTTTTTGTGTTGTTTGAAAGGCGAATTTTTGTTTTCATGACGGTCGATTTGCTCATTCCAAACTTTTGTTTCGCAACGTGAAAAAAATTTTCACACTTATTACCTTTTGTTTTTTTTGTTAACGTCGCACGGCAAAATTTCATGTACACGCTGTTTAGTTTTACGGCAGTTGTAGCGTTTGGTGATGAAAATTTGTTTTTGCAAACGTAAATTGGCAAACATTTGACAGTTACTTCGATTGTAAAGTCGTTTTGATGTTTGTTGTAACGGCAACAGGCGTTGTTTGCTGTCGAAAGTTATTTTATTAAAAAGAAAGTCGGCGAGAGTCTGCAATTACTTCGAGTGTAAAGTTGCTTCAATATTTATTTGTAACAATAACAGGCGTTGTTTGCTGTCGAAAGTTATTTTATTCAAAAGAAAGTCGGCAAGAGTCGGCATTTACTTCATATAAAGGCTTTTCGATATTTGTTTGAAACGGTAGCGGGGCGGTTTTCGCATGGGCGCAACGTGTATAAACTTTTACCCAAAGAGGCAAAATAGAGGTAGTATGTTAGTTGTACTCACTGTACTTATGATGTTGGCAATGTTGGTGCTGTTGCCGTTGTCGGTAACGGTAAATTTCACTGCGGACATTACACAAAAAACGTTGTTTGTGCAGGTGCGCCTGTTCGGAATCAAGGTTTTTGAAGAAAAATTCCTTCTGGACGGCAGGTATCTGGTGTGCCGAGGTTCGGTGAATGTTCAACTGGACGTTTTTTCGCTGCGTGGCGACACGGGCAAAGGCGTTGCAAAGGCTGTGCATGTAGACAGCGTGCAACTGTGTTTTGCCGTGGATTTTTGCCGATACAGCGTGTTCGTCTTGCCGATAACAGACGTATTGTGCGCCGTGGGAACGGCATTGGCGTGCGGTTTTTCTCACTGCAAGATACACACTCAAACGTGTTTTTCACCGCAAAATGCAGTGTTCGGCAGGGTGAGGCTTACCGTCAGTCTTGCGGAGGTGCTGGCGGTACTTGCAAAACAGGGGATAGAATATGGAAAATCAACAAATAAGTGAAATAGTGGAATCGGCGCTTACCAATCTCAGCAAAGTTGCCGAGGTAAACACCATCATCGGCAAGCCCATCGTAACAATGGACGGCACTACGATTTTGCCCATTTCGCAAATTACATTTGCATTTATGGCAGGGGGTGGCGAGTACGGCAACAAAGCCAATCCCAAAAGGTTTGTAAACGACGGAGTATCGGCAAATTTTGCCGGCGGTTCCGGCGGAGGTGCGTCGCTTACGCCGATAGGTTTTTTGGTGATAGACAAAAACGGCGTCAGAGTTATTGACACCGAAAACAGTAATACGGTTGATAAAATCTTTGACATTGCAAGGGATTTTGCCAAGGCATTCAAGGAGTAATCATGAAAAAATTTTTTGTTGTTTTGTGCGTATTTTTGCTGGCGTGCTGTGTGTTTACAGGCACTGCAACGGCGGTGGCTTCGGCACAATCCACCTCGGCTAAAAGTGCCGTCGTCATGGAAAAAAACAGTTGCCGTGTGCTGTACGAAAAGAATTCGCATCAGAAGTTGCCAATGGCAAGCACAACCAAAATAGTAACGGCACTCACGGTTTTGCAAAATTCCGCCACCGACAAAGTGGTGGAAATACCCAAAGAGGCGTGCGGCATTGAGGGGTCTTCCGTCTACCTCACGGCAGGCGAACACTTCACGGTGGAACAGTTGCTGTACGGATTGATGTTGCGCAGCGGAAACGACTGCGCCGTGGCGTTGGCTCTCACTGTCGGCGGAAGCGTGGAAGGCTTTGCAGAGATGATGAACGACACAGCCGCAAGTTTGGGGTGTTGCGAAAGTAACTTCAAAAACCCTCACGGATTGCCCGACGACAATCACTACACGTCGGCTTACGATTTGGCTGTCATCACCTGCGCCGCACTCAAAAACAAAGAGTTCCAAAAAATAGTTTCCACAAAATCCGTCAGAATCTGCAACGACGGTAAAGAGCGTGTGTGGACAAACAAAAACAAATTGCTCTCTTCCTACGACGGCGCCGACGGTGTGAAAACAGGTTACACCAAAAAGGCGGGCAGATGCTTTGTGGGAAGCGCAACCAAAAACGGCATGCAGGTGGTGGTCGTGGTACTTAACTGCGGTCCCATGTTCGAAGACACTGCCAAACTTCTGGACTACGCCTTTGCAAACTACACATTGCGTGTGGCAGTGCCGGAAAACAAACTGTGCGGTGTGGTGTACAAGAGGGGAAAACCCACCTACTACTATTGCAGTGAGGGATTTTCCTATCCTCTTAAAGAGGGCGAGCAGTTGAAATGCAACGTGGTTTTGCAGGATGACCAACAACAAATAGAGGTGTACCTCGGGGACAGTTGCGTGTTCAGGCGCAACCTCACGGCACAAACTCAATTCGGCAGGTAAAATGTAACGCTGTTGCAAAAGGCAGATTTGGCAAGATATGTCGGCAGGTCATCTGTTCGCTGTCAGCAAAATAAATACGTTATCGAGGCAAGGGCAGGGCAACCTGCCTTTACTTTTTTTGAGCGGAAATTTTTTGCGGTACAATATCGGTACATTTTTTGTCGGGAAACTGCCACGCTGTCCACGACGTCAGTCAAAGCGAAAATCCGTGAAAGTTTTTTACCCGTGCAATTTTGTGGTAAGTCCGTACTCAAAAGCGTTGCGCATTCCGTTGCGACAAGATATGTCGGCAGGTCATCTGTTCGCTGTCAGCAAAATAAATACGTTATCGAGGCAAGGGCAGGGCAACCTGCCTTTTCCTTTAATCCGCATTTGCAAGCGTCGGGCAAACACTTGCTTTTTTTTGGGAAAGAGGTTATCATTAAAATACTAAATAAGGGCAAAAGGTTGTCGGTTGAAATTCCCTTGACTTACGCCCGAACGGAGTAATTATGTCCAGACTTAACAAATATCTTGCCGATTGCGGCGTGGGTAGCCGTCGTGAATGCGACAAACTCATTGCCGACGGATGCGTCAAAATTAACGGTAAAATCGCCTCTCTCGGGGCAAATGTGGAGGAAAACGATTCTGTTTCGGTAAACGGAAGGCGAGTTACCCCCAAAACCAAAAACTACTACATTATGTTGCACAAACCCAAGGGGTGCGTAACTACCGTCAAGGACGACTTGGGCAGGAAAACCGTAATGGATTTTGTAGACATAAAGGCACGGCTTTTCCCCGTGGGAAGGTTGGACTACGACACGGAAGGTTTGCTGATACTCACCAACGACGGCGACGTCGCCAACAAACTGACTCACCCGAAAAACAACGTGGAAAAGGTTTACGTTGCAAGGCTTTCGGGAAGTCTGACGGAGGCGGAAAGGCAGATGCTGGAACGTGGCGTGGAAATTGACGGACGCAAAACAATGCCTGCCAAGGTTAAAATTCTTGCCAAAGACGAGCATCACACCCGTGTGGAGGTAACCATCACCGAAGGCAGAAACAGACAGGTGAAAAAAATGTTTGAAAGCGTCGGCAAGGAAGTGGAATTTTTGAAACGTGTCGCCGAGGGGGAATTGCGACTTGGCGGTCTGCAACGTGGAAAGTATCGTTTTCTTAACGACAGAGAAATAGAATATCTCAAAGGACTGTGAAATGAAAATACTTCTTACCAACGACGACGGCTACCAAAGCGAGGGGCTTGTTTTGCTGTGCAGGATGCTTGCCGAGGCGAATCACGAAGTGTACGTAGTGGCGCCCGACGGACAGCGTTCGGCAATGTCGCACTGCGCAAACTTTTACAAAAAAATTTACATAACAAAACTTGACGAATATTACGGGGCGAAAGAGGCGTACATTTGTACGGGTTCGCCTGCCGATTGCGTCAAATTTGCCGAAAGCGTGTTGAAAATACCCTTCGATTTGCTTGTTTCCGGTCCTAACAACGGCGAAAACACAGGCAACGCCATTTTGTATTCCGGCACGATAGGCGCAGCGGAAGAGGGAGTGCTGGGCGGTTACACAAGCATTGCCCTTTCCCGTTTGGGAAGAAACGTCGACTACGCCCCTGCGGTGGAATTTTTCGTCCGCAACGTGGACGCTTTGGCATCGGTGCGAATTCACGACACATTTCTGAACATCAACGTGCCAGAACTGCCGTCGGACAAAATAAAGGGAGTGCGTGTCGTGCGCCACAGCGAAGGCAAGTTGTATCACGACTACATGGAAAAACAGCCCGAACAGGACTGCTGGGTGAGTACGGGATTCCGTGCCGAACTTACGGAAAAGGACAGGGAAACGGACGTTTTGCTTTCCGAAGACGGGTACATAACGATAACGCCCCTCACCGTGGTGCGCACCGACTTTGCCTCTTTGGAAAAAATCAGATTTTTGGAAAAACTCAACTGACCTCATCGGAGAAAGAAATGAAAATTGCGGTAGTGGGAGGGGGCGTTTCCGGCATGATGGCGGCAATTTCCGCAAGCAAACAAAACGCTTCCGTTACACTGTTTGAAAAAAACGAAAAACTAGGCAAAAAAATGTATATTACGGGCAAAGGGCGGTGCAACCTCACCAACAACTGTCTGCCCGATGAATTTTTGTCCAACGTTGTTTCCAACGCCAAATTTTTGCAGGGCGCAATACATCGCTTTTCTCCGCAAAGCACGTTGGATTTTTGTGCCGAAAACGGGTTGCAACTGAAAACGGAGCGTGGCAACAGGGTTTTCCCTGCGTCGGACAAATCCAGCGACGTCATCCGAACCTTTGCCTCGGCTGTGAAAAACAGCGCAACAGAGGTGCGATTGAACACGGAAGTTACCGATATTTCCCCTGCCGAAGGTGGTTTTTGGGTATCAACAGCCGTTGACAGGGAATTTTTCCACAAAGTTGTGGTGGCGTGCGGCGGATTCAGTTACCGTTCCACGGGAAGCGACGGCTTCGGCTATCGTGTTGCGGAAAAATTTTCTCACAAAATTGTGCCTTTGAAGCCTGCGCTTTGCAAAATTTTGTGCACAGGCACGCAAAGCCTTGAAGGACTTTCCCTCAAAAACGTTACCGTTTCTTTTGTGGGGGAAAAGTGTGTGGAGGAGTTTGGCGAAATGCTTTTCACCAAAGACGGAGTTTCCGGTCCTGCGGTGCTGTCCCTTTCCTCACGCATCAACCGTCTGAACGGAAAAAATGCCAAAATATCGGTGGACCTCAAACCCGCACTTGACGAAGAAAAACTTGACGCACGTCTGTTGAGGGATTTCGGCGAGAGAATGAACAAAAATTTCATCAATTCCCTTGACGCTTTGCTTCCGCAACGCTTGGTGGAAGTTGTGACAACGCAAAGCGGTATTCCCTTTGACAGAAAGGTCAACAGTATCACGGCGGCGCAACGCAAAAATCTCGTGCACACGCTGAAAAATCTCACCTTCCCCTTTGTGGGGTTGGACGACGTCAACTTTGCCATTGTAACGGCAGGGGGAGTGGACGTCAGGCAGATTAACCCTTCCACAATGGAAAGCAAACTGCACAAAGGTTTGTACTTTGTAGGCGAAGAATTGGACGTGGACGCCTTTACAGGCGGATTCAACATACAAATTGCCCTTTCAACGGGCTTCGTGGCGGGGACTTCCGCCGCAAAGGAAAAGGTATGAAGGTAATACGTGGGGCCATTTGCGCCCAAAACACGGCAGAAAGCATCTCGGAAAATGCACTTTTGCTGGTGAGCAGTATTTTGAAACGCAACAATCTGTCCGCCGACAGCGTTTCGGCAGTGTTTTTTTCCGCCACGGCGGATCTTGACGCATGCTATCCTGCAACGGCTGTGCGCCGTCAACTGTTGCCCGAGGCATCCTTTATGTGTTTCAGGGAAATGGACGTCAAAAACAGTTTGCCCAACTGCCTGCGTGTGGCGGTGTTTGCCGATGTGCAGACAGCCGTTCATTGCTACATTGGCGAGGCAAAAAAACTGCGTCCCGATATCGACGGCTGACAGGGCAGGAAAAAAGACAACGTTTTGTGCTTTAGGTGCGTACATGTCAAATTCAACGCCCTGTGCGGTGTGGCGACAGGCAATATTGCGTTGTATTTGTTTGACATTTGCCAACTCAACTGGTAAAATTGAAAAAACCGAACTTCCTTTCGGTTTTTGTCCGACAGAATTTTCGGAGGAATCCTTTGAATAAATTTGTAACTTTTCTTGCGTCCATAGCCAAGGTGCTGATAAAGCCCCTTTTCCCCGTGAAATTTTACGGCGAAAGAAAGTTGGACAGGAAAAAACTGCTTTTAATAGGCAATCACATTTCCGGCTGGGATCCCGTCATCTACACACTGTGGTCCAAAACATGGATTTCCTTTGTGTACAAGGCGGAGTTTCGTAAGTCCTCTTTTTTGCGTTGGGTTTTTGACGGTTTGGAATGTGTGCCCATCAAACGTGGCGAGGTGGACCTTTACGCCACCAAAACCATTTTGAAACTGCTTCACGAAGACAAAATAGTGGGGCTTTTCCCCGAGGGTACACGCAACCCCGAAGTGGACTGTTTGCAGGCTTTTCACACGGGGGCGGCAATGTTTGCCATAAAAACACATTCGCCTCTGCGTCCCTTCTACATTTGGGAAAAGACAAAAGTGCTGCGTAAAAATTACATAATAGTCGGCGACGAATTCACCCTCGAAGAGTATTACGACCAGCCCATCACCAAAGAAATGCTCACCGAAGCGACGGAAAAAGTGCGCAACCGTGTGGACGCTTTGCGTGTTCAACTCAACGGCATTTTGCAGGAAAAGGGAGTCAAACGTCGCAAACGCACCAAAAAGGAAACGGAAAAAATCAACAAATACAATCAGAAACAAAAGACGCTTGCCAAGCAACTTGCAAAACAACAGCGGGAGGAGAAAAAATGAAGTTTTTTCTTCCCAAGGAATACGGATTTTGCACGGGGGTGTCCACAGCCATTAACAAAGCCTTGTCCCTCAACGCCAAGGCTTATTGTTTGGGCGAACTGGTACACAACAGCCACGTTACGGAGATGCTTGCAGCGCACGGAATACAGACTGTGCAAAGCGTGGAGGATGTTCCCGACGGCGAAACGGTGATAATACGTGCTCACGGCGTGGGTCCCGACGTGT
>HF998497.1:12206-13937 GCA_000433775.1 Corallococcus sp. CAG:1435 | reverse complement strand
GTCCCGACGTGTACCGCCGTGCCGAGGAAAAAAAATTGAAGGTGGTGGACGCCACCTGTCCCTACGTCAGGGCAATTCAGAAAAAGGCGAAAAAGTACCACGACGAAGGGTACACGGTGGTGCTTGTCGGCGACAAAACGCATCCTGAAATTGTAGGCATCAACGGCTGGTGCGACAACACTGCGGTGGTGTTTGACGGGAAAAGTCCTTTGCGACTTGACAAGTGCGAAAAGGCGTTGGTGTTGTTTCAGACAACCTACGATACACGCAATTTTGAAAAAAGCGTAAAAAATATTTTTACAGACGGCATTAAAACGCTTGAAATATTCAACACAATTTGTTATACTACATTACAAAGGCAGTACTATGCCCAAATGCTGTCCAAGCGGTGTGATTTGGCAATCGTTGTGGGGGACAAAAACAGTTCCAACACACGTCGGTTGTTTGAAATTGCGTCGGAAAACTGTCGCACCGTGCTGTGCGACGGCAGCAATACGGATAGTATCGACTTGAAAAATAGCAGAAACGTATGTTTCGTTTCAGGAGCATCAACTCCGACCGAGTTGATCAAGGGGGTTTTTGAAAGAATGGTTGAAAACGCAAAAGAAACCGTTTCCGTGGAAACGGTAGTATCCGCCGATGAAGTTGCGACGGATTCACAAAAAACAGCAAAAGTAATGGACAAAGACGAAGCGATGATGGCGGAAGCAGTTTCCAAAATCAAGGACGGCGCAAGATACAAAGTGGGACAAAAAGTTAAGTGCCACGTTGTACTTGTCAGCGAAGACGGCGTGTACGTCAGACTTCCCAGTTGGAAGCAGGACGCATTCGTTCCCAACGAGGAACTTGCGCTTGACGGCAACTATCAGGCAGTGAAGGATGCTCTTACCAGCAGCACAACTTTGGAATGTTCCATTTTATCCATAGAAAACGGAAAGATAACCCTTTCCAAAAAGGTTATCGACGAAAGATACAAGGACGACGCCCTTGTTGACGGCATCAAAGAAGGCAAAGAATTTTCCGTTGTTATGACGAGAGCAACGAAAAACTGTCTCACCGGTCGTTTGGGAAGTTACACGGTAGTGGTTCACGCTTCTCAAATCCGCATAGGATACGTTAAGAATTTGGAACAGTACGTCGGCAAGACATTGCGTCTTGTAAGCAATGCCGAAAAGGTAGACGACAACAAACGTGTTATTTACGCCAGCCAAAAGACAATTTTGCTTGCAGAAAAGAAGGCAAAGGAAGACGAATTCTGGAACAATATCGCCGTTGACGAAATTGTGGAAGGCAAAGTGTTGCGTTTTGCAAGTTTCGGCGCATTTGTGGACGTGCGTGGTTTCGATTGCCTTGCACACACTTCCGACCTTTCCTGGGAACGTGTAAACACGCCGCAGGAAGTTTTGGAAATCGGCAAGACCTACGAATTCGTAGTGCTTGCTTTGGACAGAGAAAACAACCGTGTGTCCTTGGGATACAAACAGTTGCAACCCAAACCGTGGGAACTTGCCGAGGAAAAATTCCCCGTCGGTTCCGTTGTTACGGGAAAAGTTGCTCGCCTGATGCCTTACGGCGCATTCATCGAACTTGACAAGCACATCGACGGATTGCTTCACGTTTCCAACTACTCTTGGGATTGGGTGGACGACATTTCCAAGGTGCTGAAAGTGGGCGACGAAGTGCAGGTTCAGGTAATGGAGTTTGACGCAGAAAACAGACGTATCACTCTTT
>HF998497.1:2018-12179 GCA_000433775.1 Corallococcus sp. CAG:1435 | reverse complement strand
GGCTTTGCTGGAAAAACCCGATCACGTTGTTACAAAACCTGCCGACAACGAGTAATCAAAAGTCAACTACCGTTTTCTAGGAAATAAGACAACTCCGACTTTTTTCTTGGATGACGGCAAATATAAAAAAGGAGAAAACTACAATGGAAATGACAAAACAGGAAATCATCGCCAAATTTGGCAGAAAGGAAGGGGACACAGGTTCTCCCGAAGTACAGGTGGCTTTGCTGACACATCGCATCAACCACCTTACGGAACATTTGAGAACACACCAAAATGATCACCATTCCAGACGTGGTCTGCTTCAGATGGTAGGACACAGAAAGGGTCTTTTGGATTACCTCAAACAAACGGACATTGAAAAGTACCGTCAGATCATTGCCGAATTGGGATTGAGAAAGTAATGAGAAAAAGGGTAGGGCCTAGTATTCTATGCCCTGTCCTTTTTTTATTTTTTTGCATTTGACAGGCATATTTTGTGCTACTTTGGTACAAAAAAAGTTTGCAGTGCAAAAACGTGATGCGACTATTGCCGAAGGGCGACATGAGTTGTCTTTCGTATGGAAAATAAACAAGGAGAAACAGAAAAATGCAAAAATTCAGAAAAATTGACGGACAGGTTGGCAATAGACCTTACCACATTTTCGAAATGGAAGTTGGCGGTAGAACAGTCCGTGTGGAAGTAGGCAAGTACGCCGAACAGGCAAACGGTTCCTGCATGGTACAGTGCGGCGACACCGTTGTTATGACCAACGTAACTTTGGCAAAACAACCCCGTGACGGAATAGACTTTTTCCCTTTAGGCGTTGATTTTGAAGAAAAAATGTATTCCGTGGGTAAAATTCCCGGCGGATTCAAAAAACGTGAAGGCAGAGCAAGCGACAAGGCTATTCTGACTTCTCGTCTTATCGACAGACCCATCCGTCCGTTGTTCCCCAAGGGATTTTTGAACGACGTGTCGGTAATTGCCACGGCAATGTCGGTGGAACCTGACATTCAGCCGGAAGTGTACGCAATGATGGGCAGTTCCATTGCTCTTTCCATTTCCGACATTCCCTTTGCAGGACCTACGGGAAGCGTCGTTGTGGGCTACGTTGACGGCAAGTACGTCATCAACCCCACGCAGGAACAAAAGGAACGCAGTTTGCTCAACCTCAACCTTGCGGGAACCAAGGACGCCATAATGATGGTGGAAGCAGGCGCAAACGAAATATCCGAAAAGGAAATGCTTGACGCCATCATGTTCGGACACGAGGCAATAAAGGAACAGTGCGAATTCATCGAATTCATCCGTCAGGAAGTGGGCAAACCCAAGGCGCAAATCGAACTGCACCTTCCCAGCAAGCAGCACGAAGAAGTTGTGCGTGCCTATGCCGACGAAATGCTCACCGAAGCGCTCAAACCTTTCGACAGATACGAACGTCAGGCAAATCAGGACGAAGTGGAAAGAAAGGTTGTGGAACACTTTGAAAAGGTTGACCCCGACGTGGTTGCCGATGTAGGCGACATTCTGTACAAGATGACCAAAGAAAAGGTGCGTGCAAGAATCCTCAACGAAGGCGTGCGTCCCGACGGCAGAAAACTCACGGAAATCCGTCCCATCTGGTGTGAAACGGGAATCCTTCCCCGTGTGCACGGCAGCGGCGTGTTTACCCGTGGAATGACGCAGGTAATAACGACGGCAACTTTGGGAACAATTTCCGAAGTGCAAAAGTTGGAAAACCTCGACGACACCGACACCTACAAGAGATACATGCACCAATACAACATGCCCGGCTATTCTACCGGCGAGGCAAAGCCTTTGCGCAGTCCCGGCAGACGTGAAATAGGCCACGGCGCACTTGCGGAACGTGCTTTGGAACCGGTAATCCCCGGCGAGGCGGAATTCCCCTATGCAATCCGTACGGTTTCGGAAGTGGTAAGCAGTAACGGCAGTACGTCGCAGGCAAGCATTTGCGGTTCCACGTTGGCGCTTATGGACGCAGGCGTTCCCATCAAGGCGCCCGTTGCAGGTATTGCAATGGGACTTATGAAGTCGGAAGACGGCTCCAAGGTGGCAATTTTGTCGGATATTCAGGGACTTGAAGACTTCCTTGGCGACATGGACTTCAAAGTTGCAGGTACGGCAAAGGGAATAACCGCCATTCAGATGGACATCAAAATAAAGGGTATCGACGAAAACATTTTGCGTACCGCTTTGGAACAGGCTCGTCAGGGCAGACTGTACATTTTGGACAAAATGTTGCAGGTTCTTCCCGCACCTCGTGCGGAACTTTCCAAGTACGCACCCAAGATTATTTCCTTCAACATCGACCCCGACAAAATCCGTGAGGTTATCGGCAGCGGCGGAAAGGTTATCAACAAGATTATCGACGAAACAGGCGTCAAAATCGACATCACCGACGACGGCACGGTGTTTATTGCCACAGCCGACCAGCAAATGGCGGAAAAGGCAAAGAAATTGGTGCTTGCCATTGCCAAAGACCCCGAAGTGGGCGACGAATTCACAGGCAAAGTTGTGAGAATTTTGGACTTCGGCGCATTTGTGGAACTTGCTCCCGGCAAAGACGGAATGATTCACATTTCCAAACTTGCCAAGGAACGTGTGGAAAAGGTTACCGACGTAGTCAACATTGATGACACGGTAGTGGTAAGAGTAATCAAAGTTGACGAAAAGGGACGCATCGACTTGCGTTTGGTGAAGAAACTGTAATTTGCAGCGGACAGGTTGCGCAAACGGCAATGCTTTTGCAATGTCTGACAGGCAAACGTCAACCAAATTTTTGTGTGCTGTTTTGCAATGCAGTTTTTCAGTGAGGTATTGTAAACGGTTACCGTAGCAAATTAAATGCAATATTTAGAACCAAAATTTTGCGTGCCATTTTCTGCAATGCAGGTCGTTGGCGAGGTATTGCAAACGGTTACCGTAGCAAATTAAAAAATGTAATTTTAAGCAAAGAACTATTGTGTGCTGTTTTCTGATAAATAGTTTATTTGCTAGGTATTGCACACGGTTGTTGCAACAAATTACAAAATGCAATATTAGAAAAAACACCCCGATTTTTCGGGGTGTTTTTTGTTGCTTTACGTAAAGTCAGGCAAAACGTCGCATTGAAAATGACTTATGCCAATAGTTGCGACCTTTTTCGAATCAGGCGAAAAAGCGGGGGATGGCAACGGAAAAAGCGTGAGAGATAAATGAAAGGAAAGGAAAAAGTACTGAAAAGTCGAAAAACTTGCCGGCGTTTTTTTACAGTCAATTTTGCCGTGTAAACGGCGAAAAGTCGTGAATGAGTCCGTGATGTGTCCTTTACTCTTTGAGCAGTGTTGCACTGTTGAAGTTTTGTGTGTAACAGTCAAAGTTTTGCAAAACAAAAAGCCTGCAAAAATTGCAGGCGGTTTTTTTTGTAGTGTGTTTTCCTTTCGCTACGGAAAGTGTGGCGAAACGTCGCTTAAATATTTTTTGTGTCAGGCGTTGCCTCTTCTTTTTCCTAGGGGGTTTCCGATGCGGTTTGGGAAGGTTGTTCGGGCTGTTGCTGTGTTTGTTCCTCTGCCGTATTGTCCGTTTCGGGGCTTGGTTCAATGTCGGCTGTGTCAACATTTTCTTCAACCGTATGTTCCTTTTTGGTCCATCCAAGTTTTTTCCACAGTTTTTCCGTCTGCGCAAACAGCAGTGGATACACTCCCAGAAGCAGGAAGACTATCACGGCGTAACGCAACACACGGAAGATGCTTTCAAAACAAAAGTCCCCTTCGTAGTCGGGGTAGATTGCACCCACAATGGCTTTGAACATGCTGTTCAGTCCGAGGTACAAACCGCCTCCCACAGCCACACGCAGAACAATTCTCCACCAAACTTTTGTGTTTTGAAATTTGGTAACTTTTTCTTCAAACAACATTCCGAAGGTGAATCCGACGGCAATGCCGTAGGCGGTAAAAAAGTCGCTTGTGGTGCAGTAGAAAAAGCCTGCAAGTCCGACAATCAAAATACCGCCGTAAATAAAGTACTTGTTTTTGACAACTCTTGTCAGCCAATCCACCAAAAACACAACGGCAACGCCAAGGGCAAGCCCTGCGACAACGTCGGTGAGGTAGTGTGCGCCAAGGTAGTTGCGTGAAAGGGCAACAAGCAGGGGAATTATCACCGCAAGGGAAATCAGCCATTTGCTTTTCTTGTCCTTGTAGGCTACTGCCGTGCCTACGAAAACCGATGCCGAACCGGACGAGTGTCCGCTGGGGAAAGAGTATCCGTCCACGTCACGAAGGTTGTCCACCAAGTCGGGATGACTGTCAAAGGGACGTGTACGGCAGGCGATATTTTTAATCATGGGGTTCACCAGGGCGGCGGTAAGCATAAACATTCCTATTTTTTCCCCACGCTTTTTGTCCAGTCCCCAGTACACAAAGCCCATCACGCCGACGAGTATCACCTCTTCGCCGAACATGGTGATGAAGTTCATCAGGTAGTACAAAAACGAGCCTTCTCCGCCCAGACTTTGCAACCACACTATGAAAGGTATTTCAAAGGGCAATTCCCACGTTGTGCCGATTGCCGCAGCAAGCAAATTTATCATAAGTTGTCTCCTTGAAAGCATTGTAACACATTTTACTTTGCTTTTCAATATATTGTTACATTTTTGCACCGTTTGCAAGAGTAATCGGACTTTTGCCGGCAACGGAATATTACAAAACTTTTACTGTGCCGTGTGCAATTGACTTTCTCGTTTGCCGTTTTACGGCGGGGCTTTGTTTTGAATTTTCGCCGTGCAGGCAGGTTACTCGAAATTTTGCAAATTGCTTCTTGACAATGCCCTCACGGCACAGGTAAAAATTTTGCTTGAACAACAGGCAATTTGCTTCCGTCCTTTTCTCTTTCGTTGCATTTGTTGCCGTAGCGGTGCAGCGTCCGCTACCACAGGGCAACAGACACGGCAAAGTGAATGTCGGTTAAGGTCGTTGAAATTTATCTTTATTCGCTATCGTAAAAATCAGGCACTTTTTCACCTTGCGCCTTACAGGCAGGTTTTGGCAATCCCACAAAATTACGTCTTGGCAACGCAGGCAAAGCAAATGCTTGTCAAATTGTCTTTGACGGCGTGTTGCAAATGCCTTTGCCCGATTCTGACGAAATGTTCAACTGCAAACATATTTTTTGCACAAAAAAAGACTTCCGAAGAAGTCTTTTGGGTAACGGAATTATTATTGCTCTTTATTTGCAGTTCTTATGCAACGAGTGCAAACATATTCGGTGGTTTCCTTTCCGTTTATTTCCACCTTTACTTTTTTGAGGTTGGCGCTGTACGTTCTCGGAGTCTTTCTGTTGGAGTGGCTCACAAGATTGCCGGACATCTTGCCTTTACCGCAAATTGCACAAACTTTTGACATATTCACACCTCCGTGCAAGTAGAATGGGTTGTTTGATAACGCTAAAATATAATATCATTTTTCTTTTTTTTTGGCAAGTAAAATACAGCAAAAAAATGCCAAAGAGCAAAAAATATCATTTTTTTTGCCATAATTATACTATTTGAGGAAAAATTTACTTGTAAAAAAATGCTTAATGTTGTAAAATATAAGAGATTGAAAACGGAGGTGGAAAACCTATGGCATTACGCACTAACAATTCTTACGGAACAATCACCGTGTCTGACGACGTGATTGCGTCTTTGGCGGGATATTTGGCAACGGAATGTTACGGCGTTGTTGAAATGGTGCCTTTCGGTTTTTCCGACACCTTCACCGACCTTTTCAAGCGGAACGGTAAAAGCCGTGGCGTACGTGTGGCTACCAAGGGCGACAGAATTTTCGTTGACCTGTTTGTCAAGTTCAAGTACGGTTTGCCCGTTACGGCAACTTCGGAAAGTTTGAAAAGCACCGTCAAATACGGTTTGGAACACTTCACCGGCATGATTGTGGCATCTGTAGATGTGCACGTGGTGGGCGTCAAACTGTAAAATTCTACTATCGCTAAATTAAGGAGAACACAATGTCTTCTGCATATTCCAACAAAACGCACATTACGGCATCCGTCATGAAACGTATGTTTATTGCAGGCGGAAAAATGCTTGAAGTAAACAAGGCGCAGGTGGACGCATTGAACGTCTTTCCCGTTCCCGACGGAGATACCGGTACAAACATGTCGCTGACAATGATGTCGGCAGTCAAAGAAATAAATCAACTCACAAGCACAAGCGTGGCGGAGTTTGCCGACAAACTTTCCAAAGGCGCACTGCGTGGCGCAAGAGGAAATTCCGGCGTTATTTTGTCGCAAATTCTCAAAGGTTTTTCCAATGTTATTGCAGGCTACGAGGCAGTAGACGCAAGAGCATTTGCCAAAGGATGGCGTGAGGGCGCACAACTTGCTTACAGCGCCGTTTCCAAACCCAAGGAAGGCACAATCCTCACCGTGGTGAGAGCCATGGCGGAAGAGGCAATCGACGTTGCCAAGCGCACCAACAGCATTGAAAAACTGATGAACGCCATTTTGGCAAAGGGCGAGGAAACTTTGGCGCAAACGCCGGACATGTTGGAAGTACTTAAACGTGCAGGCGTTGTGGACAGCGGCGGATTTGGACTTATCACCCTGTTCAAGGGGCTTATCATGGGCTACTTGGACCAGGAAGTAACCGGCGCCGACGAATATGCCGTTACGGAAAGTAAACCGCAAACGACCAATTCCGATTTCCCCGACGACAGCGAACTGTTTGTGGACTACGAATCGTTGGGGCAGTTGGATTTCGGCTACTGCACGGAGTTTTTCATAATCAACATCAAAAAACGCACAACGGTAACGGATATCGACAAACTGCGTGATTATCTCAACGAAATAGGCAACTCGGTAATTTGCATAGGCGACCTTTCCATGGTGAAGGTGCACGTTCACACCAACAACCCCGGCAAAGCCCTTTCCAAAGCGCTGACATTGGGCGAACTCGACAAGGTAAAAATCGAAAACATGATGGAGCAAAACCGTCAGTTGCGTGCCAAATACGAAGCGGAACGCAAACCCATTGGCTTACTTGCAGTGTGTTCCGGCGACGGATTTTCCGCAATCTTCAAGGATTTGCTGGTGGATCAGGTAATAGAAGGCGGTCAGACAATGAACCCCTCTGCCGAAGACATCGCATCTGCCGCACGCAAAATCAACGCCGAAAACATAATTATTTTGCCCAACAACAAAAACATTATTCTTTCGGCGGAACAATCCCGCACCTTGGTGCAACGCAGAAACATTTTCGTGTTGCCCACCAAGGATTTGCCTCAGGGAATTGCCGCTGTGCTCAATTACAGCCCCGACGCTTCCCTTTCGGAAAACCTGGAAAACATGACGGCGGCATTTTCCAACATAGACGCAGGTCAGGTAACATACGCCGTGCGTGATACCGTCATTGACAATTTCGTCATCAAAAAGGGAAATATTATCGGACTTGACAAGGGAAGTATCGTAACTTCCGGCAAGAGCGTGGAAAAAGTTACAATGTCCCTTATCGACAGGATGATGTCGGAAGACAAGGAAGTGGTAACGCTGTACTACGGCAGCGACGTCAAAGAGGAGGACGCCGAAGCCTTTGCTCAAAAGGTGCAGGAAACCCACCCCGACATAGAAGTTATCTTGCATTACGGCGGACAGCCTTTGTACTACTACGTTTTGAGCGTGGAGTAGTAAATTTCTTTTTGCAGGCGTTTTGCGTTTCTTTCGGAAATGCAGGCACTGTTAATTTTACAGTTGCCGAGAGATACCCTTGACGTGTAAACACGGAAAAACGGTTTTGGAACGTTTGTTACCAAACTGTTGTGCAAAACGAAAGGATTCCTAAAAGCGGAAATAGATGACACCAAATGGCTAAAAGACAAAATACTAAAAAACAGACAACTTAAAACAAAATAGTTTGAACACATAAAACAATGCAAAACAAACGGCGATACTAACGAGTGTCCGCCGTTTTTTTGGGGTATTTTATTGTAGTGTAGCTATTTACAAGTGGTACAAACACACTTTGCTGGGCAAACTCGGCAAGAAACGCCGTCGGTAAAATACAAACGAATGAAAGCAAAAGGCGACATTTCACAAACGGCAATGCCCTACAAACGGCGATACTAACGGGTGTCCGCCGTTTTTTTGTGCAAAATGGAATTTCTCGGCATGGTTTTGAGGTGCGTTCGGCGCAATCAATTTGTGTGATTTTGCAGGCAAAAAGAAGGTTTTTCGTCTAAATTATTTCGAATGTCAATAAACTACAATAAGGTTAATTTTTCGACAAATGTGTGCAGAAAGCGCAACGGTTTATTGTTGTATAATACTACCGTGCGCAAAGGGGTGAACGTGAAAAACCTTGTTGTTAGCGTGGCAATTTGCCTTGTAGCGGTGTGCATGGTGGGGGCAATAGGCTGTTATTCCGTGGTGTTTTCCCAAAAGCGTCAGGTACCGATCTACTGTGTGGACAGGTCGGACAATGTGGTGGCAATAAGTTTTGACGCCGCATGGGGTGCCGACAAAACACGGCAGATAATGGACGTGTGCGAAAGTTACGGAGTGAAAGCCACCTTCTTTCTGGTGGGTTTTTGGATGGAAAAGTACCCCGAAATGGTTAAGGAAATAGACCAACGAGGTTTTGAAATTGGAACGCACAGTCAGACGCATCCGCAAATGAGCAAACTTTCACGTCAGCAGTGCTCAGACGAGTTGATGCAGTCGTGCATGACAATTTTTCAACTTACTGGAAAGCCTGTTTCGCTGTTTCGCCCGCCCTTTGGCGACTACAACAACACTCTTTTGGAAGTTTGCACCGATATGCAACTTTTTGCAGTGCAGTGGAGCGTGGACAGCCTGGACTGGAAGGGACTTTCTGCCGAGCAAATAGCGGTGCGTGTGCAAAAAGCGCAATCGGGCGACATCGTTTTGTGCCACAACAACAGCGACCACATTGTGGAAGCATTGCCCCTCATTTTTGAGTGGGCGAAACTGAAAGGGCTGACGTTTGTGCCTGTCGGCGACCTTATTTACCGAGATAACTACCGCATCGACAACAGCGGCAAACAAATACAAAACGTAAACTGACAAAACACAGAAGGAGAACAATATGAACAATTTGCAAAACAACGTGGTAACTCTTGCAGGGGAAATTGTATCGGGGGCGGTGTTTTCCCACGAAACCTACGGCGAAAAATTTTACGAAATAACCCTTGCAGTCAAACGACTTTCCGGCATGGACGACTACTTGCCCGTGTCCGTTTCCGAACACCTGCTTTCTGCGGCGGTGAAAGTGGGCAACAAAATTACCGTCTGCGGACAGTTTCGCAGTTACAACAAGACGGTGGAGGAAAAAAGTAAACTTATGCTTACCGTGTTTGCACGGGACATAATGCCCTTTGACGACACGATAAACCCCAACACACTGAAACTCAACGGCTACATTTGCAAGCCTCCTGTCTACCGCAAAACGCCCTTCAACAGGGAAATTTGCGACGTGCTGATTGCCGTCAACAGACAGTACGGCAAAAGCGACTACATTCCTTGTATTGTGTGGGGCAGAAACGCACGATTTGCGCAAAACTTGTCCGTTGGAGAACACATTTGCGTCAGCGGAAGAGTTCAGTCACGCACCTATCAAAAGAAACTTTCGGAGGAAAACGTGGTTACACGCACGGCGTACGAAGTTTCCGTCAACAAAATTGACGTGGTGGACGACAGTATTTTGCCCACGCCTGCCGACACCGTTGTGTAACAGGCGTAAGGTGATTTGCCCGTGATGTTCCAAAAACTTGCACACGGTAAAAACTTTTTAAAACACTGCGGCATGATACTTGGTCAATTTTCAACAACTTGCAAGTGCTTTTAGAGAAGCATTTTTGGGGCAACAACTTAAATTGCATTGTGTTGAAGGAAAACATTTCCTGCATGTGGCGAACCTCTCGGATTGTTTCCTTCGCCGTGTAGTGCAATGTAAAACTACTTTGCAAAAATGGTACAGCAAAGTGTATTTTCCCTTTCCGACGGCTGTTTGCGGTGCAACGGACACGTTCACAATTACTGTTGACGTGAATTGCCTTGCGATACCTGCTGACAATACCTTTTGCATTGTCTGATGACAATATATTCCAAACCTGTTCTGTCAGCTTGTGGTGCAATGAAGAACAGCCTTTACAAAGGGTACAACAAAG
>HF998497.1:0-1987 GCA_000433775.1 Corallococcus sp. CAG:1435 | reverse complement strand
TTTCCGACGGCTGTTTGCGGTGTAACAGGAACGTTCACAATTACTTTTGACGGTACTTTGATGTTCTTTGAAAGATTGTACAGTACCTTGTTTGAACGGGCGAAATACTACTTCAAAAAAAAGCAGACTGCGTAAGTCTGCTTTTTGTTTTGCTTAATTTCAGTTAGACGCATAGGCTTTTCAGTCGTCAATGTCGTCATCTTCCACCTTGATGCGGATTTTTTTGCGTTTAACAAACAGCACCACGAACACAATGGTGAGAATCAATGCAACGCCCAGAATGGAAAGACCCACAATGGCATTGGTGGTTATTTGGTGCAGTCCAATCAGGTTGTCGGTGGGAATCCAGCCGTAGGAAGTGGAACCGTCGTTTTTGCGAATTTCCACAAATGTGGCGTTGTTTTCTTCCTTTACGGCAACTACCTGCGAGCCGGAATACAACTTTATGACATCGCCATACTCGTCGCAAATTGCTTCGCTTTCTTCCATGTCGCTTGTAAGATAGATTTTGACCGCTTCGAAAAGAGATGAGTTTATCTTTTTGTATCCGATGACTTCTTCGGCGGAAGTGGGGGCGCCTGTAGCATGAAATTGTCCCACGTTACCTGCCGAAACAAAACCTGTTTTGCCTTCGCCGTATTCCACACGGTACCATTCCGTAACGGTGCCGTCGGCGTGATTTTCCGTAAACTTCTGCAAAAGTTTTGCTTCCTGCGGATTGGCTATTGACTGTTGGAAAGTGTCGCCAGGCTCTATGTCAGAAAGGGGCAACGGGTAGATGAACACCGTGTTGAGCGACGTAAATTTCGCCTTGTAGGTTACATCCTGGCTTATTTGCGTGTTTACAATTGTAAGGCGACTGTCGTTTTGCGGTAGCGTTACGCCGTCGCTCTTTTGCACCCAGCCGAACTTGTCGCCAATCAAAACGTAGTAGAAGGGCAAGTCTTCCGCACCTTCAAAATCCAAAATGATAAATTGACCCGTGTAGTCGGTTTTAATTTCCGAAATGCTGGTGGATGCGTCGGTGGTTTTGTACACAATATTTGTGGGGTAGCCCTTTGACGACGCAAGCGTGAAACCCGTGAACTGTGTGGGAGTGGGAAGTTGTCCGTCTATCGTAATTGTATCGGTGCCGATGGTGGCTGGTTGACGTTCAAATTGTTGTTTTTCCGTGTTGTAGGAATAAATTTCCACTTCGTTGGCGCTGTTGAGCAGGAAAATTTTGCCTGCGCCGTAACACATGTCTTTTACAGTTACGTTACTCGACGCAGGAATCAACTCTCTTGCCGAGAAGTATTCGGGGGAAATCTGTTGCAATGTGTAGGCTCCGTTTTCACCGAACAGTGCAATTTCCGTTGCGCCGTTGACTTGGTAGGAGAATATTCCCAGTATTTCCGTCATTGCAAGGGAAACGCCGTTTTTGTTGAGGGGGTCGTTGGAGTCGAAACTGGGGGTTTTACCTTCTCCTACATTGAGGTTAAGACGTTTCAGGGCGTTGCCGTCTTTTACAAAGTACAGTTGTCCGTCAACTACTGCGCAAGCGGTGGCGTTTTCCGTCGCACTGTCCATAGGAAGGCTACTTGTGTCGTCCAAAGCGTAAACTCTGTCGGCGGCGTAATAGGGTAGAGCGTCGTCACCGTTGCGGTCTCCGTAGTAGCCGAAGGTGAAATCCACGACGTTTTCCAATTCCAACCTTTTTGTTTTTGTAAGTTGCGTTGCGCCAACTTCAAAAACTTCCACACTGTCGGCGTACATTACGTAAAGTTGTCCGTCCACTTCGGCAAGATTGACAATTTTTTGAGTAGTGGTGTAGGTGTAGCGGTAGGAAGGTTGACTTGCGGTAACGTCAAAACACAAAACGGCGCTTTGATTGTTTGTTTCGTCAACGTTGTCCGCCACAAAAATGTAGTTGTCGACAGTAACTATCGCCGCAGGATTGATAAGACTGCGGTTGGCGTCGGCTGTACTTTGCGCAAAAGCGGCAGCA
>HF998496.1:41700-51121 GCA_000433775.1 Corallococcus sp. CAG:1435 | reverse complement strand
GCAACGGAAAAACGCATTGTTTTTGCAATATAATTAATCTGACGGTTTTTAGCAATCCGTCTTTTTTTGCCGTCCAAGGGAAAGGTAGTGCCGTTTTCCATGTGCTTTGCAAATGCGTCAACGACGTTTGCAAATTTTCTGTTCTTTTGGTACAATACAAATACCGTGAAAGGAGGAACCATGTATTTACAACAAATTTCGCCCGACACAGGTTTGTACGATTGGGCGGTACAACTTTTGAAAATCGCTTTTCCTGCCGAAGAAAGGCGGGATGACGCTGAGCAGTTGAAAGTAATGTCTCATCCCGATTACCGCCTGTGCGCAATTTTCGACAAAATTCCCGTGGGAGTGGTGGGGTATTGGGAAACGCCGCAATTTGTCTATCTGGAAAATTTTTGCATATCGCCGGAAAAACGCAACGGAGGCTACGGCAGTAAAACTTTGCAACTGCTGTCGTCGTTGGACAAGTTGCTTGTGCTGGAAATAGAACTTCCCGTAGATGAATTGACAATCCGACGCAAGAATTTCTATTTACGCAACGGAATGGTGTCAAATGCCTTTTTGCACATTCAGCCTCACTACCGCAAGCAAGATGCCGACCTTCCTTTGGAAGTACTTTCCTTTCGCCGTCCTCTGTCGCAGGAGGAGTACAACGCTTTCCGCAAGTATCTTGACGACAACGTCGATGTGATTACCCGCAAGTGCTGACATTTGTGCGTCAATTAAGCCGAGCGTCGCAGTCATCCCGTGCGACGTGATTTTTTGTGCCGTGTCGGCGTTTTTTTGACACAAGCGCCGGCGTGGTTAAAAAGCGTATCAACGGTGCAGTTATTTTGGAAAAGATAACACGGAGTTTTGCGCTGAAAGGCAGTTTTTTTGCATACGGTAACGGCATTTGCAGTCTTCATAAAAGGTAACAACTGTGCATCAGACTTCCTGTTGGATTTGGTAATTTTGCTCTGCGGGCGGTTTTCCCGTGAAAATCATCACTATGTCGCTTGGTTGTTTTGTATGCACGCCTGAACACATGACAAGTCGTGCATATTTGCCGTCTGCTGCGGTAATTTGCACAGGCAATTTTTGTTTGCGGTGTTTTTAACCTGCTTCACGTTTGTTTGCAATTTGCTTTTGAGAAGGTTTTTCGTTGTGTTCTTGGCAAAAATCACATCGATTTGTATTGGAAAAAGCCCCTTTTTCTGTTTTTTTGTTTTGAAAACCGTATCTTCTGAGTAATAAATTTAACTATTTCACCACATCTTTTTTTGTTTGTTTTGTTTTGAAAAACGTATTTTTGCAAGAATAAATTTAACTGTTTCAATGCCCCTTTTTCTGTTTTTTGAAAACCGTATCTTCTGAATAATAAATTTAACTACTTCAATGCCTTTTTTGTTTGTTTTGAAGACATATTTTTGCAAGAATAAATTTAACTGTTTCGCCACTTCTTTTTTGTGCTTTTTCGACAAAAAAACGCCTTCCTGTCGGAAAGCGTAAACGTCAAAAATGAAAAAATATTTTTGTATTTATTTTTTGCTACTATTACTGTAATAGTCTTTGACTATTGACGGCGTTAGTGATAGTATATATGCGTACGATTTTGTGCTTATAGGGTGGTTTTTGCCCTTTTTGCGTCAAATTACACCTTTTTTACGGCAATTTTGCCTGTTTTTGCGTGTATTTTGTCGTCGGAAAGTACGCCGAAACGACTTGGAAAGCAGAAAAATTTTACCGTTTTTCTTTGTCGCTGAATTTACGATACCACAAAGAAAGACACATTGCAACTTTTTTCGGCAAATTTTTAGAAAATTTTTTTGAGGAGTTTTGTCTATGCCACAAGACATCAAGACCGTTAAATACGGCAATCACGAAAGAAAGTCCTTTTCAAAAACCACCGAAGTGCTGCCTTTGCCCAACCTGATAGAGGTGCAGAAGCACAGTTATCAGATGTTTCTTGACGAGGGAATAAGGGAAGTTTTCGAAGACTTTTCCCCCATCGAGGACATGACGGGACACTTCCGCTTGGAATTTTTGGATCACCATCTCGATCCGCATCCCAAGTACAGCGAGGCGGAGTGCCGTTTGCGTGACGCAACGTATGCAAGTCCTTTGCGTCTGAACGTGCGTCTTACCAACAAGGCAACGGGCGAATTTTTGGATCAGGAAGTGTTTATGGGCGATTTCCCCCTCATGACGGATACGGGAAGTTTCATCATAAACGGTGCGGAACGTGTAGTCGTTTCGCAAATTGTGCGTTCTCCCGGCGTGTATTGCTCGGTGGAACTCAACAAAAACGGCAAGCCCACCTACAACACAACGGCAATGCCCAGCCGTGGCGCATGGTTGGAAATCGAACACGATTCCAACAACGATTTGCTGTACGTACACGTTGACCGCAACAGAAAGTTGCCCATAACGGTGCTGTTGCGTGGCATTTTGCACAACGGTATCAACAAAGACAACCGCAGCGGCAACCTTATCGCAAGGTTGTTGGAATACGATCCCGTTTTGTCCCTGACGTTTGCCAAGGACGACACGGCAACGGACCAGGAATCGTTGGTGGAAATCTACAAGCGTTTGCGTCCGGGCGAAATCCCCACCGACGAATCGGTGCAAAAGACGCTGAACGATTTGCTGTTTGACGCCAAGCGTTACGATTTGGCAAAAGTCGGACGTTACAAGTTCAACAAGAAGTTGGCTTTGTCGGCACGTATTGCAGGGCTCACTTTGGGGGAAGACGTGCAGGTTAAACTCACCACTTTGCCCAAGTACACTCAACTCACCGACGAGGCTGCCGAACAAATCAAAAACTGCGGCGTTATAAAAGAAATCAAAATTTTGGACAACAACGGCGCAACGGTTACCTTCAACGTTGCGGACGCCGACTTTGTACAAAAGGCAACGGGTTGCTACCTCGACGCCGACGTTACGATGCCTGTCGGACGTACCATTGCTGCAGGCACGGAACTGACCGAGGCGGACGCCTACGACATTCAGCACAGTGGCATCAACTTTATTCACACCAATCAGGAAACGTACACCTTGTTGCTTGACGGACAGGGCGCCGCTCCTCACGACTACCGTGAAGTGCTTTCCAAGCACCTGGGTTGCGTGCTGATGACGGGCAAAGGAACTATCGACATCTACGGCGACAAAATAGACGCCAGCGGAAGAGTGCTTACGGAATTGCCAAAGGCAACCTACGAGGAACGCAAGGGCGAAATTTCCGTAGACGAAGCGGTGCAGATTGCCGTGGAAAACGGTTACAACGTGTACATGAGCAAAACTGCGGGCGTCATTGCGCTTGCGGAAACCTGCCCGAAAGTCAAGGTTATCGGCAACCGCACGGTGGACGCAAGAAACTTTGCCATTGCCTACGACAAACGCTTTGCCGACATCGACTTCAAGGCGTGCGGCATCGTGGAAGCGGTGGACAGCGAAGCGTTGCGTGAAATTCTTGCAAACCAACTTTCCATCGAAGAAACGTCGGCTCTCATCAAAGAGAGAAAGGACGAGTTGGTGTCCAAGCACATCACCCGTGAAGACATCATTGCAACGGTAAACTACAACCTCAACATGAAGTACGACATCGGTTGCGCCGACGACATCGACCATTTGGGCAACCGTCGTATCCGTTCCGTAGGCGAACTGTTGCAAAATCAATTCCGTATCGGTATTTCCCGTCTGGAAAGGGTAATCCGTGAAAGAATGGCGGTGCAGGAAGTAAGCAAAGCCACTCCGCAACTGCTCATCAACGTGCGTCCCGTATCTTCTGCAATCAAGGAATTTTTCGGTTCGTCGCAACTTTCGCAGTTCATGGACCAATCCAACCCCATTGCGGAACTTACGCACAAACGTAAACTTTCGGCATTGGGCCCCGGCGGTCTTAACAGAGAAAGAGCCACATTCGAAGTGCGTGACGTTCACTACACACACTACGGCAGAATGTGCCCCATCGAAACGCCCGAAGGACAAAACATCGGTCTTATCACCTCTTTGGCAGGCTACGCCCGCATAAACGAATACGGTTTTATCGAAGCACCCTACCGCAGAGTGGACAAAATTCACCACACCGTTACGGATTTTGTGGAATATCTCACCGCCGACGAAGAAGACAAGTACATCATCGGACAGGCAAACGAACCGTTGGACGAAAACAACTACTTTGTCAATCCCCGTATTACCTGCCGTCGCCGTGAAGAGATTTTGGAATTCCCCCGTGAAAAGGTGGACTACATCGACGTTTCTCCCCGTCAACTTATTTCCGTTGCAACAAGTCTTATTCCCTTCCTGGAAAACGACGACACCAACCGTGCGTTGATGGGCAGTAACATGCAACGTCAGGCAGTGCCTCTCATTAAGCCGGAGGCGCCCATTGTGGCAACGGGCATAGAGGCGAGAATAGCCTACGACAGCGGCGTGATGATTCTTTCCACCGACGACGGCGTAGTGCTTAAAGCGTCGGACGACAAAATCATCGTGCAAAACGACAACGGAACGTTGCAGACGCACACTTTGAAAAAGTTTGTGCGCTCCAACCAGGGAACCTGCATCAACCAGAAAATCATTGTGAAAAAGGGCGACAGGGTTACCAAAGGTCAGATTCTTGCCGACGGTCCCAGCACCGACGGCGGCGAACTTGCGTTGGGCAGAAACATTCTCATCGGCTTTATGACGTGGGAAGGCTACAACTACGAAGACGCAGTACTGCTTTCGGAAAAACTCGTGAAGGAGGACGCTTTTACCTCCATTCACATCGAAGAACATGAAATCGAGTGCCGTGAAACCAAACTCGGCCCCGAAGAATTTACAAGAGATATCCCCAATGTCGGTGAAGACGCATTGAAGGATTTGGACGAAAACGGCGTAATCCGCATAGGTGCGGAAGTGCGTCCCGGCGACATCCTTGTAGGTAAGGTTACCCCCAAGGGAGAAACGGACCTCACGCCGGAAGAAAGACTGCTTCGTGCCATTTTCTACGAAAAGGCAAGAGAAGTGAGAGACACCTCTTTGCGTGTTCCCAACGGCGAAGGCGGTATCGTGGTGGACGTAAAGGTGTTCACCCGTGAAAACAAGGACGAACTCGACCCCGGCGTAAGCAAGTTGGTGCGTGTGTACATTGCGCAAAAACGTAAAATTTCCGTCGGCGACAAGATGGCAGGCCGTCACGGTAACAAGGGCGTCGTTTCCCGTGTGTTGCCGGAAGAAGACATGCCCTTCATGGAAGACGGTACTCCGTTGCAGATAGTGCTCAACCCCTTGGGCGTACCTTCCCGTATGAACATCGGTCAGGTTTTGGAAGTACACTTGGGACTCATCTCCAAAATTTTGGGATGGAAAATCGCTACCCCCGTGTTTGACGGCGCAACGGAAGCGGAAATAAAGAAACTGTTTGAAGAAAACGGCATGGTCAACCCCGAAACGGGCAAAGTGGACGGCAAAGTACAACTGTACGACGGCAGAACGGGCGAACCGTTTGAAAACAGAGTTACCGTCGGTTACATGTACTACCTGAAACTCGTTCACTTGGTAGACGACAAGATTCACGCAAGAAGCACCGGTCCTTACAGCCTGGTAACGCAGCAACCTTTGGGCGGCAAGGCTCAATTCGGCGGACAGCGTTTCGGCGAAATGGAAGTGTGGGCTTTGGAAGCGTACGGAGCGGCAAACGTGTTGCAGGAAATCCTTACCGTCAAATCCGACGACGTGGTGGGACGTGTAAAGACCTACGAAAGCATCGTCAAGGGCGAAAACATTCCCGATCCGGGAATTCCCGAATCCTTCAAAGTGCTTATCAAGGAATTGCAATCGCTGGCTTTGGACGTGAGAGTGCTTTCCGCCGACAAGGAAGAAATCATTGTGCGTGATTCCGTGGACGACGAAGCCGACTACAACGAAGTTATGCTTGCCGAACAGGAAGAACGCAAGCAGGCAATGCAGCAGTTCAAGGAAGAGGACGAAATCAACATCGGCGAAACTCATCACGACTACACTGCCGACGACGACGATTTCAGTCTGGACAGTCTGTTTGAAGACGACAACGATTCTTTGGCTGATTTGTTCGGCGATAAGAAAGAATCCGAAACACAGCCCGAGGACGAGGAAAACTACGATTCCGACGGTCTGGACAGTTTGTTGGACGCTTTGGGCGACGACGATGACGCAGACACCGATGATGCAGACGTCGATGACGACGAAGACAACGATGTCGACGACGATGAAGATGAAGAAAAATAAGGGAGGAAAAGGAAATGAGTAATGAACAGGTAATCAGCGGACAAGCGATATCCACGCTGCGTTCCAACTCTTTGGCAAGACGTGGCATCATGAACGATTTCGATTCCATTCAAATTGGAATTGCTTCTCCCGAAAAGATAAGAGAATGGTCCTTCGGCGAAGTCAAAAAGTCGGAAACCATCAACTACCGCACTCAAAAACCGGAAAAAGACGGCTTGTTCTGCGAAAGAATTTTCGGACCCGTCAAGGACTGGGAATGTCACTGCGGTAAGTACAAGAGAATACGTTACAAAGGAATAGTGTGCGAAAAGTGCGGCGTTAAGGTTACCAAATCCAAGGTTCGTCGTGAACGTATGGGACACATCGAACTTGCCGCACCCGTTTCCCACATCTGGTATTTCAGGGGAACGCCTTCCAGAATGGGTCTTATTCTGGACATGTCCCCCAAGTATCTTGAACAACTGATAAACTTCCAGAGTTATGTTGTTCTGGACCCCATGCAAAGCGGAATGCAATACAAGCAGATACTCACCATGAGCGAGTACCGTGAGGCGCAAGCCGCCGCAAGGGAAAACCCGGAAAAGAACTTCCGTGCAGGCACGGGAGCCGAATCGGTGAGGGAACTGTTGCAAAACATCGATTTGGAAAAGGAATCGCAGGCTTTGCGTGAAATTGTTGCAGGAACCAATCAAGGCGCAAAAAAGGTGCGTGCCATCAAGCGTCTTGACATAGTGGAAGCGTTCAGAAAAAGCGGCAACCGCCCCGAATGGATGATTCTGACGGTATTGCCGGTACTTCCGCCGGAATTGCGTGCCATGGTGCCTCTTGACGGAGGCAGATACGCCACCAGCGACCTCAACGACTTGTACCGCAGGGTAATAAACCGCAACAACCGTCTTAAAAAACTTATTGAAATAAACGCACCGGAAATCCTCATCAACAACGAAAAGCGTATGTTGCAGGATGCCGTGGACAGTCTGTTGGACAACAGCAGAAGCAAACGTCCGCAAACGGGCGCAGGCAACAGAGAGTTGAAGTCCCTTTCCGGATTGCTTCGTGGTAAGCAGGGACGTTTCCGTCAGAACCTGTTGGGCAAACGTGTCGACTACTCGGGACGTTCCGTTATCGTGGTAGGACCGGAACTCAAACTTCACCAGTGCGGTATTCCCAAGGAAATGGCTTTGGAATTGTTCAAGCCCTTTGTAATGAAAAAACTTGTGGAAACCAACCAGTGCCACAACGTTAAATCCGCAAAGAAACGTGTGGAACGTGCCGACGCCAAGGTGTGGGACATTTTGGAAGAGGTCATCAAAGACCATCCCGTAATGCTAAACCGTGCGCCTACATTGCACCGTCTTTCCATTCAGGCTTTCGAACCGGTACTGATTGAAGGCAGA
Source organism: Corallococcus sp. CAG:1435 (assembly GCA_000433775.1). Classification (GTDB taxonomy): domain Bacteria; phylum Bacillota; class Clostridia; order Christensenellales; family CAG-314; genus Fimimonas; species Fimimonas gallinarum. The sequence continues at coordinate 43,493 of HF998496.1, read as the reverse complement.
GCCATCAAACTGCACCCGTTGGCATGTACGGCATTCAACGCCGACTTCGACGGCGACCAGATGGCAGTGCACGTTCCCCTTTCGATAGAAGCGCAGACGGAAGCAAGATTCTTGATGCTTGCCGCCAACAACATTCTTAAACTTTCCGACGGCAAACCCGTTATTTGCCCCACGCAGGACATGGTTTTGGGCTGCTACTACCTCACCACGGTGCGTGGAAACGTGCAGGAAATACAAAAAATAATGGAACTGTACAACGAAACACGCAAACAGCGTGAACTGACGGAAGAAGAAGTACAGTTGCTGCGCAAAGCCAAATTCTACAGCAGTTTCGATGAAGCGTACGAAGCGTATGTGGCGCACGACATAACATTGCACACTGTCGTCAATATCAAGTTGGAAGACGGCAGAAAAATCTGGACCACTGTGGGACGTATGATTTTCTGTCAGGCAATCTACTACGATTACACAGACGCATCCGCCGAGGACGATTCCTACATCACCGATGAGGAAATACTTGCGCAAAAGAAGTTGGAACGCCGCACTTTGGGCATCCCCGTGGAACTGACAAAGGCAATGATTGCCAATCCCAAATCCTACTTGGTGGGCAAGAAACAACTTTCGCAAATCGTGGAAAAATGCTTCAAGTTGCGTGGCACGACGCCCACTGCGACAATGCTGGACAACGTAAAGGCTTTGGGCTACAAGTACAGCACCATCAGCGGACTTACCACAAGCGTGTTCGACATGAACATTCCCACGGAAAAACAGGCTATTCTGCACGAAGCGGAAAAACGTGTTATTGACATCGAAAACAGTTTCAACGAAGGTTTCCTTACGGAAAACGAACGCTACAAGTCGGTTATCGATGTGTGGAAGGAAGTTGCCGGCAAAGTGGAAGACCTGGTGAAAAACGTCATGGAAGAGGACAACCCCATCTGGATGATGGCGGATTCCGGCGCCCGTGGTAGCATGAACCAGATTCGTCAGTTGTGCGGCATGCGTGGTTTGATGAGCGACCCCAGCGGACGTACCATCGAATTGCCCGTTAAGGCTTGCTTCCGTGAAGGTTTGTCGGTGTTGGAATACTTCATTTCCTCCCACGGCGGACGTAAAGGTCTGGCGGACACCGCTTTGAAGACGGCAGACTCCGGTTACCTTACACGTCGTCTGGTGGACGTTGCGCAAAACGTTATCGTGCGTGAAGAAGACTGTTCGGCAGGAAGCCGTCCGCAAGGTATGTGGATTGAGGCTTTCCGTGGTTCGGGCAAAGACGAAATTGTCGAAAAGTTCGAAGACCGTATCATCGGCAAGTACGTCATAGACGATGTCGTCAACCCTCAGACGGGCGAACTCATCTGCCATGGCGACACAATGATAAACGACGACCTCGCCAAGGAAATAGTCAAGGCGGGCATCGACAAACTGTACATGAGAACGGTGCTTACCTGCCGCAGCGAACACGGCGTGTGCTGCAAGTGCTACGGCTCCAACATGGCAACGGGCAAACCGGTAAATTTGGGCGAAGCGGTAGGCGTAATTGCCGCACAGTCCATCGGCGAACCCGGTACGCAGTTGACAATGAGAACATTCCACACCGGCGGTGTTGCAACCTCCGACGACATTACACAGGGTCTTCCCCGTGTAGAGGAATTGTTTGAAGCAAGAAAACCCAAGGGATGCGCCATCATCTGTGAAGTGAACGGCACCGTAGTTATTCCCACCAACACAACCAAAAAGGTGGTGCAGGTCAAGGAAGCCGACGGTAAAGTTAAGGAATACTCCATTCCCTA
>HF998496.1:19807-41685 GCA_000433775.1 Corallococcus sp. CAG:1435 | reverse complement strand
CCTACACCGCCCGCATCAAGGTGCACGACGGCGACAAGGTGGAAAGCGGCACCCCGCTTACCGAAGGTTCCATCTATCCGCAGGATTTGCTTTCCACAAAGGGATTGCGTGCAGTGGAAGAGTACCTTGTCAAGGAAGTTCAGGCTACCTACCGCACCAACGGTGTCGAAATCAACGACAAGCACGTGGAAGTTATCGTAAGACAAATGCTTCGCAAAGTGCGTATCGAAGACGCAGGCACAACGGATATGCTCCCCGGCGAAGTGGTGGACATCTTCCGTTTCGAAGCGGAAAACAACAAGGCTTTGGACGAAGACGGCGTACCCGCAACGGCAAAGAGAATTTTGCTGGGTATTACCAAGGCAAGTCTTGCCACCGACAGTTTCCTTTCGGCGGCATCCTTCCAGGAAACGTCGAGAGTTCTCACCGAAGCGGCAATCAAAAACAAATGCGACCCGCTGTACGGCTTGAAGGAAAACGTCATCATCGGTAAGATGATTTCCGCAGGCACGGGCTTGAAACAGTACCGTGATATGGAACTTGTTCCCAAAGTTGAAGAAAACTTCGACGAGGAAACTTCCGAACAGAAGGAGTAACATCAACAACCTCTTCACGTAAGTGAAGAATGCAAAAAACAGTCAGGTGTTTGAAAAAACGCTTGACTGTTTTGCGTTGTTTTGGTAAAATATACGTTGGTGTTTTATGGATAACAATACTGAGCGCACGGTGGTGGGCAAAAAACAAATATTGCGTTTCACCAAGGCAAACGAACTGAAACGTATCCGAATTGCCACAGATGCGGACGCCGATTACGTCCGTGCCATTGTTTCGGTGGCAAAGGCGCACAATGTGCCTGTGGAAACAGAAGACACGATGGAACAGATTGCGCACAGGTACGGGATAGACGTGCCTTGCGGCGCCGTGGGATTTTTGAAATAAAAACAAAAATCGCCGAAAATCCGTTAAAACAACGCTTTCTGTCAACAATATTGACAGCAAACCCGATACTGAGCGGAAACGCTTTGTATATATGGATTCTCCAAAAGAATTCCGACATTCACTATTGAAAGGAGGTAAACAAAAAATGGCAACAATCAACCAGTTGATTAAGCAAGGAAGAAGAAGAGATGCCGAGAAGAGCAAATCCCCGTTGTTGGACAGTTGTCCTCAAAAGCGTGGTGTATGCCTCAACGTAACGACGACTTCTCCCAAAAAGCCCAACTCCGCACTGCGTAAGATTGCCCGTGTTCGCCGTACAAACGGCATGGAAGGTACTTGCTACATTCCCGGTGAAGGACACAACCTTCAGGAACACAGCGTCGTTCTTATCCGTGGCGGCAGAGTAAGAGACTTGCCCGGTATCCGTTACCACATCATCCGTGGAACGCTGGACACCGCAGGCGTAGCCAACAGAAAGCAGGCTCGCTCCAAGTATGGCGCAAAACGTCCCAAGAAATAGGTCGGGACACAAACAATATACAGTTCAAGGTGAATAGTCGGAGTTTTAATTTTGGCTTTTCTCCGGTAAGCAGTATGCAAATTTTTTGCAGAAGTTTCTCCGCACCGAGGGTGCGTCGAGTTGGCTGTATTGGTAAAACAAAATTAAAAAACAAAATTCTTAAAAGGAGGAAAAATCAATGCCCAGAAGAAGTGGCGTTCCCAAGAGGGACGTTCTGCCCGATCCCGTGTATGGCAGCAAGGTGGTAACAAAGGTTATCAACCAAGTCATGCAGGACGGCAAAAAGGGTACTGCCCAGGAAATAGTCTACGGCGCTTTTGACGAAATCAAAGCCAAGACAGGCAATGACCCTATGGAAGTATTCAATAAAGCAATAAACAATCTTATGCCTATGCTGGAATGTAAAGCAAGACGTGTAGGCGGTGCAAACTATCAGGTTCCCATGGAAGTGAGACCGGAAAGACGTCAGACACTGGCTATCCGTTGGTTGGTTACATTTGCACGCAAACGCAGCGAAAGATACATGCATCTTCGTCTTGCAGGCGAATTGATGGACGCTTACAACGAGCAAGGCGGCGCTTTCAAGAGAAAGGAAGAAATGCACAGATCTGCCGAAGCAAACAAGGCGTTTGCTCATTTCAGATGGTAATTTGGGGAGTAAAGTAAGGTAACATGGCTAGAATTTATCCTTTGCAAAACGTGCGTAACATCGGTATTATGGCGCACATCGACGCAGGAAAAACCACTACGAGTGAAAGAATACTGTTCTTTTCGGGTAAAACCCGCAAAATCGGCGAAGTGCACGAAGGCACAGCCGTAATGGACAGCATGGCTCAGGAACAGGAACGTGGTATCACTATTGCAAGTGCTGCAACCACCGTACATTGGGTGGACAGTTACAATCACGTGGACTACCGCATCAACCTGATTGACACCCCGGGCCACGTGGACTTCACGGTGGAAGTGGAACGTTCTTTGCGTGTTCTGGACGGTGCCGTTGCGGTATTTTGCGCAAAAGGCGGCGTAGAACCTCAAAGCGAAACGGTGTGGCATCAGGCTACAAAGTACAACGTGCCCCGTATTGCGTTTGTCAACAAAATGGACATCAACGGCGCAAATTTTGAAAACGTAATCAAAATGATGCGTGAAAGACTCAAAGCCAACGCTTTGCCCGTTCAGTTGCCCATCGGCAAGGAAGAAACCTTCCGTGGTATCGTCGACGTAATCACCAAGAAGGCGTACTTCTACAACGACCCGAAAGGCGTTGTCATCGACGAAGGCGAAGTGCCTGCGGACATGGTGGCGGCGGTGGACAAAGCCCACGAAGAACTTGTGGAATTTGTTGCCGGTACGGACGACGCTTTGATGGAAAAATTCTTCGAAGAGGGCGACCTCTCGGTAGACGAAATCAAACATGCGTTGCGTAAAGCGGTAATCGAATTGAAGGTCAACCCCGTTTTGTGCGGTTCTTCCTACAAAAACAAGGGCGTTCAGAAACTGCTTGACGCGGTTTGCGAATATTTGCCCAGCCCCGTGGACATCGACCACGTTGTAGGTTTTGACGTACACGACGAAGACAAAAAAATCGTTCGCAAAACGGACGACGACGAACCTTTCTGCGGATTGGCATTCAAAATCGTTGCCGACCCCTTTGTGGGAAAACTTGCCTACTGCCGTGTTTACAGCGGTACTTTGCAGGCGGGAAGTTACGTGTACAACTCCACCAAGGGCAAGCGTGAACGTGTAACCAAAGTGTTGCAGATGCACGCCGCTCAACGTGAAGAAATTCCCGAAACCTATGCAGGCGAAATCGTCGCTTTGGTAGGTTTGAAAGACACGACGACGGGCGACACGCTGTGTTCGGAAAAGGACCCCATCGTTTTGGACAGCATGCTGTTCCCCGAACCGGTCATCAAAGTTGCAATCGAACCCAAAACCAAGGCAGGTCAGGAAAAGATGACTCTTGCACTTGTCAAGTTGGCGGAAGAAGACCCCACCTTCAAGACCTACACCGACCAGGAAACGGGTCAGACAATCATCGCAGGTATGGGCGAATTGCACCTGGAAATCATCGTGGACAGATTGTTGCGTGAATTCAAGGTGGAAGCAAACGTAGGTAAACCGCAAGTTTCCTACCGTGAAACCATCACCAAGGCAGTGGAAGCGGAAGGCAAATATGTCCGTCAGTCGGGCGGTAAAGGTCAGTACGGTCACTGTAAAATCAAAATGGAACCTTTGGAAGCAGGCAAGGGCTACGAATTTGTGGACGCAACCGTCGGCGGAAGTATTCCCAAGGAATACATTCAACCCATCAACAACGGTATTATGGAAGCGGCAAAAACAGGTCCTTTGGCAGGCTACGAAGTGGTGGACTTCAAAGTTACAGTGTACGACGGTAGTTTCCACCCAGTGGACAGTAGCGAAATGGCATTCAAAATTGCCGGCTCGTTGGCATTCAAAAACGCCGCAGCCAAGGCAGACCCCATTTTGCTTGAACCCATGATGAAGGTGGAAATCACCCTGCCGGAAGAGTATCTCGGCGATGTGATGGGCAACGTTTCCAGCAGACGTGGTAACGTTTCCGGTATCGAAATGCGCAACGGCGTACAGGTGATAAACGCATTCATCCCTCTTGCCGAAATGTTCGGTTACGCAACGGACTTGCGTTCCCGCACGCAGGGCAGAGGAAACTACACAATGCAGTTCGACCACTTTGCGGAAGTTCCCAAATCGGTAAAAGAAAAGATTACCAAGGAACACGAAAGCAAATAAGTTTTTATAAAAACTTTACAAAAAGTGTAGACCAAAACAAAAAAATAATATATAATTGAATCGACTCAAAATAAAGATTTGATCAACAATCGAAATCAGGAGGAATCACAACAATGGCAAAAGCTAAATTTGACAGAAGCAAACCACACGTCAACATTGGTACCATCGGACACGTAGACCATGGTAAGACCACTTTGACAGCCGCAATCACCATGGTGCTTTCCATGAAGAACGATGCGGAAGTTATGGCTTACGACCAAATTGACAAGGCTCCCGAAGAAAGAGCTCGTGGTATTACAATCAACACCGCACACGTTGAATACGAAACAGACAAGCGCCACTACGCACACGTAGACTGCCCGGGCCACGCCGACTATGTTAAAAACATGATCACCGGTGCCGCTCAGATGGACGGTGCTATTCTGGTTGTTTCCGCTGCAGACGGTCCCATGCCGCAAACACGTGAACACATCCTTCTTGCACGTCAGGTAGGTGTGCCTTACATCGTTGTATTCATGAACAAGACCGACCTTGTCGACGACGAAGAATTGCTCGAACTTGTTGAAATGGAAGTAAGAGAACTTCTTTCCAAGTACGAATTCGACGGCGACAACATCCCCATCATCAAGGGTTCTGCAAAGGCAGCAATGGACGCTTACCAAGCAGGCAACCATGACATCAACTCTCCTGTTTACAAGCCCATTCTGGACTTGATGGACGCTGTTGACAGTTACATCCCCACCCCGACACGTGACACCGACAAGCCTTTCTTGATGCCCGTTGAAGACGTGTTCACCATCACCGGCCGTGGCACGGTTGCTACAGGTAGAGTAGAACGTGGTTCCGTTAAACCTTCCGATCCTGTTGAAATCGTTGGTTTGAAAGACGAAATCAAGACGTCCGTAGTTACAGGCGTTGAAATGTTCCGTAAACTTCTTGACGAAGCATTCGCAGGCGACAACGTAGGTTTGTTGCTTCGTGGTATCGACCGTAAAGAAATTGAACGTGGACAAGTTATCGCTAAACCCAAGAGTGTTACTCCGCACACGGAATTTGAAGGACAAGTTTACGTTCTTACAAAGGAAGAAGGCGGACGTCACAGCCCCTTCTTCAAGGGATATCGTCCTCAATTCTACTTCCGTACAACGGACGTTACAGGAACAATCGAACTTGAAGACGGCGTTGAAATGGTTATGCCCGGCGACCACACCCACATCAAAGTTACGTTGATCACCCCCATCGCTATGGAAGAAGGTCTTCGTTTCGCTATTCGTGAAGGCGGCCACACCGTAGGATCTGGTGTTGTTTCCAAGATCATTAAGTAATTGAAACAAAAAACAAAAAATCTCACTTCGTTTGAAGTGGGATTTTTTTTGTTTTGTCATGTTGCAGTTGCGGTTTTGTGCCCTTCAAAGGGCAAAAGTTGTATTTTTTTCAAAGTATGCGTAGTTCCTGTTGAAGTGTTTGCAAGTTTTTCATTGCTTCGTAAACAGGAAACAGCAATTTGTTTAACCGTTGTGTAAAAACGTAAAATGTCCCTCTTTTGCCCTTCAAAGGGCAAAAGTTGTACTTTTTTTGCAAAGTATGCGTAGTCCCCGTTGAAGTGTTTGCAAGTTTTTCCTTGCTTTGTAAACAGGAAACAGCAATTTGTTTAACCGTTGTGTAAAAATGTAAAATGTTTCTCTTGTATTGGCGATTTACGGTTTTATACATTTTGAACAAGAGGTTTGTAAACAATACAAAGGCATTTTCCGTTGTCCTAACGCACAAGAATTTATTTGTTTGTGGTGTAACGCACTTTGAAAGTAAAAATCAGATTGTTTTATTTGTTGTTTTGTACGCTGACGCAAATTGCAACGCCGAAGATATTGTAACAAATGTCTTTCGGGTGCAATGCCGCAACACGCAAAACCTGCAAGCGTTTTGACCGTGTTTGCTGTGCGTTTGTGCCGTCGCAAAACTAAGCGTTGTAACGTATTTTTTCAAACGGTAGTAACTTTTTGGTACGCAAACCGTTGTTTTAGTTGACGTTTTGTTGTCTGAAAAAGGTGTAAATGTGTTTGTTTCCCGTGCCGTAAGTTGCAAAAACACAAAAATTTTTTGCGTTGTGGCGGCAAACGTGTTTGTGCAGTGTACAAAACCTTTCAACTTTTCAAGGGAAAAGGCAACAAAAAACAGGTTTTGTGTTTTGAGTTCTTCGCCGTTAAGTCGTATTTGTCGACCTTGCATTGTTTCCGACCTTTGTGTCAGGCTTAGTTATAAATTTCGTTGCTGTCCAACGCCGTGTAAATAAACACTGCGTAAAAACAATTTTTCGGTTATTTTTGAAAAATATTTCCTGCCCGTGAGGGCAACAATATTGCAAAACTTTTCGATATATGGTACAATAAAATATTATTAGAAATTGTAAACAGTTACTGTTGTCCTGCTTGCAACGGCGTCGTAAACCGAGCGGTAATTTTGTCGGTTTTACGGAAATGCGTTTTTGTAGGGCTGTGCGTGGCAACAATAACAGTGCGGTGCAGGCAATCTGAACGTTGTGCTTTTGCCTGTCAGGTGGTGAACATTGAAGTACGCTTTGCTGGGAAAAATCAAAGAATCGTTGTTTTCCGTGCTACCCGTAGTGGCGATAGTGCTGATTTTGTGTTGCACGCCTTTGATAGACCTCACTTCTCACGAAGTGGGCGTTTTTGCCCTGTCTTCTCTGTTTCTGGTGTTGGGAATAGGTCTGTTCAATTTGAGTGCCGATGTGGCAATGTCCCCTATGGGCGAGCAAATAGGTTCCGGTCTTACCAAATCACGCAAACTTTCCGTGTTGCTTTCCGTTTGTTTTGCCATGGGCGTGCTTATCACCGTTGCCGAACCCGACCTTTCGGTGTTGTCCAATCAAATAGCAGAAAAAATTCCGCCCTTGGTGCTTATTCTTGCCGTTGGCGTCGGCGTGGGAGCGTTTTTGTTGTTGGGCGTGCTTAAAACGGTACTTGGAAAATCCCTTGCGCCCATTTTGATTTTCTTCTATATGTGCATGTTTGCCCTTGTGGCATTGCTGATAGAGCGTGGCGGTGTGGATTTTGTTGCGTTGGGGTTCGATTCCGGCGGAGTTACCACAGGACCTATTACTGCGCCCTTCATCATGGCGGTGGGTGCGGGCATTTCCGTTACCTTGGGCGGACGCAACAGTACGGAAAACAGTTTCGGCTTGGTTGCTTTGTGCTCCGTAGGTCCCATTGTAACGGTGTTGTTGCTGGGGCTTGCAAGTACGGGCGATATGTCCTATTCCGTGCCTAACTACGCCGTTGCGCCAAATTTTATCGTGGCATTTTTGGAGGAAATGTGGAAAGTGGTCAAAGACGTGCTGCTTTCGTTGGGACTTATCGTGGCGTTTTTCACTGTGTTGCAAATCACCTGCCTGAAACTGCCTAAAATAAAAATAGTGCGAATGGTGATAGGAATTGTGTACACCTTTGTAGGCATCGTGGTGTTTCTGACTGCTGTCACTGTAGGATTCATGCCTGTCGGGTTCAAATTGGGTCAGCAACTTGCGGAAAATCACCCGTCCGTATTGATTGTTACGGGACTTGTGCTTGGCGCAGTGGTGGTGCTTGCCGAACCTGCCGTGCATGTACTCAACAAACAGGTGGAAGAGGTTACCAACCGTGTCATTTCCAAAAAATCCATGCTGGTTGCCCTTTCGGTGGGCGTTGCCCTGTCGTTGGCGCTGTCCATGGTGAGAATATGGTTGGATTTTTCCGTTTTGTACTACCTGATACCCGGCTACATTGTGTCGTTGGGGTTGAGTTTTTTCGTTCCCAAAGTGTACACGGCAATAGCATTCGACTCCGGCGGGGTGGCGTCCGGTCCCCTTACAACCACCTTTATTTTGCCCTTTGCAATAGGTGCGTGTTGCGTAATTCAGGGGGAAGAAAAGGTGCTTGCCGACGCTTTCGGCATCGTGGCAATGGTGGCAATGACGCCGCTCATTACCATTCAACTGTTGGGCTTCCGTGCAATAACGGCGCAAAAAGTACGCAACAAGCGTGCGCAACAACGCATTCTGAGCGCCGACGACGACCAAATCATAAACTTTATGTGAGGGTAACATGCCAAACAAATCTGTCAAAAAACGCAACGCAAGGGAAAAGGAAACGTCGCAAAAGCCGTTGGCGCCAAACAAACTGTTGCTGTTGGTAACGGTGGTGCCACGTCGCAAGGCGGAGTTTTTCCTGGATTTGCTGCAATCTTTCGAAGTAAACCTTCAAATGGAAGTGTCGGCATTCGGTACGGCAAGCAGTTTCGGCTTGCTCAATTCCGACAGGGAAAAACAGGCGTTGTTCAGCGTTATTCGTCAGGATATGGCGCAACAAGCCCTGCAAGAGTTGGAAAAAAAGTTTTCTACAATACGGGGAGGCAAAGGCATTGCTTTCACCGTCCCCATGACAAGCACGGTGGGCGTTGCCGTGTATAAGTTTTTAAGTAACAAACAGTGAGGCGCAAAATGAACTACACACACGAAGTTATCTTTTGCATAGTAAACGCAGGTTTTGCCGAGGCGGTCATGGACGCTGCCCGTGAGGTTGGCGCAAGAGGCGGCACGGTACTGCACGCAAGCGGCACAGCCAATGCCGAAGCGGAAAAAATTTTCGGCGTAACCATTCAGCCGGAAAAGGAAATTGTGATGATTCTGGTGGAAAGTGAGGTGAAAGAAAAGGTACTTCACGCCCTGTACCATGCGGTGGGGCTCAAAACGGCAGGTCAGGGCATTGCCTTTGCCCTTCCCGTGTGCGATGTGGTGGGATTTACCCCCAAGCAAGCCAAACAGGAAGAGGCGACAACCCCCGAAAAGACGGAAAAGGTAAAAGAGGGCAAGTCGGAGAAGGCGCCGTCGCAAGAGGAACAAAAGTCCGACGAGGACCTTTCTCCCCCGAAAAAGTAAGCAGTAGTTTTTTTGCAATACGGAAGCGTCTTTTGGCATGTTGTTGCAAAGAGGCATTTACCTGCGAAACAGTGTAAAAGGTGAAGGTACGTCGTGCAGAAAACAATATTTGAACGGTCATGCAAAAACCTTAGAAAATTTGAAAAGTATCAAAAGTTTGTAGAAAAGCGGAAAAACGGACGTGGTGTCCGTTTTTTTTGTCGGAAATTCACGTTGCCGTGGCTGTTTTCGACCCTTTCTTTGTAATTGTATGTGTTTTGCCTGTAAACCGAGGGTATTGTGGGCATCTGTTTTTTACGTCAGATGCTGTTTGTTTTTGCAAAAGTTTGCGTTGGCGACTTCAAAAACCGTTTTTCAAGTTGTCAGATACAGTCGCTTGAAGATTACGGCAAAGCGCCTTTTTCAAAACGCTTCAAGTGTCAAATTGCAACAAAAGGGTACAAAAAAACAGCCGAATGTTCGGCTGTTTGGTGAGTTTCATTTCATTTATTCCGTTCGCACTGCTTGAAAAGTCATGTTTTCCGTGCTACCCGTAGTGGCGATAGTGCTGATTTTGTGTTGCACGCCTTTGATAGACCTCACTTCTCACGAAGTGGGCGTTTTTGCCCTGTCTTCTCTGTTTCTGGTGTTGGGAATAGGTCTGTTCAATTTGAGTGCCGATGTGGCAATGTCCCCTATGGGCGAGCAAATCGGCTCCGGTCTCACCAAATCACACAAACTTTCTGTGTTGCTTTTTCGTGGGTTTTTCGGCATGTTGCGTATTGTCGGGTTGACGTTACGCCGTTTAGGCGTGTACAACACTTAAAAATAACTACTTGGAAAGGGGCAGGCTCACAAGAGGCATAAGTTGTGAAAGGGTGTACACTTTGTAGTCGTCGTAGTCCTTTGCCAAAACAATTTCAAAGTCGCCACCGCAAAATTCCGTCATAACCTGACGGCAAACACCGCACGGCGGGCAAAAATCGCCCTGTCCCACAGGGGTTTTTTCGTCGTTACCCACAATGGCAATGGCGGCAAAGTTGCGTTCGCCTTCGGAAACGGCTTTGAAAAACGCCGTCCTTTCGGCGCACACCGTCGGCGTAAAGGTGGAACTTTCTATGTTGCAGCCACGGTAAATTTTGCCGTCTTTGGTCAGCAAAGCCGCCCCCACCGCCCAGTGCGAGTAGGGAATATACGCCATTTTTTGCGCTTCGTACGCTTCTTTCACCAGCATTTTGTAATCCGTCATTTTGTTTTTCTCCCTTCCGAAAGGTTTTTCGGTGCAGATTGACCTCGCCAACGTCGGTTTCGCTCAACAAAAGCGTGTGCGTTTTTGAGGGACGTACATTATAGTATTTTTCTTCGGCGTTGTCAATACGTCGGCAAAATTTTCCTTGTATTTTTCCTTCCGAAACGCACTTTTTTTTGAAGGTTTCGGGTCAAAAATACTTTGCCAAAAGAGCGCAAATTCGTTGACATAAGATACATTATGTGGTATTATTAGTTAGCACTTCTGTAAGGGGTGTAATTTTTTGCGTACAAAATTTACTTTTTGGGCAAATTTTGCATGCAAAACACAGGAGAATTAGAGCGATGGCAGCGAAAAAAGGAAACAGAGTAAAGGTTGTGCTTGCCTGCACGGAATGCAAACAACGCAATTACGACACATACAAAAACGGCAAGACTACAACGGACAGACTTGAAATGCACAAGTACTGCAGATTCTGCAAAAAGCACACAACTCACAAAGAAGCGAAGTAAGGAGAAAAACAGATGGCTACAAAATCTAACAGAAAGCGTGGCAGACTTGGCACTTTCTTCGTGAAAAGTTGGAGCGAACTCAAAAAGGTATCTTGGCCGACATTCAAAACCGTTGTTAAAAACACCGGCATTGTTTTGCTTGTGGTGTTGTTTTTCGGCGTGCTGATTTTAGGTTTCGATTCACTGTTGTCTTGGCTTCTTACACTTATTTCTTAAGGCGGCATTATGAGCGAAAACAACAGTGCAAAATGGTATATACTGCACACCTATTCCGGCTATGAAAGTCTGGTGAAAAAGAGCATCGAGCAAATGGTGGAAAACGGCAATTTGCAGGATGTTATTTTGGACATAAAAATCCCCACCGAAACTTTGATAGAGGAAAAAAACGGCAAACGCAAGGCTTACGAAGCCAAAGTGATGCCCTGTTACGTGTTTATCAAACTTGTGTATTCGTCGCAACTGTGGTTTATGCTTACCAACACCCGTGGTGTTACGGGATTTGTCGGTCCCAACGGTAAGGCATGGCCATTGGATGACGAAGAAGTCAAACGCCTTCGCTTGGAAGATACCGTCGTCAACTTCGATATGGTAGTGGGAGACGACGTAAAAGTTGTAAGCGGTCCTTTCGACGGACTTGTGGGTGTAATCAAATCCATCGACACGGCACGTCAGAAAGCGCAGGTTTCTCTCAACATGTTCGGACGTGAAACCAGCGTGGATATGGACTTTGTGCAACTGGAAAAACTAAACAATGCAACAACCGTGGCAAGCGAGGACAGCGAAAACTGACCTTTTGCTGCGGCAACAGGGTTTTACCGTTTGACCTTACCAAACGGAATTTGGGAGAAAGCCAAATGCTTTCGCTAAAACCACGACTAGGAGGAAACACTTATGGCAAAAAAAGTAACGGCAGTTGTTAAACTTCAACTTCCTGCCGGAAAAGCCACACCGGCACCCCCGGTAGGCTCCGCTCTTGGTCCTCACGGCATCAACATCCCCGGTTTTACCAAGGATTTCAACGCCAGGACGCAAGACAAAGCAGGACTTATCATTCCTGTTATTGTAACTATCTATCAAGACCACAGTTTCACTTTCGTCTTGAAGACTCCCCCTGCACCTGTCCTTATCAAAAAGGCTTGCGGTATCGAAAAGGCAAGCGCCGCCCCCAACAAGACCAAGGTTGCAAAAATCACCAAGGCTCAAATTGAGGAAATCGCAAAACTTAAAATGGTAGACTTGAATGCAGCATCATTGGAAGCGGCATGCTCCATGATTGCAGGAACGGCACGCAGCATGGGCGTTGTTGTTGAAGACTAGGGAGGCGCCAAATGAAAGGAAAGAAATATGTTGACGCTTTGAAAAAGTACGACAAAACAAAGCAATACGATATGGCGGAAGCAATTGAAAAGGCATTGGAAATTGCTCCTGCAAAATTTGACGAAACACTTGAATTGCACGTTAAATTGGGCGTAGACAGCCGTCACGCAGACCAACAGGTTCGTGGTGTGGTTGTGTTGCCCAACGGAACAGGTAAATCCGTGCGTGTTTTGGTAATTGCCAAGGGCGCAAAGGCAGACGAAGCGACAGCGGCAGGTGCCGATTTCGTGGGTGCGGAAGAGTACATCGAAAAAATCCAAAAGGAAAACTGGTTTGGATTTGACGTGATGATTACCACCCCCGACATGATGGGACTTGTAGGCCGTATGGGTAAGATTTTGGGACCCAAAGGCTTGATGCCCAACCCCAAGAGCGGTACCGTTACCATGGATGTTACAAAGGCAATCCACGACGTTAAGGCAGGTAAGGTGGAATACCGTGTGGACAAACAATCCATCTGCCACGTTATTTTCGGCAAAAAGTCCTTCGGTAAGGACAAGTTGTTGGAAAACGTAACGACAATCATGGACGCCATCATCAAGGCGAAACCCGCAAGCGCCAAGGGAACCTATCTCAAATCCGTTGCAATCGCAACCACGATGGGTCCCGGCATCAAAGTAAATTACAGATAATTTACTTTAATTCAAATATAAAAAACCCACACCGTAGCCAAAGACAGCAAGTGCAAAGGTAAATCTTGCCGAGGTACAACAGTAGGTTAGTCGTAAGACCTCACCCTTGTACCGAAGTTTGCAGTGCAAGGGTTTTTTGATATTGAATATCACAAGGAGGTAAAATCACAATGGATCACGAACGTCATGAAGGTCACCTCAGTGCCACGCAGTTGGAAAAGAGAGAGTTGGTGGAACAAATCAAAGAACAAATCCAAAACAGCCAATCCCTCATCATCATCAACTACAAGGGACTGACGGTTGCCCAGGACACGGAATTCCGTTCCGAATTCAGAAAGAACGGCGTTGATTACAGAGTTTTGAAAAACACTCTCGTAAAAAAGGCTTTGAACGAACTCGGCTACACGGAATTTGACGAAGCGTTGAACGGACCAAGTGCATTTGCATTCGGTACGACAGACGCAGTAGCACCCGCAAAGATTGCTGCCGAAGGAATCAAAAAGTACAAGGCAATGGAAATCAAGTGCGGTATGTTCGACAAAAAATTCGCCGACGCAAGCGTTGTGGACGCAATGTCCAAAGTTCCCAACAGAGAAACTTTGCTTGCAATGTTGGTTTCCGTATTGTCTGCACCGGTACGTGGATTGGCAGTGGCTTTGAACGCTATCGCCGAAAAAGCGCAATAACAACGCTTGTTGCAGTGGCTTGCCGCCAAAAAAGGCAAACAGGGTAACACCCGCCAAAATTAAATTTATAGGAGATAATTAAAATGGATACAAAGAAGTTTATCGAAGAGATTAAATCTCTTTCTGTTTTGGAACTCAACGAACTTGTTCATGCTATCGAAGAAGAATTCGGCGTAAGCGCAGCCGCTCCCGTAGCAGTTGCAGGCGGTGCAGCAGCAGCCGCTCCCGTTGTGGAAGAAAAGACGGAATTCGACGTTGTGTTGAAGTCCTTCGGCTCCAGCAAACTCGGCGTTATCAAGGCCGTTCGTGAACTTTTGGGACTTGGTCTTGTTGAAGCCAAAAACCTTGTTGAAAGCGCTCCCGCTACCATCAAGGAAGCTCAACCCAAAGACGTTGCAGAACACATGGTTAAGACCCTTGTGGATGCAGGCGCAGAAGCAGAACTCAAGTAATTTTATTGCAGAGTCAACTAAACCCCCGTTTTCGGGGGTTTTCTTTTGCCTTTTGACTGTGTGTAACGGTTTTTGCCCTACGTAGGCTCTTTTTTTGTACATTTTGACGTGTATCACAATGCACGGCATTCTTTTGGCGACCTTTTGCGAAACTTCCGATGAAAGTTACAACTGCGTTTTGCGTGGCTGGGAATGAAAGTGCAAATTTTTTGATTTTGTTTTTGAACATAACAGGCAATGCACAGTAGCAAAAAAGTTGTTACGTAGCGAAAAAAACTGTTCACAAAACGTTTTTCACGAATAGGTAATTGCAAAAGCGTGCATCTGTGCAAATGTGCTTGTGTAGTGCAAATTTTACGCAAAGTTTTGCCTTTCAGCCGATAACGCAACACTTCAACAAACGCAAATTATACAAAAACAAACGCAACGTTTTGCAAAATTTTAGATATTGTTGAAAAATCGCACTTTGCCCCGTTTGCTTTGTTTTGCACAAGACGTATGCTCAACAGAACTTTTGCAACGTTGTATCAAAAGCTCATTGCGCATATATTTCCGTTGCCGACTACGTCCAAGTAACGTCAAAAGAAGTTTTTGCCTTTCAGTCGATAAACGCAACACTTCAACAAACGCAATAATTAATATATAATTTTCACTTTTCCAAAATCTATTGTAACTAACGTATAAAAATGCTAAAATTTTAACGCTGAACGAGAGTTTTGAAAGGAAAAGTAAAAAGGGGGTACAATATGAAAAGGAAATTGTCCGTCATCTTGTTGTGTTTGTTGGCAGTTGTGTGCATTGTGCTTGTTGCCTGCGTGGACGACCCGACGGCGGGCGGTTTGCCGACAGACGTTCCTGAAAGTGCGACGGAACCGACGCTGGTGCTCCACTACGAAAGGCAAAATCCCGACGATTACCTCAAGTGGGGATTTTGGATTTGGACGGACGGCGGAGAAGAAGGGCAGTTGTTTAAGTTGAACTACCAAGACGACTTCGGCGGTGTGGCAATGTACCCGTTGTCCGACTTCGGAGCGGAAAGGGACAGTCTGATAGGCATTATTCCGCGACTGATTGCCTCGTGGACAAAGGATTGCGACGCGGACAGAATGTTGGATCTTTCACAGTGCGAAATGGGCGCCGACAACTTCATTCACATCTACCTGACGCAGGGGGATCAAAATTTATACAAGGACGCAGAGGAAATGAAATACAATGTAACGGCGACATTTACCGCATACGACAAAATAACAGTCAACGCACGCCAGGAAATGGCAAGCGTAACCATTTTTGAAGCAACGCAATCCGTTGCGGTGCAAAACGGACCTGCAAAGGAAATTGTTTGCGCCTTGCCGCAAAACCACACTTTGCGCCTTGCCGAGGGGTACACTGCGGAAGTACAGTTTGCCGACGGCAAAAAGGTAACGGCAACGGTGGACATGAAGGCGTTGTACGGTACCGACGCTTTCACCGACGCCTTCTACTTCGACGGCGAGTTGGGCGCAATGTACAGTGCTACCGAAACCACCTTCCGTGTGTGGTCGCCCGTGTCCACAAAAATCGTGCTTAACATCTATCAAAAGGGCAACGGCGAAGAAACGCCTGTTTCCTACGACATGCAATCGGGGCAAAAGGGAACGTTTGAAGCGGTTGTCAGCGGCGACCTTGCAGGCAAGTACTACACCTACACGGTGTACAATCACGTTTATTCCACGGGTGTGGAAATTGTCGACCCCTACGCCAAAAGCGCAGGGCTGGACGGCGAACGTGGAATGATAGTGGACTTTTCCAAGACCAATCCTCTCGGTTGGGAAAACGTTTCGCCCATTGCCTACGACAGAAAACAACTTGTAGTGTGGGAAACGCACGTTGCCGACGTTACCTCTTCGCAAACGTGGACAGGCACGGAAAGCAACCGAAGCAGATTTTTGGGACTTATTGAAGAAGGCACGACCTACACGGAAGGCAACGTAACGGTAAAAACGGGCTTTGACCACATCAAGGAGTTGGGCGTCAACGCAGTGCAACTTTTGCCGATATTCGACCAAGCCAACGATGAAAGCGCACGCATCTTCAACTGGGGTTACAATCCGTTGAACTACAACGTTTTGGAAGGAAGTTACAGTTCCGACGCTACCGACGGTTACACGAGAATTAAGGAATTCAAGCAGGTGGTGGCTGCTTTTAACGGCGCAGGCATCAACATTATTATGGATGTGGTGTACAATCACGTCAATGCCGCAGGCGGAAGCAATTTTGACGTGCTTATGCCGGGCTATTACTTCCGCTACGGTGCAAACGGAAGCATGTCCGACGGTTCAGGCTGCGGAAACGAAACGGCAAGCGAACATGCAATGTTCCGCAAATTTATGATAGATTCCGTGTGCTTTTGGGCGTCGGAGTACAAATTGGGCGGTTTCCGCTTCGACCTCATGGGCGTGCATGACGTGGAAACAATGAATATGCTTGCCGACGCTTTGAAACTTATTAACCCAAACATAGTAATTTACGGCGAACCTTGGACGGGAGGCACGTCGGCATTGTCTTCCTCGCAACAGGCGGTACAAAGCAACGCCAACAGTTTGCGTGGCGTGGGACAGTTCAACGACCAACTGCGTGACGCTTTGATAAAGGGAGGTTTGGCTGCCGTTACCGACAAAGGTTGGATAACAAACGAAAGTGCGGTAAGTTCTTCCGACGTTTCTAAAATTATGGAAGGGCTGAAAGGTATCACTGCCTGCACCAACAGCATTACCGACCCAAACAAGACTACCAACTACGTTACCTGCCACGACAACTACACCTTGTTTGACAGAATTTCCGCCGCAGGCATCACCGATGAAGCCACCGTCAAAAAAATGGCGATGTTGGCAAATTCCGTTGTACTCACCTCCAACGGCACGGCGTTTATGCTGGCAGGGGAGGAATTTTTGCGCACGAAAGGGGGCGACGGCAATTCCTATCAGTCGGGATACGAAGTCAACCAACTTGACTACTCGTTGAAAATCACTCACGCCGACATGTTTGAAAACTACCGCAAACTGATTGCCTTAAAAACTCATTGCGGCGGGCTGTGCCTTTCCCAAGAGCAGGTACAACAAGCCTACAAAGTTCAAAGTCTTGACGGAGGGGCCGTGATTGTAATTGAAGTTACCGACAGCGAAAACGGTACAATGTACACAATAGTGCATGCAAACGGCGTGGCAAAGGACGTTGCGGTGAATTTGGAGGGGTACACACTGTACCTCGACACGTTGGGCGTAACGCAAGAACTTTCCTCTCAAACGGAAGTGTTGCCCTTCCAGACGCTGATTGCACAAAAAGCGATGTAGACATTTTCTGTTGGTTTTTGTCAGATTGCAAATTGTTGCAAACACATTGCATAAACCTGCTTGTTGTGTCACATTTAAGCATTTAAGCAAGCTGATTTTGTGAAAAAAAGTTGAAAAAATCGAAGTTTTTTCAAAAAACTATTGATTTTATAATATTGCTGTGATAGACTGAATAAGAGCAGAAGACCTCGCAAAAGGTGTAAGGTTGGTTTTGCTTGGACAAAGCCGTCCTTCATTGAAGGCTTTGCCGTAACTCGATATTACTGCCTTTGGCAGAATATATAAAAGAAGGAGAAAAAAAATGAAAAAACTTGTTACGACTGCATTGGTAGCAATACTTGTGGTGTCCTGTCTGTTTGCGCTTGTCGCATGCGACACCGATCCTCTGGCAGATCCCACGTATTCCTACACGATTACGGGAAACTTCAATGGCTGGAAAGTAAACGTTGATGCCGAAGACGAAACAAAACTTGACGCAACCTACGCTATGGAAGCCGTTGCATTGAGCGACAAAAGAGTTGCCAGCATCAAAGACGTTTTGAAAGAAGGCGGCGTTCAATACCTGTACATAGCAGAACACGAATTCACCAACAACAAGGTTGACGGTGCATGGGAAGCAGGCTGGTCTATTTCGTACGCTCTTACCGAAGGTGCCGAGCTCACCGAAGTTGACGGCAACATGGCAATCAAAGTTTTGAAGTGCGAACTCAAAACGGCGGGCGACATTGCGGAATGGGTTCCCAGTTGGATCCCCGATGCAGGCAACACCAACGTTAGAAGCCTTACCCCCGACACACTGTATTGTCCTCCTCACAGCCAAACTCCCACATGGGAAAACAGCGGTTCATGGAACGACAACCCCATCGTGCTTACGGCAGGAACTTACTACGTAGTATTTGCATCCTTCACCGACGGAACCTACGGTCTTGGCGCAATTGCAAAATAAGTAATTGAAAACAAAAAAAGACTTGCCCACAAGGCGAGTCTTTTTTTTTGTAATTTTTGCCATGAATTTGGCTACGTGTTTGAAATGCTTTAGTCTGTAATTAGGAATGCTTTTGCCGCAATGCAAAAAGGTTTTTGCTTGCAAAGTTAAAACGGCAAATTTATTTTCATTGCAATTACAGCAAAATTTTTTGGTACAACACCGTTGTCGGATTTTACTCAAACCGTCTTACAACAGTTGCAGTGGTGCAATTACTTGTACAAACATGATTTCGCACGGCATGCCTGACAGTGCTTGCAAATTTCCGTTGTCGGATTTTACTCAAACCGTCTTACAACAGTTGCAGTGGTGCAATTACTTGTACAAACATGATTGCGCAAAGGTGTTTTCGGCGGTTTTCCCTTGCATATTGCATTTTACGACAAAAAAGACATTTTTCGACAAAATTTGCCGTTAACGTATGCTTGGCGTGATGTACAATTACAGCGTCAAGTCCCTTGTACTGCCAAATCACAGCCATTTTGCACGGTCTATTTCCTTTTTGGCGGCACGGTCGAGGTTTTCGTCCGATTGCGGTAACGTTATTTTCATTGCGTCAATGTCCAGCAACACGAACTTTGGTTTGTTGTTTTTGAAAATCACAACGCAACCGCAGTCTTCGCAGCGGCGTACCACTTTGGAAAAGTTTTGGTTTGCTTCCGTCATGGAAACAATCTGATTGCTGTTTATCATCATGATGCATTACCTCGCAGTATTTTTACGGCGTTTTGCCTTTGAATTATGATAGCATATTTCTAGGATGAAAACAACCCCTATTTTTCCTGTTTTACATAAAAAACAGCAAATTAAATGTTTAAGCAAAAAATATTATGTCATTAAAATATTGTGAAAATGTCCGTTTTTCAGTGAACATTAGCAAAAAAATTTTCATTTTGTTGCATATTATTGAAATATTGCAAACAGAATGATAAAATTAAATCAGTTAACAGCGTGTTGTGTGGTTTTCTTTAACACGCAACATTTTGCTGTAACGAAACACAAACAAAATTTGCAAGAAATTGCAATAAATCAGGAGGAAAAAATGAAAAAACTTATTGCTGCGGCACTTACATTAGTGCTACTCATCGCTTGCGTGTTCACGCTTGTGGCGTGCAGCGAGACGGAATTGGTAATTTGGGTAGGCGAAGAATCCGCCACCTACTACGCAAGCGTAATGGAACAGTACGTTGCCGACTACGCCGAGAAGAACGGAAAGGAATTTCCCTACAAAGTCGTGGTCAAGGGCGTGGACGCTTCTACAGCCGCCGAGGCAATTTTGAAAGACGCACAGGCAGGCCCTGCCATCTTCACAATTCCTCACGACAACCTTGGTAAACTTATCGGCACAAACCCCGTTATTGCCGCATTGACAAGTCAATCGTTGCTTGCTCAGATCGAAGCGGACAACCCCGACGGCTACAAAAAGGTAGTTAAAAACACCATCGGCGGAACGGAATACACATTTGCCGCTCCCTATATCGGACAGTCTTTGGTGCTGTTCTACGACAAATCCAAAATCACCGACACAGAGGTGGAAACATGGGAAGGCATCATGGCTGCTGCAAAACGTGCAGGCAGCGACGTCAAGGCTACGACGGTCATGGGTAACGACAGTTACAACCTCAGTTTCCTTATGCTCGCCCGCAATGCCGAAACCAACACAACTTCCGTAAAAATTTACGAAGGTTCCACACTTTCCGAAATGCTTGAAAACTGTTACTGCACGGGCGACGACACGATGGCAAGTTTCAAGTGGGGACAACGTTTCTTCAACGACCCCAACGGCGGTGCGCTTTCCGGCAGTACGACATTTGACGCTTTGATGAAGGACGGAAAAGTTTTGTCCCTTATCGGCGGTGCATGGAAGTACGACAGCGTTAAGGCGGCTTTGGGTGACAACCTCGGTATTGCTCAACTTCCCACCTACACAATCACTGCGGAAGACGCTTACGGCACCTGCGAAGAAGGAACGGTTATGAAATCCGGAACATTTGCCGACTGCAAAGTGCTGTGCATCAACGGTATGAACAAAATCGTTACCGGCGGCAACAAACAACTTTGCGAAGACATCGTTGAATACCTCACCAGCAAGGAAATTCAGGAAGGCTCTTTCGAAGAATGCAACAACCTTCCCGCTTACAAAAACGCTGCGGCGGAATTTGAAGCAATGCAGGCAGACACAAACGAAGCACTGCTTGCCAAAAAGCAGGTGGAAATGGCAGAATGGGGAATTCCTCAACCTTTCGGATACGACAGTTTCCTCAACCTGTACTTCTATCAGAAGGGTGCCGACACCTACACACAAGACATTTTGCTGATGCGTGACTCTGCAAACGACAACGCCACGGCTTACGACACCGACGAAAAGTTGCTTGCCGGTCTTACGATAATTCAAAACATTTGGAAAACGGGAAAGGCTTCGGGTAACTGAGCCAAAGGATAATCCGGGAGAAAAACTATGGCTGCGCAAGTAACGACAAAAAAAGAAAATATTTTTGTGCGTTTTGGTAAGCGTATCGCCGAAGGCTTCAGATACTTCGGCGAACGTTTCTCCGACGGAAGCGTCGGCACCAAACTTTCGCACTTTATCATGGGCGCAGGAAATTTCAGCCACAAGCAGATTGCCAAGGGAATAATTTTCTTTTTGGTGGAAGTTGTTTTCATTTTGTTTATGGTGCTGTGTCCGTCGGTAAACGACACTCCGTTGGGATACAAAGCGTTGATAAATCTCGGCGACTTGGGGTACATCGAAAATGCAAGCGGTAGCACTGCCATCGACCCCGACACGGGCATGCCTATTGCGGTACCCAACTCCATGCTGATTTTGCTGTTTGGCGTAATTACAATCGGAGTGATAATGTTGTTTCTGGTGGTGTACTTTGCCAATATTTCCAGCGCCTACAAGGCAGACCTTGACGAGCGCTACGGCGAAGGTGCGTCCACATTCAAACAGGACCTTGCATCCATGTTGGACAGCAAGTTCCACATCACGATGCTTTCCCCCACAATTTTGGGAGTGACGCTGTTTACGATTTTGCCCACGCTGTACATGATTTTAGTGGCGTTCACCACCTACGGCGGTACAACGGCAGGTTCCGGTCAAACCAACTTCGGTTGGGCGGGATTTGAAAACTTCATTGATATTTTCACTCAACCGGACAATGAAATAGGTCAGCGTTTCCTTTCGGTGTTGGGCTGGACGCTCATCTGGGCATTTTTCGCAACGGTAACCAACTACTTTGGCGGAATTTTCCTTGCCGTGCTCATCAACCGCAAGGGAATCAAGGGAAAAGTGTTCTTCCGCACGGTGTTCATCATGACCATTGCCATTCCGCAGTTTATCTCGTTGTTGGCAATGAGAAACCTGCTTTCGGCAAACGGTCCCGTAAACGCAATGCTGATGAATTTGGGTCTTACACAAAACCCCATCAACTTCCTTGGTCATGACTTGGAAAATCAAAACGAGTACCTGATAAAGTTTATGATTATTCTCATAAACATGTGGGTGGGCGT
>HF998496.1:0-19786 GCA_000433775.1 Corallococcus sp. CAG:1435 | reverse complement strand
CAATGCTTATGACAAGCGGTATTCTGATGAACGTTCCCACGGATTTGTACGAGGCGGCAAAGGTGGACGGTGCCAAACCGCTGACGATTTTCTTCAAAATCACCTTCCCGTACATATTCTTCATCACCACACCGTACCTTATCAGTTCCTTCATCGGCAACATCACATCCTTCAACATCATCTTCATGTTGAGCGGTGGCGGTCCCGCCGTGGCAGGATTCAAGGCAGGCAAAACCGACTTGCTTGTTACATGGCTGTACAAGTTGACAATTGAAAATTCCAACTACAACCAAGGCGCAGTAATCGGTATCATCACCTTCATCTTCACGTCGTTGATTACGCTGCTGACTTACAGACGCAGTAAGGCTTACAAAGAGGAGGATACTTTCCAATGAGAAACGAAATTACCTATTCTCAGAAAAAGCACGGAAGTATGCGTCGCCACAGAATAATTGCCAACATTGCAACCTACGTCATTTTGGCAATTTTGGTGGTAATCTGGCTGTATCCCATTCTTTGGATATTCCTCAACGCTTTCCGTTGCGAGTACAACGAAAACGGCGACCTCATCGGTATCGTAGTTTCCAACTACATTCCCAAACAGTTGGGCTTTGAAAACTTCAAAAAACTGTTCACCGAAACGCAATTTTTAAGACAGGTGGGCAACACCCTTATCGTGTCGGTGTTTTCCTGCATTTTGTCAACGCTTTTGACCCTTTCCACGGCGTACATCATGTCCAAGATAAAGTTCAAAATGCGCAAGCCCTTCATGAATCTGGCAATGATTTTGGGATTGTTCCCCGGCTTTATGTCCATGATTGCCATCTACTTCATTTTGAAGGCTTTGGGTCTGACGCAAACGCTTCTGGCTCTGATACTTTGCTACTCGGCGGGCGCAGGATTGGGATTCTACGTCGCCAAAGGCTTTTTCGACACCGTACCCAATGCGTTGGTGGAATCGGCAAAACTTGACGGCGCAACGCAGGCGCAGGTATTCTGGCACATAATTTTGCCTTTGTCCAAACCCATCATCATCTACACGGCGTTGCTGGCGTTCACGGGACCTTGGATGGACTTCATTTTTGCAAGAGTTATCCTTGGCGAAGCCAACACGGAATTGCACACCGTTGCGGTGGGCTTGTATCAGATGATGTACGGCGCTCATGCCGACAATAACATTTTCACGACGTTTGCGGCAGGCTGCGTATGTATTGCAGTACCCATCGTCACGTTGTTCCTCTGCATGCAGAAGTACTACATCGAAGGCGCAACTGCAGGCGCTGTAAAAGGCTGATATCTGTACAAAAAAAAGGCGGAGTTTCCGCCTTTTTTGTTTGCCTTAAACACAAAATTGCTCGTACTTGCCAATTTTTCGAGTCATGCAAAAGCAAATTGACGCAGTGCCTGTTGTTGCAAAAGTTTTTGCAGTTGTTTGTGTCTGCGGAAGGCAACGTCGTGTCTGAACGCACAACTGGCGTGCATGCGCAGTGTTTTGCCGGCGTGTTTTTGACGTAAACGCAGCATGAAGCCTTTTTCTGCGGTACACCAAGGCACCGTTGTTGTCGCCGTTGTTGCCCTTTCCCTTGCCGCAGTTGCAACGTGCATTGTAACACCCTAAAAAAGTTTTTTAGTTATACGGGCGTTTGAACGGTGGTGCAAAAGCAGTGTGATTGACAGTAATTGCAAAACTTTTTTTGTTTGAAAATTGGCAGTGAGCGTTGTACTGAAATTCTTGCAGCAAAACAATTTTTTGTTTCGGCACACAGGCGTTATTAACAGCGGTGCAAAAAAAAGTAATTGCAAAACCTCTTTTGTGTGCGAAATTGCAGTTAATGCGTTGTATTGAAATTCCGTGCAACAACAACAATGAAAAACGTTTCGGCGTGGGTTTTACAGGGGGCAGTTTAACCCGTTTTTTCAGCAAAAACTGCAAGCATTTTGTTGACCGTATTGACAAATACCGTTACGGTAGTGTAAAATTATGGGTGAAAATATGTTTGACAATTACAGACAATTAGTACAAAAACTATGTTAAAATGTCATCTCGGAGGAAAACATGAAAAGGAAAATCTCTGTGTTTAGTGTAATGCTTTTGTGCATTCTCGTTGCGACAGTGTTTTTGTCTGGCTGTGGGGAGTATCGTATGCCTATTGACGAAAATTTCGAACCCAACATTATCGACGATAACTACCGCACATTCTACGAAATTTTTGTCGGCGGTTTTTCCGACAGCAACGACGACGGAATGGGCGATTTGCAGGGCGTCATCAACCGTCTGGACTACCTCAACGACGGCGACCCCAAAAGCGGCAAAAGTTTGGGCATAACGGGAATCTGGCTCATGCCCGTTATGGTTTCTTTCAGTTATCACAAGTACGACGTAATCGACTACAAAACAATCGACCCCGACTACGGTACCATGGAAGACATGCGCAACCTTGTTGCAGAGTGCCACAAACGTGGAATAAACATAATAATCGACCTTGTTCTCAACCACACAAGCAAGTACCACGAATGGTTCAAGCAGGCGCAACAGGCAAGGGCTACGGGGGACACCGCCAATCCCTACTACGACTACTATTCCGTAAAAATAGGCAACGAAGGGGGAGGCTGGTACAATTTTGCCACCGATCCCAACGGCAACAAATGGGTTTACGAAGGCAATTTCAGTAGTGATATGCCGGAACTCAACTACGACAATCCCGCCGTCAAGGAAGCGGTGGAAGACATTGTGCGTTTTTGGCTGTCCGACGTGGGCGTGGACGGTTTCCGTCTGGACGCCGTAAAGTACTTCTATTTCGGCGACGACGCACGCAACGTGCAACTGCTCGGATGGCTTAACGACACCTGCAAAAAGTACAATGAAGATGTGTACATTGTGGGGGAAAACTGGTCCAACGAAATTTCCGTCATCAACTATTACCAGTCCGTCAACTGTTTCGACTTTTCCTTTGCCGACATCAACGGCGCAATTATGACCTACGTCAAGTACGGCGGCGGAAGCATGTTCAGCAACGAAGTGGAATACTACTACAACGCCGTTAAGGAAAGCAATCCCGATGCGATAATGGCTCCCTTCCTTTCCAACCACGATATGGACAGGATAGCCGGCGCTCTTTCCACCGAGGACAAATCGCTGCAACTTGCATCCAGCATGTATTTGCTTATGCCGGGCAATCCCTTCATCTATTACGGCGAGGAAATAGGCATGAAAGGCAGTCGTGGAGCATCTAACACCGATGCCAACAGACGTCTTGCAATGCTGTGGGGGGACGGCGACACCGTTACCGACCCTGTCGGGGCGGACTACGACATTTCTTTGCAGACCAACGGCACCGTCAAGTCGCAACTCGGCAAGGCAGACAGTATCTACAACCACTACAAAAAACTCATTGCCATTCGCAACGCCAATCCGGAAATTGCCCGTGGCAGCGTTACCGCATCCGACATCTTCGGCGAGGACATCGCTGTGTTGAAATTCACCTACAACGGAAGTACGGTGTACGTCATTCACAACATGACGGGAATGCAACTTCCCCTCAACGTGCAGGCTTTGAACGTTTCCGTTTTGCGTGGATGGACCACATCGGAAAGCGTTTTGGAAGGCAACACTCTTACAATAGGCGCATTCGGCTCGGTAGTGCTTAAATAGTAACGGGCAAATATGAACAAATGCGGATTTTGAAAAAGGGAAACGTCGTGTTTCCCTTTTTTGTTGTTTTTCAGGCTCAAAGCACAAATTGCCTTTTCAGGTACTAATCAAAAATTTTTTAAGTGTAAAGTGCAAATTACCTTTCAGGTGCAAGGTATGAATTGCCTTTTCGTGTGCAAACATAAATTACATTTTCAGGTACTAATCAAAAATTTTTTAAGTGTAAAGTGCAAATTACCTTTCAGGTGTAAATCATAAATTGCCTTTTAGACGCAAATCACAAATTTTCTTTTTAGATACTAAGCAAAATTTTTTCAGGTGTAAGCACAAATTACCTTTCAGGTGCAAGTTCAAATTGCTTTTCCCGACGTAAAATTTGTAAACCAAAAGTCCAACACACCCCCTGCATTTTCAGGGTTTCAGACAGGTTTTTCGGTAATTGAGTGAAAAGCGTTTTCTGCCCCTGGGTTTTCAGGTTTTGGAAGTTTCACAAGGTCGCCAAAGTGTTTGGATTTTTCCCCTTTTTCAACGTCGTAAAAAATGTAATAACTAGGACAAAAAACACCTACATTTTTATTTGTGAACAGTGTTTTTTATTGCGCAAAGATATTGACATAACAAATATCCTCTATTATAATTGTTAATGACAAGGGCTCAGCCCAAAAAAAAACAACAATGGAGGAAATATGGCAAGTTTACAACTCAACCACATTTACAAAGTGTACCCCAACGGGGTAAAAGCGGTAAATGATTTTTGTATGGACATTGCCGACAAGGAATTCATCGTGTTTGTAGGACCTTCCGGTTGCGGAAAATCCACAACGCTGAGAATGATTGCCGGATTGGAAGACATCACGGCGGGCGAATTGCGTATCGGCGACGTTGTAGTAAACGATATGGAACCCAAGGACAGAGACATTGCAATGGTGTTCCAAAACTACGCACTGTACCCCCACATGACGGTGTACGACAATATGGCGTTCGGTTTGCGTCTGCGTAAAGTTCCCAAGGAAGAAATTGACATAAAGGTCAAAGAGGCAGCCCGCATTTTGGGCATTACCGACTACCTTGACAGGAAGCCCAAGGCTATGTCGGGCGGACAGCGTCAGCGTGTCGCTTTGGGACGTGCCATCGTGCGTGAACCAAAGGTATTCCTTCTGGACGAACCTTTGTCCAACCTGGACGCAAAATTGCGCACGGCAATGCGTTCGGAAATTTCCAAATTGCATCACAAGTTGCAAACGACATTCATCTACGTTACCCACGACCAGGTGGAAGCAATGACGATGGGCACACGCATTGTGGTAATGAAAGATGGTTTCGTGCAACAAATAGACACACCCAGAAACCTGTACCGTTTCCCCGGTAACAAATTCGTTGCCGGCTTCATCGGAACACCGCAAATGAACTTCTTTGACGGCAAACTGTTGCTTCACGACGGCGTTGTGCGTGTAACATTTGACAACACCGACGTCAGTCTGGACGTTCCCGCAACCTATTTCCACAAGGCAGACCGTTCCTACCTCAACGGCGACAAACCCGTTACCATCGGTTTGCGTGCGGAACACATTTCCGTCGATCCCAACCGTTATCCCTTCAAGGCAAAGTGCCGTGTTTCCCACACGGAAGAATTGGGCACCGACTGTCAGGTGTACGCCGATTTCAACATTCAAAGCGAAGAAACGGTTGCAGAAAGCCCCACAAGAGTTATCGTCAAGGCACCTGCCGGCAGTTACTACGACGTAGACGAGATAATCGAAGTCTCGTTGGATATGTCGCACCTGCACGTGTTTGACGCCGAAACGGAAAACACGATTGCTCCACGTATTCCCAAAGAAGTGGTTGTGGAAGGCGTCGTTACCAAGAATTCTTTGTCCGTTTTGGGCGAAAAGATAGCGTTGCCGGAGGCCATTAGTGTGGAAGACGGCAAGTACAGCGTTGTAATACCCACCACGGCAGTTACTTTGGGCGGAAAAATCACCGCCAACGTCGTGGACGAAGAGGATGTCAACAAGCAACGTCTTGTTCACCTGCAACTTGGCGACACAATTTTGTTTGCCATTGTGGACAATGACGCAACCGTGGGCGAAAAGGTGAAAATCGACATCGACCTCAAACAAATCACTTTGAAGAGGGGCGAAGAAGTCGTCGTGGCTCCGTTGGAATGCACCAACAGTCTTGCAGGAAAGGTTTCCAAGCACAAGTGCGTTGTGGAAAAGGAAATCAAGGGCAAGATGAAGAAAATCAACGACCTTGCATTCACTTTGGACGTTGCCGACGCCAAATTCGAGTGTCCCAGAAACCTGGCAATGCGTTTGGTGAACGGTGGCGGACAAGACATTTTCAACAAGCAGTTGGAATTGCAGTTTGACGCCTATTCCACCGAAGTTGTGGACGCAGGCGACAGCGTGGTAGGCATCACGGCACAGGTGGAATCCGTCCTCGACTACGGCGCAGAAAAGTTCCTGCGTTGCAAAGTGGGCGAAAGCACCGTCAATATTGTGGTTGGCGTACAACTTTCGGAAAAAATCGCTGCCGAAGGCGTGCCTTCCGCCGTCAAACTCGTGCTTGACGTGGATTCCCTTGCCATCATCGAAGTTGACCGTGGAATCCGTCTTGCGTAATTCATCAATAAAACAAATATCGGGGCTTGCTCAATGCAAGCCCTTTTGTTTTCCGTGAAAGTACACTCAAACGCCCGACAAACA
This sequence comes from Corallococcus sp. CAG:1435, assembly GCA_000433775.1. Taxonomy (GTDB): domain Bacteria; phylum Bacillota; class Clostridia; order Christensenellales; family CAG-314; genus Fimimonas; species Fimimonas gallinarum. The sequence goes on along the minus strand of HF998496.1, from coordinate 13,426 downwards.
CTTTCCAGTGTTTGCAATGACGCTTGCAGATTTTCAATGGTTGCCTGTGGTTGGCAAGTTACCGAAAGTTCAACAAAATTTTACGCCGTATGGTTGTTTTTTCCTGTTTTGGCACATTGGGGCTTTGTGTTTTGTAAAACGTCCTGTATTTGTATTTTGAAGACGGTCTTTTGGGAAAAATAATATTGACACTTTTTAAGTGCAGAAATTTTGCGACAAAGTAAGTTGAAAACGTCTTTGAGTTGCAGGTTGCATGTAGTACGGTTATTGAGGGATTGTGTGGGTGGTAAAAGTCAATTCACTGCAAGTTTTTCAGGCGTTTGCCGTTTGTTGTCTTTGTTGCCACACGGCGGTGTAGTGCCGTTTTAGGCGGTGTGTTACAGACATTCTCTACAAAACAAGTTGAAAGCGTTTTTTCATTTCACGTTGTATTGAGTACGGTTATTGAGGGATTGTTTGGCGTGGCAAAAGTCAATTCAATGCAAGTTTTACAGGCGTTTGCCGTTTGTTGTCATTGTTGCCACACGGCGGTGCGTTGCCGTTTTAGGCGGTGTGTTGCAAAAATTTTGCGACAATAGGCGTGCGTTGCCTGTTTTTTTACAACGGTTGTGCAAATTCCGTCAATAAATACAGCCTGCGGTTTGATTTTTTTCCTTGCGAAAAGTTGTCGGACGGTGTTTCATACTGTTTCATATTTGCGAACGATTCGGGCGAAAATTATTTTTTGATTTTTTGTTTTTACAGTCTTTACAAATTGCCCCCGTAGTGGTAGTCTATATGTTAGACATAGTATGGAGAGCAAAAGATGAAAGTTATTTCCAGCGACCTTTTGAGGGGGCACATCGACACGTTTGTGTTGTCCGCTTTGATGAGCGGAACAAAGTACGGCAACGAAATACGCCGTCACATAGCCCAAAAGACAAACAATTTGTACATACCCAACGAGCAAAGCCTGTATTCTTCCTACCACCGTTTGGAAGACATGGAGTGCATCAAGGGTTTTTGGGGAGAAAACGTGGGCGCAACACGCAAGTACTACACAATCACCGACAAGGGAAGAGAGTTGTACGAACTGAACAAGCGTGAGTGGCAAAACGCCAAAAAACTGATAGATTTTCTTATTGGGTAGGCACAGATGAAGTATTCGGAAATAACCGTTCTTACAAATGCGGAAAACGCCGAACTTGTGGCGTACTTTTTGCAGGAAGTGTGCATGGACGGGGTGAGTATCTACGACAAAAACGATTTGTACAACAACCCTTCGTGGGACTACAAGGACGAATCGGCGGAAGCCGTCTACTGCGACGAAGTTAAGGTTAAAGGATATTGCAACAAAGAGGACACGCAACGTGTTCTCAATTTTTTGCATAAAAACCTTGCCCACCTGAAAGATGCAGGCAGTCTGTCGGTGTTTGTCGACGAAGTGGAAGGGGACGCATGGGTGGAAACGTGGAAAAAAACTTTCCGTCCCATAGAAACGGAAAAGATTGTAATCTGTCCCGAGTGGCAAAGCGTGCAAACGGACAAAAAGGTGCTTTTGCTGGACACAGGCATTGCCTTCGGTACCGGTCAGCACGAAACGACGGCAATGTGTCTTGCCTTTGCGGAAAATCTGCCTTTGGAAGGCAAGCGTGTGCTGGACGTGGGCTGCGGCAGCGGTATTTTGGGATTGTCCGCATTGCTTCTGGGCGCACGGACGGCGGAACTTGTGGACATAGACAGTCAGGCAACGCAAATTGCCCTGCACAATGCAAAAATAAACGGGCTGGAAGGCAAGTGCAGCATAAAAACAGGCAACCTCACCGAGCAGACGCAGGGTAGTTTCGACGTTATTTTCGCCAACCTCACTGCGGACATTCTGCAACTGCTGTTTTGCGGTATCGACAAGGTGTCGGGCGAAGGTACGCTGTTGGTGCTGTCGGGCATTCTGGACACAAAGTTGCAACAGATTTTGCAACTGTACGGCGAAAAATTCGACATGTTGCAAACAAAACAGATGGGTGAGTGGCGTGCGCTGTTGTTGCGTCGCAAACAAGAAAAGGGTGAAGCCAAATGATTGTTTCGGTTTTCACATTGGGCTGTAAAACAAACTTGTACGAAAGCGGACAGATTATTGCGGCACTGCAAAACGCCGGTCATGAGGCGTTTCACGGGCTGAAAAAGGCAGATGTGTTCGTGCTTAACACCTGTGCAATAACGCAGGAAGCGGAAAAGAAATCCCGTCAACTTGTGGCGAGGGCACGCAAACTCAACCCCGATTGCCGTGTGGTGGTTGTCGGGTGCGCTGCGGAAAAAAACCGCAGTCAGTTTGAAAACATTGCCAACGTAACTTTCATCAAGGGTGTTGCCAACAAAACAAAAATAGTACGGGAAATTTTGCAAAATGGCGTTGACGTGGAGCAAATCCCTTCGGTGTTTTGCGAAGAGGGCTTTGCCACGCAGGAGCGTACCCGTGCGTTTGTGAAAATTCAGGACGGTTGCAACAATTTTTGCAGTTACTGCATTGTTCCCTATCTCAGGGGACGCAGTCGCAGCCGTAAAATTGCCGATATCGTTGCGGAAACGGAACAGGCGGACTGCGCCGAAACGGTGCTGATAGGCATCGACATTTCGCAATTCGGCAGGGACACGGGAGAAAGCCTTTCCCAACTGTTGCAGGCGTTAAAAAACGTGCGCACACGCATCAGGCTGGGCAGTCTGGAAGAAAGCGTGGTTACCGACGAATTTTTGCAAAGTGCATCGGAGGTCAACTTTTGTCCGCATTTTCACCTTTCGTTGCAATCGGGGTGCGACACCGTGCTGAAACGCATGAACAGAAAGTACACTTCGGCGCAGTACATGGAAGCGGTGCAAAAAATACGCAAAGTTTTCCCCGACGCAGGCATCACCACCGACGTGATTGTGGGCTTTTGCGGCGAAACGGAGGAGGAATTTGCCGCCACTTGCGAATTTGTGCGCAAGGTGGATTTTGCCGACATACACGTCTTTCCCTATTCCCCTCGTGAAGGCACCGTAGCCTACGGTTGGCAGGACGTGGAAAGCGGCGTAAAAACCCACCGTGCGGAAGTTTTGGGACAAATCAAACTGCAACTTAAAAAGCGTTTTGCCGACAAGTTTGCGGGAAGAAGCGTGGAAGTGTTGTGCGAACGCAAGCGCAACGGCTTTTTCGAGGGGTACAGCAGAGAGTATCTGCGTGTGTACTTCACGGGAAACTGCAATATCGGCGAAACGGTAACGGTAAAAATAATACAGCCCTATCTTGACGGGGCAAAAGGAGAGGTACAATGAAAGACTGTCTTTTTTGCAAAATAATTGCGGGGGAAATTCCAAGTTACAAAATTTACGAGGACGAATTTGTCTACGCTTTTTTGGACATAGCATGCGACTGCTACGGACACACGTTGGTTATTCCCAAAAAACACTGCACAAACGTGTTGGACTGTGACGCCGAAACATTGCGTCACGTAATTGACGCCGTTGGTAAAATTGCCCACCATTACACCGAAAACTGCGGTTACGACGGGGTGAACATACTCAACGCCAGCGGGGCAAGCGCCGAACAGTCGGTTTTTCACCTGCATTTTCACATCATACCACGCAAAACGGGCGACGGTATTCACGCATGGCCTTTCAACGAGAAACACGATTTCAACCTTGCCGAGGTGTGCGAGCAACTGAAACTGACAAAGTAATGGCAATGGCGACAATCTGGAAGGTTGCTTTTTTGCCCGACAAGAACCGCATTTGAAAGGCAAATCAGGCAACTTGCGCAAAGCGTGAAAAGCATTTTTGCAACAGGGCGAAAAGGATGTTGCAAAAGAGTATTTTTCTTGCGTGAAAGGGAAATATTTGTCGTAAATAATTGACTTTTTGCTTACATTATGCAATAATATCAAAGCAACGGAAAGCGTTGCGCAAATTCTACCTTTGATACAGGAAAGGGGGCGAGAAAAATGGCAACAATCAAAGTTGGTGAAAACGAAACATTGGACAGTGCATTGCGTCGTTTCAAAAGACGTTGTTCCCGTGACGGTATCATTGGCGACCTTCGCAAGAAGGAACAGTACGAAAAACCCAGCGTAAGACGTAAGAAAAAGGCGGAAGCCGCAAGAAAACGCAGCAAGATGTAGTTTTCGTTACCTCACACAAAAGATAAATGCACAGGAAAAATTGCTTACCGCAAAAATGCGGTAAGCAATTTGCATTTTTAGGCAATTTTCGACATCAGAAGAGTTTTTCAGTCAATATCTGCGTGGGAGGACAATATGAGTACATTCAAAGAATATGCACGGCGTGCCAAAGAACGTATGAAAAGCGGCTTTTGGGAAAACGCACGGGAAAACCTGAAACACGAAAAGGAAGTGGCGGCAACGCTGGGACTCAACCAGCGTCAGGTGTGCGAGCAGCAACATCAGAAACTGCAACGTCAAATTTACGACTACGACGGCTTTTGCGAGGAGCAGGAATTCTACGCCAAAGTAGAAGCCATTCTGGACAGCGACGAGGTGATAAGCAATCCCATCATGCGTCTTGCCGACAAAGCCTACATGGAAACGCTTTCCCCACGGGAAAAACAGGCGTACATTTCCAAACTTGCGGCAAGGTACCGTGAAGCGGTGGAAAAGTATCATCGCCTGCGCAGTTGAAAAATGCTTTGGGACGTGGTATAATGTTTCAAAGGAGAAAGCCGCACATTCGGCGACAATCGCAATGCCAAAGATAACAGACTTGAAAATTCAGAAATCCGACAAAACACGGGCAAATCTCTACATCGATTCGCAGTTCGCTTTCGGTGTGGAAATGGTAACGGTGATGAAGTTGGGTTTGAAAATCGGTCAGGAAGTTTCCCAACGGCAGTTGGAGGAAGCGATTTTCGACAGCGAAAAAAGCGTGGCGTTCGGCAAAGCGGTAGACTACCTTTCCCGTGGCATGAAAACGGTGTCGCAAATGAAAACCTACCTTGAAAAGAAGGGATTTTCTTTGCCCGTGGTGAAGTGCGTTTTGGAAAAATTGCAGGAGTACCGCTATCTTGACGACGTTGCCTATGCCGAGGCGTACGTCAGGCAAAACAGCGGAAACAAGGGCAACAGACGTTTGCGTGCGGAATTGGTGCAAAAGGGAGTAAACAGGGAACAGGCGGAAAAATCCGCCGATTGCGACAGCGAAACGGAGCAACGCAACGCCTCTTTGCTTGCGGAAAAGTACCTCAAAAACAAGCCTTGCGACGTAAAAAATTTGCAAAGGTTGCAACGCTATCTGCTTTCACGGGGTTTCGAGTTTGACACGGTAAACGCCGTGGTGCGCAACTACCGCAGGGGGCAGGAAGATGACTGAGAAAATACAGGCAATATCAATGTGCCTGACTTTCCCCGACGTGTACGAGGACTACCCATTCGACCTCAACTGGACGGCAATAAGGCACCGTTCCAACCGAAAGACTTTTGCTTTCGTCTATCGACGCAACAACGCTCTGTTTATCAACGTGAAAGTCTTGCCGGAATTGGGTGCAGTGTGGCGTCAGCAGTATCCGCAAAGCGTAACACAGGGGTACCACATGAACAAGTTGCATTGGGTAACGGTAGCATTGGACGGCAAATTGCCCGACAGCGTCATTTTGCGATTGCTGACGGACAGTTACAACCTTACAAAAAGCAAATAGATTGCATTTGCGTTACACGTTTGTGTAACGCTTTTTTGTTACCGTATCATGCTTTTTTGTACACGCACCTAAATAAACATGCTGCTCACAACGCGTGTACTTTGGAAAGTAAAAATTTTCAAAGGTTTTGCAGGGCGGCGTAGTACGTACAACTTTACACCGAAAATTATCTGAATGTTACTTACGTCGGCAAAGGGCGGACAATCGTTTCAGCATACACACGCCGAGACTGGTGTTTCTGTTTGAAATTACGGAATGTTGCACAAAAGGATAGCGGTTTTCGACGCAATGTAACAAAAGAGCCGTAGTGTAACGGCTCTTTTGTTTTTACTGTCGTTTACTTCGTGCTGTTTAAGGCATTGTTTCATGGGGTAGCGGAAGCGTTTTTTTTTGTTGCAGTCAACAGATATTTGTGTAGTGAAAAAGAGCCGTAGTGTAACGACTCTTTTGTTTTTACTGTTGTTGACTTTGTGTTGTTTCGGACGTTGTTTCATGGGGTAACAGATGTGTTTTTGTTGCAGTCAACAGATATTTGTGTAGTGAAAAAGAGCCGTAGTGTAACGACTCTTTTGTTTTTACTGTTGTTGACTTTGCGCAGGTTGTGTTGTTGCCGCAACTTTGGAAATTTCTTCCCCTATCGCCTGACAGAGGTTGTTCTTTTCCATGTTGTACGCCTGTTTTATGCAGTTGTACACGGCTTTTGCTTTGCTGCTTCCGTGTCCTTTCACTATGGTTTTTGTGGTACCCAAAAGTACCGCCCCGCCGTAGTTGTTGTAGTCCATGGTATCTTTTACTTCGTACATTTTCTTTTTGCAAAGCAACGCCCCAAGTTTGGAGGAAAAACTGCTCATCAGCGAACGTTTAAGCAATTTCATCAGTTGCAGACAGGCTCCCTCGGTGGATTTCAAAAGTACGTTGCCGGCAAATCCGTCGCACACCACAAGGTCAAATTCCCCCGAAAGCAGGTTGCGGCTTTCCATGTTGCCCACAAAGTTGATGGAAGAAGTGTTTTCCAGCAAAGGATAGGTTTCCTTGCGTAAAGCGTCCCCCTTTTCCTCTTCGACGCCAATGTTAAGCAGTGCCACTTTCGGGTTCTTCACGCCGTATGCCTTTTGCATGTACAAACTTCCCATTATGGCAAATTGTTGCAGATAGACGGGGTCGCAGTCTACGTTTGCGCCGCTGTCGCAAATCCCCACAATACTGCCCGCCACTGTTGGCAAAATGGGGCAGAAGGCAGGTCTTTTAACGCCACGAATACGCCCCACACGCAACACTGCGCCTGCAAGCAACGCTCCCGTGGAGCCGAGGCTTACCATTGCTCTTGCCGTGCTGTCGGTACGCAACAGTTCGAAACTTTTGCTCATGGAACTGTCTCTTTTGATCTTTATTGCTTCGGTGGGTTTGTCGTTGCAGGAAATGACGTCGGGTGCATGAACAATGGAAAGTCTTTGCTTGTCGTACTTTTCCTCTTTAAGCAACTTTTCCAACTCGGGCTGATTTCCCACAAGCACAATTTCCATGTCGTCAATTTCATTCAACGCTTTTACCGCTCCGCTGACATTAACCACGGGGCTGTTGTCGCCACCGTAGGCATCCACAACAATTTTAATCATTTTGTTCACCTCTGTTTTATTTTAGCAGTATTGCACAAAATAGTCAATAATCGGCGTGTTTTTGTGTAACATTTGCTCTCTTTTCTCAAATTTTCCTCCAAACCGTCAAAAAAACATTTAACTTTTGTTTACTTTTTGCCTTTTTGGTTGTATAATGTGTAAACAAAATCCAAAGCACAGGCGCACATTGCGTAAATGCGTAAAGGTGAAACATGGTAGAGGTAAAACAGGTAATTACAAAAAAACAACAAAGGGAGTTTCTGAACTTTCCGCTTAAACTTTACAAGGGCAACGCTTATTTTGTGCCTCCTCTCTACGCAGACGAAAAGCAGATTTTCAGCAAAGACTACATGTACTACGATCAGGCAGAGGCGGTGTACTTCAACGCCTACCGCAACGGCAAAATGGTGGGACGCATTTCCGGCATTTTGCAACGTGCCGCCAACCGCAAGTGGAACCAAAACAGAGTGCGTTTCACACGGTTTGACAGCATAAACGACCAGCAAGTGGCAAACGCCTTGTTTGAAGCTGTGGAAGATTGGGCAAAACAAAAGGGAATGACGGAAGTTGTGGGACCGCTGGGCTTTTCCGACCTGGAAAGGGAAGGTTTGCTGATAGAGGGCTTCGACCAACTTTCCACCTTCGAGGAACAGTACAATTTCGACTACTACCAACAACTTATTGAAAACTGCGGTTACGGCAAGGACGTGGATTGGCTGGAACACAAACTTTCCGCTCCCAACGGGTTGGAACCACGGATAGAAACGGTGAGCAACCACATGATGCAGCGTTACAATCTGCATTTCGGCAAGGCATCCAACACCAACGAATTTCTTAAAAAGTACGCCGACAAAATTTTCGCCGTCTGGGACGAAACATACAACAACATCTACGGCACGGTACCGTTTACGGAAAAAATGAAGCGCAGTATCATTCAAAATTTCAAAATGATTATTGACGTAAAATACGTTTCCGTCATTTTGGACAGCGATGAAAATCTTGTTGCGTTTGCCGTCATGTTTCCGTCCATTGCCAAAGCGGTGCAAAAATCCCGTGGAAGATTGACACCGGGGTGCATATTCCGCATTTTGCGTGCCGTAAAAAAGCCGGAAATAATGGATCTGGGTGTAATCGGCGTTGTGGACAAGTACAAAAACAAGGCGATAAGCACGGCAATGATTGCCCACCTCGGCAAAGATATTGTCAAACGCATCGACCACGCCGAAACAAACCTCACGTTGGAGTACAACGACCGCATCAACAATTTGTGGAAACTGTTTGACAACGAGTGCCACAAACGTCGTCGTTGTTTCATTAAAAAATTGTAGTCGGTTCTTTGACGCAATCTGCAAGACACATTGCAGTTGCAATACAACGGCGTTCTGTCTGAATTGTGCAGGCAGGGCGCTGTTTTTTAGCTTGTTTTTGAAATTAGGTGCGTTTGGGTTCTCGTTGTAATTTTTTTGACGCTTGCTGTTGTAGGCAAATGCAACAATTCAGTTGCAGGGCGGTTTTGTGCTTTAATTAAAATTCAGTCAGTTTGCTTGTACAGTTTTGCCGTTTTTTTTCGCCTGTTTTTGAAAAGCGGTGAATGTTACATTCTCGTTTACATCGTTTTGCAACTTGTTGTTTTGCAGCAAAAACAACTGTATGCCTGCCTTTTTACTTACAGAAAATTTGCTTTTGAGGTGTAGTGTTCACAAGAAAACGGTGCGACATTTTGCGGCTTGACAGTCAACGGGCATATTGATATAATATTAAATACGTCATATAACTTTTTGCGCGTCGGATAAAATTGTACCTTTTCGTTTAACTTTTGACAAACCTTGCTCTTTGTCTAAGTAATAAAGGAGAAAGATGGCAGAATATAAAATATATAAACGTAAGTCGAAAGAATACAAACAGTACATCGAGGGAATAATTAACACCTACAACACCAACGGCAAAAAAACCTTGCTGATAGTGGGGGACAATGCCTATCCCGTTGTGGACGGCGTTTGGCGTGTTTTGGAAAACTGCGCAACGGTGCTTGTGCGTGATTACCCTGACTACAACGTGCTGTTTATGGGTCCCGATTACAAAGGCAACGTGTATGTGGGAAACTTCCCCGTACTTTCGGTAAACAGCAAATACATGAAGAGCATGCATTATCAGGTTGCATTGCCTCCTTTCGACTGTCGTCTTAAAAAGTGGCTGAAAATGTTGAAAATAGACATTATTCACTGTCACTCGCCTTTTTTGTGCGGATTTCTTGCAAGAAAATTGCACAAAAAACGCAACGTGCCAATGATAGCAACTTTTCACAGTCAGTACAAGCAGGATTTTCGCCGTGCCACTCACAGCAATGCGCTGACGTCGCTTTTGCTCAAAATAATAATGAAGGTGTTTAATTCCGCCGACGAAGTGTGGACAATGCACCGTGCCAGCCGAGAAACGCTGTACTCCTACGGCTACCGTGGAAAGTGCCGTCTTGTGCCCAACGCCACCCGAATGAAACCGTTGGAAAACTACGACGAGGTGCGCAACGAATTTCGCCGCACCCACAACGTGCAGGACAAAACGGTGTTTGTGTTTGTAGGCAGGCTCATTTTGCAAAAGGGCATAATGTTTTTGGTGGACGTTCTTGCAAAACTCAAACAACGTGGCATAGACTTCAAAATGTTTGTGGTGGGGGACGGTCCGGACAAAAAACGTATGATGGACAGGGTTGCCGACAATCATCTCAACGATTTTGTGGAATTTGTCGGAGAAATAAAGGGTGGCGACGACATTGTGCCTTACTACGCAGGGGCGGACTTGTTTTTGTTCCCCAGCAGATACGATGTTTCCAGCATTGTGCAGATAGAGGCAGCCACCTACAAAACGCCTACGGTGTTTTCCGAAGGAAGCGTTACAAGTTGTGTGGTTACAGGCAACGTCAACGGCTACCTTCTTCCCTACGATGTAGACAAATACGCCGACGGCGTGGAAGACATTTTGAAAAATGGCGATATTGTTAAAGTAGGCGAGCAGGCTTTCAAAGATTTGCACGTGGAGTGGGAAGACATAGTGGCGCAAAGCGTCAAAGTGTACGACCAATACATCAAACAGTACGCCGATGAAAAAAATAAAAAATAAAACGGAGATTTGTTTTGGAAAAGAATGTACACGGCAGCGACCGTAAGGAAAAAATAAAAGACAGAAAAAACGCCCGACTGGAAAGCGCCATAGAAAATTTCCAAAACAAGGAGATTCCCGAGCGGACGGAAAAGAAAAAAAACAAGTGGTTGGGTCCGCTTGTTTTGCTTCTTTCCATCGGCATAGGCGTATTTTTGATAATTCAGATGTCCTCTTCCCTTGGAGAGGAGCAGTTGAGTTTTTCCGAGGTGTTTGCCTCGGTAAAGTGGCAAAACGCCGCCATTGCCGTTGTTGCCCTTGTTGCAATAATCCTTTTGGACATTTTCAAATATGTAGTGGTGTTGCATGCCACTACGCACAAGTTACATCCGCTAATCGGCGCCAAAACGGCATTGTTGGGCAAGTACTACGACAACATTACCCCGTTTTCCACAGGCGGTCAGCCCATGCAAATTTACTATTTGTACAAAAAGGGCTTTGGCGGGGGACTTTCCAGCGCAGTGGTGATGATAAAGTACTTTTTCAACACTACGGCATGGCTTCTCGTCGCTTTTGTGGCAATGGTTTTCAACACCGCAGTTTTGCAACGTGTGGAAACGGGCAACGTCTTGCTTATTGCAGGCTGGATAGGTTGGGTGCTCAACGTGTGCCTTCCCGTATTTTTGATTTTGTTTGTAATAATGCCCAAAATGGCAAAGAAACTCACCGCTTGGCTTATCAGGGTTGCCTACAAGTTGAAAATAGTAAAAGACAAGGAACGTGCGATGAAAAAAGCCCTGTCGGTAGTGAGGGATTTTCGCTCTTCCTTCGTCATCATGGGAAAACGCCCCGTGCATCTGGTGTTGCTTTCTTTAAGTTGCATTGCCGAGTTGGCATTGACATTTGCCTTCCCCTACTACATCATAAGAATGTTCAACGGGTTTCAGGTGGATGCCGGTCTTTCCACAATGTTTGAGGTCATGGCGCTTAACGCCTATGCCGCATTTGCGGCATCGGTGGTGCCTACCCCGGGCAACAGCGGTGCAATGGAAGGACTAATCACCATGGCATTTTCCGCAATGGCGGGCGCAACGCTTATGTGGGTGATTTTCACATGGCGTTTTGCAGTGTATTACATCTACATCATAATAGGCGTCGGGCTCACCGTCTTCAACTTTTTGCGCAACGTCGTGCGTTCCCGCAGAGCCGCCAAACAGCAACAACTTTCTTCGGGAAACGCCTTGCCTGCCAAGACAGATACGTCGCAACGCTCGGTGCAGGTGATTGTCGATGAAGACACAGTTTCTTCCACGCAAACTGCCGAAAATCAACTTTCGTCGGAAGAAAAGGCAACTTCTGCGCAAGTGTCGGAAAACACGCCAAACAAAAAGTGATTGTTTCCTCTTGATATCCTGCCTTACCACAACGCAAAAAACGTCGCAACTGCGGCGTTTTTTTTATTTTGCAGTGCAAGCAAGGCTTTGCCGTGTCGGTGTTTTAGTGGCATATTTTGGGAAAAATTTGTAATAGTCATTGACAAACACAAACAAATGTTCTAAAATACTAATCAAAGGAGAGGGCTATGGACATTTTGCACTGCGATTTGAACAACTTTTATGCCTCGGTGGAACAGGCGATAAATCCCCAACTGAAAGGCAAGTTTGTGGCTGTTTCCGGCAATCCTGCCACTCGCAGCGGCATTATTCTTGCCAAAAACACTGCCGCCAAGCAAATGGGGGTGAAAACGGGCGAGGCAATTTGGGAGGCAAAACAAAAATGTCCGCAACTGGTGTGCGTACCCCCTCACTTCGAGTACTATTCGCATTTTTCCAAGCGTGTGAGGGAAATTTACGAGCAGTACACCGACAGGGTGGAAGGATTCGGTTTGGACGAGTGCTGGCTGGACGTTACGCACAGCAAAATTTTCGGCACGCCCTTTGAAATCGCCGAAAAACTGCGCAGTGAAGTCAAACAAAAAACGGGGCTTACCATATCGGTAGGGGTATCTTTCACCAAAACGTTTGCCAAGTTGGGCAGCGATTTGAAAAAGCCCGACGCTACAACCGTAATTTCTCGTGAAAACTTCAAAAAAGTGGTGTGGCCGTTGAGCGTGGGCGAAATGCTTTTCATCGGACCGCACACCTCGCAAAAACTCAACGCAATGGGCATATTCACTTTGGGCGATCTTGCCATGGCGGACACCGACTTGTTGCGAAAGCGTTTCGGCATTGTGGGTGAACGATTGAAAAACTGCGCCTTGGGGTTGGACTGCGAAGAAGTGCGTCGTGCCGACGTTCACCGTGAAATAAAAAGCGTGGGGCACGGCACAACGGCGCTTCGGGACATGACCTGCTACAAGGATGCCGAAACGGTGCTGTGCGTTCTTTCCGAGATGGTGGCAACACGCTTGCGTCGTTACGGCATGTACGGCAGTGTAGTGCATGTAGACATACGCCGCAACGATCTCACGCACGAAGCAAAGCAAAAAACCGTACCCAAAACTTTTGTCGCAAAGGAAATTTACAACGCAGGAAAGGAATTGTTGCACAGCATTTGGCGTGGAGGTGCCGACAAGCCCCTTCGTTCGTTGTCCGTCAACGTGTCTGCCCTTTCCGACGTGTCGTCGGGGGTGCAAATGGCATTGTGGGAGGAAAAGAACGAAAAACAGCAACAGTTGGAATTTTCGCTGGACAAAATACGCAAAAAATTCGGGTTTGACGCCATCGGCACAGCAAACACTTTGCACAACGACCTCGTAAGCAAAAATATGGCTTCGGAGGAAGATTTGTTACCCTTCAAAAGGTAGCGTTGTGCAGGGCGAGTTTTGCAAATTCCGAAAAAACTTTCAACTGCAAATTTGCCTTGCCGTTACCTGCGTGTTGTGTGCCTTGAAAAAAATGCGTCAGGCAATATGCCTGTTGACCTTTCGAGTAGTTCCCCACGTTTTAGTGCAAAGCATTGCCTTGCCGTGCTTTTTCAAAAAAAGCGCAACACATCAAACCTTTGTTGCGCTTTTTTGTTTCGGCTTTGTGGTACAGACCTGAATTTCAACAAG
>HF998495.1 GCA_000433775.1 Corallococcus sp. CAG:1435 | reverse complement strand
TGTACAAACAGTGCAAATAGAGCGGATTTGTACAAAGTGTACAAAAACAGTGCAACGGTACAATAAATTTGTTACCGAAACAACATTTTCAAACTTGTGGCGCAACTGCCACAAATGGGCGGTGGAATATGAAAGAAAAAAACGTACGGTATGTCTTCACCTTTTTGGCGTGGGTGCTTATGTTGCTTGGCGTCTTTCTGATGGTGGCGCAATTCATTTTCACGGATGTCATCAACACCGACAGCAGAAAAAACGCCTTTTTGTACGGCGGAATTGTCGTTTTTGCGTTGGGGCTTATTTTACTTGTTGCCTGCATTGTGCAAAAACACGACGAAAAGAAGCAAACTTCACAAAAATCATCATTTGAAAGGATGTCCTCGGCGCCGCAACCTTCTTCACGGCCTGTGGGCACGTACGGCGACAACTACCACATTGTACACATGGGAAGCAGGCAAACGGCGGAAGAAAAATTCAACGAAATTGCCAAAATGGACAAAACTCAATTTGTTATCTACGTTGCACGTCTGTTCGGCTGCAAAGGTTATCAGGTCAAATTTACCCCTGTTCTGGACAATTACGGCGTGGATTTGCTGGTGGAAAAAATGGGCGCTACGTTAGCGGTGGGGTGTTATCTCGCTAACAAAGTGCTGTGCGAAAGGGACATTGCATCCGTTGTGGAAGGAAGCAAGTACTACCATGTAGGCGGAGCAATCGCTGTAACCAACATGTATTTTGACCGTTCGGCTTTGGAATTTGCCAAAAAAGAAAAAATGTCGTTGGTGGACCGCAACATTCTTGCGGAAGATTTCATGAAGTAACGGTGTTTACTTGTAAAAAGCGTTGTTTTGTCGGCGGGCATTGTGTTTTTTTTGACGGCGTTTTTTACAATTCAAAACTTTTCCGTAAGCGGGGAAATGTTCTGCAAAAGCATCCCCGTTTGTGCAAAGTTAATTTTCAAAAGGCTGCAAAGCCTTTTTTGTTTTGTAAATTTCCGCTTGTGTTCAGACTGTCGCCGTTGTCGATATTTTTCCCGAAAATCAGTTGAAAAATTCTTGAAAGTATGTCTTGTTTCCGATACATTGCCTCTGCGCCTATAAATATAAATATATAATATAAATTAAAGATACCATTAAATAAGGCAAAAATTTCGTTTAGTCGCAAGGCGAAAACCGTTTGATAACGTGAAAGTATTATTGGGAAAACGTCTCAGAAACTGCCGTGCAAACTTTCGTCCCAAGTGTACGGCAAAGGAAAACGCCTCAAAGAAAAAATCTTTGAGGCGTTTTTTTGTAGTTGTTGAGTGGGTTATCTTTCCTTTTTGCAATCGGCATTGTGCGGACAGTGGTCGCATTCGTAGTTGCAGCCACGGTGCGTAACAATGTAGCGTATGGAGAAGTACAGCAAAAACGCTATCACCACGCAACTTGCCGTTACGATAAATGCGGTGGTGTACTTGCGGGCAAGCGTTCCCAACTGGTAGATTGCCAGAGAAACGATGTATGCCACAACGATTTGGAAAAGTGCCGATCTCAAACCGTTTTTCCAATTTCCCTGTTCGGAGAAACTTGCGGATATTGCCGCAACGCACGGTATTGTCAGCAGGTTGTACACGACGAAACTGTACGCCCCAAGCGCCGAAATGCTGTTGTCGATACCCTCGGGAAGCAAAATTTGCAGTGTGGTAACCACGGTTTCTTTTGCGGCAATGCCCGTAAGGGTGGAAATGGCAAATTGCCAGCCACAACCGCCGTCGTTGAAGCCCAGAGGAATGAAGATGGGTGCAATAAGTTTTCCGATGGAAGCAAGCATGCTTTGGTCGGTAGCCACCATCTCAAAACGCCAGTTGAAACTTTGCAGCAGCCACAGCAACACGGAAGCGGTAAAAATTATCGTGCCTGCCTTTATCAGAAATGCCTTGCCTCTGTCCCACATCTGTTTTGCAACGTTTCCCACAGTCGGGGCACGGTAGGTGGGCAATTCCATAATGAAAGTGTCGCTTGCGTTTGTCTTTCTGCGACGGAACACCTTCATTATCAACCCGCCCAAAATAACGGCAAAAATGCTCAAAAAGTAAAAACTTACCGCAAACAGAGCGTTTCCGCCCAACAGGTGCGTGGTGAAGAAGGAAATAATTGCCAACTTTGCCGAACATGGCATAAAGGGCGTCAAAGTGATGGTGGCGTTGCGTTCGTTTATGTTTTTAATGGTGCGTGTGGACATTATTGCCGGCACGGAGCATCCGCATCCCAAAATCATGGAAACGAAACTTCTGCCTCCCAAACCTATTTTGTTAAGCAGTCTGTCGGTGATGAAAGCAATTCGAGACATGTAACCGCTTGCTTCCAGCACGGCAATAAACCCGAACAGCAACATTATTTGCGGAACGAAACTGACAATGCTCATGACGCCGGCTATTATGCCGTCCACAATAAGCGAACGCAGCCATTCGATATTCTGAGCATTGGCAAACCAGCCGTTAATGGTGTTTTGCAACCACGGTGTAAATCCGTCGTTAATCAGGTCTGTCAGGAATCCGCCCAAACCGCCTATGGAAATGTAAAACACCAGCGCCATTATCACGGCAAAAATGGGGAAAGCCAGCCATTTGTTCAGGACGATTTTGTCTATTTTCTGCGTAATGCGTTGCGCACGCTCTTCCTTTATTCCTGCGGTGTCGATGCGTTGCGCCCTGTTTACCAGTTCCGACACAATGCCGTATCTTTCCTCGGCGATTCTTGCAGAAACTATGTCGCCGAATTTTTCCTGCGCTTCTTTGTTTATCTGCTCAACCTTTGTCTGCTCCTCTTGCGAAAGGTTGCACATTTTAATTATTGTCTTGTCCTTTTCCAACAGTTTCAACGCTACCCAGCGACTGTTTTCTCTGTTTGCGACAAGGTCTTTCAACTTTGTAACGCCATCCTCGACGGCGTCGCTGTAAACAAAGTGCTTTTTGGGAGCGGGGGTTTGCGACGTGCAGTAGTTCATCAACTCTTCCACGCCTTGATTTTTGGAAGCGGAAATGTTGAAAAACTTGCAACCGAACTTTTCTTCCAGTACGGAAGAGTCAATTTGTATTCCCTTGCTTTTGGCTTCGTCCTGCATGTTGAGCGCAACTACTACCGGCACGTCCAGTTCCATCAGTTGACTTGTGAGAAACAAGTTTCTTTCCAGGTTGGTGGAATCCACTATATTTATTATAAGGTCGGGTTTACCTTCCATAAGATATTGGTGCGCCACCTGTTCGTCAATGGTGAATGGCGAAAGAGAGTAGATGCCGGGCGTGTCCACAATGGCAACGGTGGGGTTGGCTTTGTAGGCGCCGATTTTTCTTTCCACCGTAACGCCGGGCCAGTTGCCTACCTTTTGGTTGCTTCCCGTAAGTACGTTGAAAAGCGTTGTCTTGCCACAGTTAGGGTTGCCGCACAGCGCCACCGTAAGTTTCGTTTTCACCGTCGGTTTGGGTGTTTCCTTTTTGGGGGTACAACATTGCTTGCTCACCTTATCTCACCTCCTCTACGACAAAGTGTTCCGCTTCGGTTGCCCGTATGCACAGGGCGTATCCACGCACCAAAAATTCTATCGGGTCGCCCAAAGGGGCTTTTTTCAGTACCGTTACGACGGTATCGGGCACAAGTCCCATTTCCGCCAGACGTGTTTTTATGTCCGGCAGCAGGTGGCAGGAAAGTATCCTGTACGATTTGCCCACCTCCGCTTTGTTCATTAAAAGTTTTTTGTCAAAACTTTTATTTTTTTGCGATAAATTGTTTGACATATCTTTTTCCTCGTAGTATTATATGTAGGATTTCCGCTCACGAGAGCGTTTTTTAATGCTCGACGCAGTAACCGCAAGTTACTGTCTGGCGGAAGTGTAACACCTAACGGTGCAAAGTGTCAAGGGTATTTGCCCTGCGAAACTGCAATAAAAATTCACAAAAAAAGGTTGAAAAAACTTTGAAAAAAGTGAAAAAAACAGTTGACACGAAAAGCCGCTTGTGTTATTATAAGTAGGCTGTCAGCAAGACAGGCCACTGATGTGGCAGAAAGGAACATTGACAACTGCATAGAACAATATAAGTTTAGAGTAAAAATATTAATCGAGTGTTAATATGCAAAATTCAAAACGATTTTTGCTGCAATGACGCAGAGTTAATAAGAGTAATTTATTCAAGGATCTAAAATTGCTTGCGAAAGCAAGCGTATCGTAATTATACGATCAAGCTACGAAGAGCGTATGGAGGATGCCTTGGCACTAAGCGCCGAAGAAGGACGTGACTAACTGCGATAAGCTGCGGGGAACTGTAAATAAGTGTTGATCCGCAGATTTCCGAATGAGGAAACTCACTGCATTGAAGATGCAGTATCTTTACACAAATCAAATAGTGTACTGAGGGGAACCCGGTGAACTGAAACATCTCATTAACCGGAGGAAAAGAAAGTAAATTAACGATTCCGAGAGTAGTGGCGAGCGAAATTGGAAGAGCCCAAACTTTTAGTAGTGATATTAAAAGGGTTACGGACCCACAAATCATTAGATGTTGGTAGTCGAACAGGCTGGAAAGCCTGGCCAAAGAGAGTGATAGCCTCGTAGGCGGCATCGACATTTAAGTGGTGGGTATCCAGAGTACCACAGGACACGTGGAATCCGGTGGGAATATGCGAGGACCATCTCGTAAGGCTAAATACGACTTGGTGACCGATAGAGTATAGTACCGTGAGGGAAAGGTGAAAAGAACCCCGGGAGGGGAGTGAAAAAGAACCTGAAACCCTGTGTTTACAAGCAGTGAAAGTGCGAGCAAGGCACGATCACGTACTTTTTGTAGAACGGACCGGCGAGTTACGATGTGTTGCGAGGTAAAGGCATTAAGTGCCGAAGCCGAAGCGAAAGCGAGTCTGATAAGGGCGATTGAGTAGCATGTCGTAGACCCGAAACCGAGTGACCTAACCATGGGCAGGGTGAAGCCGCGGTAAAACGCTGTGGAGGACCGAACTCACGCCTGTTGAAATAGTCGGACCCGGGAGGGGAGTGAAAGAGAACCTGAAACCCTATGTTTACAAGCAGATAGAGCGATTTAAGGCGCGATATCGTACTTTTTGTAGAAGAAGCGCAGGTAAAAATGCGTGGAGGACCGAACCGGTGAGCGTTGAAAAGCTTTCGGATGAGATGTGGGTAGGGGTGAAATGGCAGGGTGAAGCCGCGGTAAAACGCTGTGGAGGCCCGAACACACGCCTGTTGAAATAGTCGGTGATGACCTGTGGTTAGCGGAGAAATTCTAATCGAACTCGGATATAGCTGGTTCTCCTCGAAATAGCTTTAGGGCTAGCGTCTAAATAGAGTATTGAAGGTAGAGCACTGAATAGGCTAGGGGACTTCACGGTTTACTGAACCTTATCAAACTTCGAATGTCAATTACTTGTTTTTAGGCAGTCAGACAGTGGGAGCTAAGTTTCATTGTCAAAAGGGAAACAGCCCAGACCTACAGCTAAGGTCC
>HF998494.1:11387-24696 GCA_000433775.1 Corallococcus sp. CAG:1435 | reverse complement strand
TTCTCATAATAGCGATTATCATCACCTTTGTAGATGATGGAATCATTTTTATCTTTTTTGATTTTTCCTTCCTTTATGAGTTGCTGCTTTTCAGCGCGAATACGTTCAAGCAACACGGAAGCAGGTTCGTCATCAGGATTTTGCGGAACGAGCTTACCTTTGATTGCCATATCCAATATTTTTTGTCGCAATGCTTTTGTATCAATCATTATTCTTCCTCACCGATCAGCTCACGCAGCCGCGCCACCGCGTTCACAATATTTTGAGATTTGGCGTCTATCTCGTTCAATATCTCCGAAAGGCTTCTTTCGTCCTTCTCGGTAAAATCTATCCACTTGAAATCCAAATCTTTCCGCTTTGCAATCTCCGCAGCCGTAAACTTACGCCATCTGCCGTTCGGGTTGGTTTCTTTATCATAAGTTTCTTTCCTGTCCTGCATATGTCCGGAGCAATAGCAAGCGACAAAGCCGTCGAGATCTTCGCGTTTTAACGGCTTAGTAGCAAGGGTGTGTTTGATGCCTGTTTTGTAATCGTACACCCATATATCTTCAGTCGGTTTGCCCTTGTCAAAGAACAGCACGTTTGTGGATATGTTAGCGTAGAACAAACCGGGGCAAAGGCGTAAAATCGTATGTAGATTAAAGTCCTTCATCAACTTTTTACGGATGGCAGTCGCATCTTTTCCATCACTTAAAACACTGTCGGGCAAAACCACGGCAACCCTGCCGCCCGTTTTTACAATGGACATAATGTGTTGCAAAAAGTTTAACTGATTGTCGGAAGTCTTTATAAATTCCGTCCGCACAACAGACACTTCGCCGCTGCCCTGCGGTCTTGTCCCGAACGGAGGATTTGCGAGGATGACGTCGAACATTCTGTCAGATGTATCGAGGAGGGAATCCTGGCATACGATAGGGCTGCCTTTTGTGCCTATATCATGCAAGTAGAGATTCATAGATGCAAGCGTAACGACAAGAGGGGTATTATCTGCGCCGAAAAGCGCTTTATTGCGCAGAAAGTCGAGTTTGGAAATTTCATTGCTTTGCTTCTTCATGTGCTCGTATGCCGCGAGCAAGAATCCGCCTGTACCGCAAGCAGGATCAGCAACAGTTTCCATTATCTTCGGATCAACGACATCGACAATCGCCTTTATCAATGCACGGGGAGTGAAGTACTGACCTGCGCCGCTTTTCTTATCTTTGCCGTTCTTTTCGAGAATAGATTCGTAAATAGCGCCTTTTACATCGCCTTCGAGCATATACCAATTCTCACCAGACACCATATCAATCACCTTTTTCAGATGAACGGGAGTCTGAATTTTGTTAGTCGCTTTTGTAAAAATGGTGCCGATAAGTCCCGGCTCGCCAGAGAGCTTTTCGAGCGTCACTTCATATTGCTTGACAAGGTCTGTGCCGCTTAACGCCGTGAGGTCTTTCCATTTATAGCCTTCCGGAATAGAGCTTGATAAACCATATTCCTCACGCTCGTCATCCATCTTCAGAAAAAGTATGTAAGTCAACTGTGTGATATAATCAGTAAACCCGACGCCTGCTGCCGCCAGAACATTTGCAATATCGCTTACCTTTTTTACGAGGGCTTGTTCGCTTTTCATTTGCTTTTCGTTTTCCATATTATGCCGCCTTTAAGATAAAGTTAGAAAGAGTTTGCATTTCCTGATTGAGTGCCTTTCCGCCGAACGAAGTGATACCTCGCCGCCACAAGTCGGGGTAATATTCGTTGAGTTCACCGATAGTAATAGCGCCTTCGCTCACAACAAAGTCGGCAATCTCACGCATTAGTGATTTTTGCTCGTCAGTCAACTGCCTCTGGGCCTGTCCGCAATACAGGTTAAACCGCTGCACATATCCTGAAAACAGACTTGTAAGTCTTGCCGTTTTTCGGTATGCGAACCTCACAATTTGAATTAAATGCGTCAATGCTCTGATATTTTGCTTCATATCAAATTCATCGACACGACCATTTTCATCGAGGAGTTTATAATTTCTCCAAATATTGTACGGTGTATAAGAATGATTTTCGGAAAGCAGCTTATCCCTCAGATCTACGAGCATGGAGTGCGTTATAACAGTATCTTCCGAATTGTAAATGATACGCAGCGCCTCTATCCTGTCCTTATTTTCATTCAGATACTTTTCAACAGCCTCCTTGAAATCCAAAGCGGTTTCCTTTGAAAAATCAGAATAAAGCACTTCGTCCTGATCGTCGATTATCGTAATATAACCGCGCTGCATTTCAAGTAAATATTTCTTTGCCGAAACATTATCTATCAGGCATTCGATTAACAGCATCCTTTCTGTATTATCATGGGATGAGTCTATAAATTCAGGCAAACCTTTTTGCAATGCCTTTTCGATATTATTCGCAAGCGTGCGCGGAGCGAAACCAAATTCTTCAATGAACTTACTCAAATGATGCCCATGAAGTGCATTGTTTTCATATCTGCGATGTATCGAAGCACAATAATCCCGAAGCAATCTAAGATTTTCATCGCTCGCATCGCCATGCGTCAAGCGTTCTAAAAGATGCCCCAAACTCAAAGTCCTTTCCTGTCCGATAGCTCTTTGGGGGATGTCTTTTTCATGCTCTGTAACACCGACGGCATCAACTATGTAATAGCATTCTTTCGTTTGAGCGTTCGGAGTAACTTCTTTCAACTTATCGTCGCTGATACACCTGCAAGCCCGCCCCTTCATCTGCGTATAAAGCACCTCGGAATTGACGTCGCGCATAAAAAATACTACTTCCAAAGGTCGAATATCAGTGCCGGTAGCTACAAGCGTTACAGTAACGGCTATTCGAAAATCTTTTTCAACACGGAAATCCCTTATGAGGGCATTGGAATCGCCCGCCGAGTAAGTAATTTTCCGCACATAATTTTCCGGAAGCTGCCCATTATCAAATTTTTCTGCGAATACTTTTTTTGCAATCTCTACAATTTGATCGGAATGATTATCATCTTTGGTAAATATGAGGGTTTTAGGAATATACCGCCAATTATCGAATTCATGCTCTGATAATCTTTCGGGGTACATTTGGGTATAAATAGAATCACGGTATTCGCGCAACACCGTTTCGATTTGGCTCACATTTACAATAGACCTATCCAAAGCATTCGGCGAATAATCTATATTTTTACTTGACTCAAATGTCGTGGCCTTACCGGTACGCCTTGATATCTCGGTTATTTCGTCGCCTTCATTGATTTCGCCGCCGTGAATACTCTTTTTTGTTGCGATACGATATATTCGTTTAGGCACATTAACGCCGTCGACAACGGAGTCGTCATAAGAATAATGCTCAACTACATTGTTATCGAAAAAAGCATAGGCCTCTTCGGTAGGCGTTGCTGTTAAACCAAGAATACGCGCACTATTAAAGTAGTCAAGCACGGCTCTCCAACGGCCATAGATTGATCTATGACACTCGTCAACAATGATAAACTGAAAATAATCGGGCGGCAGTTTCAAGTCGTTTCCAAGTGAGATAATCTCCTTACTATGTTTTTCTCTGTCCGCCTGATCCAATTCATCTTCGGAATCCTCATCGCAGTCAGAAAGCGTTTGTCCTGTCAAAACCGCATAAAGTTTTTGTATAGTGGAAATTACAATGTCGCCTTTGATATCATCTTCTTTCTTCAATCGTGTTATAGCGTATAAGTCTTTAAGTTGCTGTCCTGTTTCAGTTCTATCGAATAAGCAAAATTCGGTCTTTGCTTGGTTGGCAAGATTGTTTCTATCAGCTAAAAACAGAATCCTTTTTGTGGAAGGCGTGTATTCCAAGAAGCGATAGGAAGCAAGACAAGCAAGATATGTTTTGCCTGAGCCTGTTGCAAGTACGGCAAGAGCTTTCTTTTTGCCCTCCTTGAAAGAAGCCTCCAAGTTGACCTCTGCACGATACTGGCAATCTCTCAACCCATTTTTCTCAATAACAGGCAAAGCACCCAGTTCTGAAGATTGACCAATCATACGCAACATTTCTTTCGGCGTGTGCATTTTATCAATCTGCTGATACTCGCTGTCCGGAGAAAGCATATTCTTAAAAAGTATTGTTTCGCCATTTGCGAGATATACAAGCGGGACTTTATTTGCGTTCAACCAAAACCCGTACCAGCTTTGCGGATTCAAAGTGTAATTCTCCGCCTGTTGTGCAACGATTTCATCCAAATTCCTTTCAGCACGTTTTGCTTCCACAACGGCAATAGCTTTGTTATCGATAAAAAGCAGATAATCGCTTTCTTTCCGTCCGGACATAGAAGCCTCCACGATCGCCGACGGATTCTTTCGATTATATTCAAACCGCGTGACGACCTCCCAACCGGCGGAGGTGAGTTGTTCATCGATTTTTATTCTTGCTTTTTCTTCGGGTAACATATTCGCTGCTCCTTGCTTCCTTCTCATAATTCTGTATTATCGGAAGTTAGTCATCGTAATAACCTTACAATACTCTCCCTACGATTTTGCATTGGTTAGCACTGTTATGTTTATATCTTAAAGTACCTTTGATTGCGATTGGTCGGGGTATCGGGATCCGTCATGGCAATGAGCCCTGCCTCCAACGCTGGTTGAATGTAATTTTTTCGGAACGTCACACGCGATTTCAGGCCGAGCTTTTCCATAAGTTCCATTGCAGACATGGGGTAAGTTTCGATGACGGACATCAACGCCCTGATCTGATTGCTGATATGGCTCTGATGATTGCGCGTATCCCTTGCTAGTTCGGAGACCGCCTTTTTAATAACGCCGAGCATGAACAGGATAAATCTGTTTGATTTGCCTTCTGACGTCGAAAGTCCGATCGCACGGTAATATTCTTCCTGATTATCTTTAATGATACTTTCGATAGGGATCCACTCGAACATCGGCTTCCAGCTTGCAAGCAATGCCGTTTGCCAAAGTCTACCCGTTCTGCCGTTTCCATCCATAAAAGGATGAATAAACTCAAATTCGTAGTGGAATATGCTCGAACGAATGAGCATTTGCGTTTTGCTTGTTTTAAGCCAATCGAACAGTTGCTCCATCAAGACTTTCACCATATTGTGTGGTGGCGCGACATGAATAACATTTCCTTGTTCATTGATAACACCGACGGAGCCTGTACGTAACTCACCTGCTCCTTCGACAAGTCCGTTCATCATCACGCCGTGCGCCTTTTTCAAATCATCCAGAGAAAACGGATCGAGTTCAGGCAATATCTTATAAACTGCGAATGCATTTTTTACGGCGAGGATATCATCCTGTGGTCCCAAAACGCGCTTCCCGTTAATAACATCTGTCACCTGCTCCAAAGAGAGCGTATTGTTTTCAATGGCAAGAGATGACTGAATGGATTTAATACGATTTACCCTGCGCAGACGCGGCAACTTTTCCAAATCGTTTACATTGCTGAGTTTACCCAAATCTTCCGTGATTTCCGATGTCAATTCCAACATTTCTTCGGTAATATCGTAAGGCGGAACATATTTATCCATAAACGACCTCAAAATCTTATTTGTATCTATTATAGCACAGATTTTCAATGTCGTCAATGCTTATACGCTTTCTTGATTACTTTGATAAGCGAAAATTTGTTTAGCGCCGTGACGTGTGTTTGTTAGAAATAAGAATAAAATGAAACAACAGATAAACTTCTTTATCCAGGCAAAGCAATCTACAAAATCTCTACAAAAAGCACTTAAAAATATGCTGAAAATTAAAAGCGATAACGAACGCGAAACAATGCCAAAACATAGCAAAAAGCCCGAATTATCGGATAAAAGAGCGGTCAAAACGCTGATTTTCCGACAATTCGGGCTGTTAAACAACAATAATAAACGGCAGACAACAGACGCGGGATAAAACTTGAAAACCGTTTGGGTGAAAGCCCACGGGGGTTCGAATCCCTCTGCCTCCGCCAAAGTGCGGCTTGCCTGAAAGTCGCAAACAAAAGGACACCACAAAACGGTGTCTTTTTTATTTGCTCCGTATTGCTTCGCCGCACAACAGGCTACGGCAGAGGGAAGACGAAATAACGTATCGCTACACTTCGTTTCGCACCCCCTCGTTGCACTCGGTACGAATCCCGGCTTCCGCCAAAGTGCGGCTTGCAACAAAGTCGAAAACAAAAGCTATAAAAGATAAAAATGTATAATTATTTCGTATATTCTTCTATTTCCTTTCTCAATAATTCAATTGATTTTGTTAGGTCTTTTTCCGTATAGTGTCTATCAGTATTTTCAGGATGATCAGTAGCATTTCTAATATATGTTGGCAAATTTTCAATTTCTTTATTAAAAATATAACCATAAGGATTTAACAAAGTTTCGTACTTTTCACCATATTTCTTTTGTAGATAACGGGAGACTTTTGACTGTGTTCCTCCGCACATTGATAAAAATTTGCCATACAATTGGTTGTGATATTCGCTGGATATGATGCCGAAAACCAAATATTGAATTTCGGCTATAGTTGTTTTGTTAAGGACTGTATCCATGGCAGTTATATTTTGCCCTTTTATTGTATCATTATCTTTATATAGCCTAACAATTAAAGTGTCAGATCTATCAAATATAGATTTCAATACATTTTCAGAATGACTGGCAATAAATAATTGCAAATCTCTTTTGCCTGTTTTATTGTCCTTTAAAATATCTACAATAAATGGAACTATTTTTAATTGCCATTTAGGATGCAAACTTGTTTCTGGCTCATCCATAATAAGAATGTCGAGATCGGAAAAAATCCTGCTTTTTAAAGTTTCTAACCGTAAAATTAATTCCTGCTCACCGGAACTAAAGGTATCAACCTTGGGAGATATGCCGTTTCCATTTATCGAAACCTGTTTTGATATATCATCCATCAACGGGGAATCACTATTTAATAGAAATGAGGAGACTCTGTCGTTATAAAAATCGGTCAACCTTTTTATTAACATGCTTTTATCGTTTACGATATTGTTTTTTTTAATGGATGTGGCGTTTGCACTATTAGAGTTAGAAGAATTGTCACTCTCGATTAGATCTTTATAGAATATACTTCCGCCAATTGCTTTATTTACACTATTAATTGCATTGCGAAATTTAATGTCTTGAGCAACATATAGGCATTTGAAATGACTGTTGTCTCCATCATTCGAAATTTGCATCTTATTGATTATATACTTTGAGTTACGATAATTGAATAATTCATTTAATATAGTTGTTTTGCCACAGCCATTTTCTCCAACAAAAATTATATTGGAATATGTGTCTCCCGTGTTTTTTGTAAAAGAAATTTTTAAATTTTTTAAAATGGGGTGATTCCTAAACTCTATTTGCGACAATTTCATACAAACCTCACTTTTAAAAATTATATCACAATATTTGCAAAAACACATCGAATACATGCAAATTTTAAAACAAAAAAATTATAGGACCATAAATGGTAAAAGCAGTAAATAAACAAAAAGTTTAATAACAAAACAGAAAGCAATTTATCAGTAATTTTTTGCATATTATACGAAAAATATTATTTAAACATGTTTTTCTTAAAGTAGCACGAAAAAAGCAAAAAAGTTTCCGTTTGTTTGCAAAAGGCGCTTTTGTTGGAGAAACAATTTTAACTCCTCTTGAATTTTCTAGCGAACTTATAGTTTCTATATATAGCAATCTAAGAGAAAACGAAAGCATGAAAAACTTCCAAACAACCGTTTGCCCTAAGCAAATTTATTCTAAACGTTGACAATCTTTTATATATGTAATATTATATTTATATTAATAAAACTAGTTTACGAACTTTGTTTATTCAAAAGAGGGGGAAATTATGGCGGAAAACAGTTTGGTATTGGAAAAAGAACGCCTTGCGCAGGAACTTTCCATAGGGTACAAGTACTTTGGTAATTTGCACAAAACAGAAGAACTGTACAAAAAGGCGAAGGGGGAGTATTCTCAAAAAAAAATTGAAATAAATAAACGTAGTTGTTATCCAAAGTACAACAGCATGGCAGACGTGATTAAAAACGGGAAGGTTGTTGACGTTACAAAACTTAAAGCATTGTCTGTTGGCAAATCAATACAGATTGAACAGAAAAAAAGAGAAGAAAAAAGTATAGAGGAAAAAATTGAACAGATAGAGCATGATATCAAAAAAGAAAAAGCAAAGTGTGTTAGACAAACAATAAAAGCATGGATTGCCGTTTTGATATGGGTAGCCATATTAGTTTTTTCAATTGTTTTTTTAACAAACGTCGAGTTCGGTCAAGCAGTGTTAAAAAATTTAACAGGTGTTGTTAAAGTTCTTGCTGTTATTGGAGTGATAGTAGCTTTTTTGGCAGATATAGTAGCTATATTTTTATTGATTAAAGAGGGCGATATTCTTGACTTTTTGTCCAAACTAGTACTATTGAATTTAAAAAAGAACTCATTTATAAAAGGAAAAGAGCAAGAAAAAGCATCATTGCAGAAGAAAAAAGAAACATTGTTTGACATTACAATGGAAACGATACTGAAAAAAACACCTGACACCCAGTTAATTAACCTAGTACAAGAAAACGACCCGGATGTTTATGTGAAAATAGAAGAAATTTACAATAAAGACAGAAAAGAGTATCTGGAAAAGAGCAAAGAGTTAAGCAACGAAAAACAACAGGAAAAAGAGAAAGCGTACAAACCCGTAAAAATTGCCAACGAAACGCTGAATTATTTCAAAACCGATATGCTAAAAGAAATACGCAACTATCTTACGGTGATACCGTTGGACTACTTCAACGAAGAAGCGATAACGGGCATGTTGTACTACTACACCAACAAGCGTGGCGACACGATAAAGGAACTGATAAACCTGTACGAAAGCGAAAAGTTCAAAGAAAAACTGCTTGGAAGCATACAGCAAAACACGAGGACTATGCAAAGCATAGGCAAAGTGGTGGTAGCTCAACTGCAAACCATTTCCAACAAAATGAACTCTTTGCAGACGGAACTGAAAGCCATGCAAAATTCGTTGGAAGAAGTTTCCCGTTCCAATTTGGCAAATGCGTACTCGGTGCTTTCGGTAATGCAAAAGCAGTTGGAAACGCAACAGGAACAGTACAGACAGTACGAAGAAACGGCAAAAATAAACAGTCAGTTGGATTCCGTCTACAAAAATCTCACCGTCGCAATCGACGGAGAGCCGGTGGACGTAAAAATTTACGGCTGAAAAACATAACTGCACAAAGTAAGAACGCATGCACAATATGCGTTCTTTTTTTGCACGAAACACGACGGAATGTTTGACAAAAGATAGTTTTCCCGTAAACTCAAACGTCTTTTGTTAAAACAGTGCAAACGGCTGTTTTGCAAACAAAATGTGTGTGCCGTCAAAAAAACGTGGGGCTGTTTGCCGTTTTGGGATGACACGGCGAGTTATGCCACAAAAAAGGCTTGCTTTAAAGTCGTAAACAAAAGGACGCCGAAAGTCGGGCGTTTTTTTGTTTTTTCCGTATTGTTTCGCAAAGTCATTTTACGCCATAAACAAAAAGTAAAAATGTTCCGGAAGTTTTTTCAAAAGTCAAACCAAAGAGCAGCCTTTGATAAAAGCAAAAAATAATGTGCAATGTTATTGAAATAACAAAAAAATACTGTTATAATATTATTCAAAATAAACAAAAACATTTATACAAAAACAAACAGGGAGGTAATATGTTCAGAATATTTGGCGAAAAAACACCTGCGCAAAGAATACGTCAGGCAGAAAAATCCACTCAGATTTTGCGTGAAAAACGTAGTAAACTCAGTCCTATTTCAGACGAGAAAAAAATTTGGAAAATAAACAATAAGATTCATGCCAATAAGGTTGAAAAAAGCATAGCGTACAAGGAATTGGAACAGCCGAAAAGGGAAACAAGAAAAACCAATAATAATATACTTGTAAAAATCGGCAAAACAGATAAAAGCAAACAAATTCATTTTCACGGTCATTATCATTCTCATAAAGATAAATAGAATCAACAGGAAAAACTAAAGAGGCAAAAGGTGAGTAAGGAAACAATAATAATAGTTGCAACGGTAATACTGTTTTTGATAATTTTTGGTTTAATAGCCTACTTTGTAAATAAAAAATGGACTAATAAAGTAAAAACGGTAAGTGAAAAATACGAAAAACTGAATCAGTTAAACAAAGAATACCAAAAAATTTTTGTAATCGTGAATACCCATTTCAAGTTTGAAAAAACATGCACGACAAAATACCAAATAGACAAAATAAATCTTTTTAAATTTTTTTGCAGTAACATTGCAGACGATTTTTCATATTACGATAAGTTGACGGAAAATGTATTGTTAAACAGAAAAAATCAGAAAACATATCAGTGGATGGTGGAAAATATAAACTCAACTGTTACAAAAGAAAAAGCGAAGGAAGTTAAAGTACCTTACAAAACATTTGTTAAAATAGAAAATAAAATTTTTGACAAAGCCATATTGAAACCCATAGTGGATGTAATTATTCATTGTTACGCCACATACACAAGCCCGCACGGGAGAAATTCTTATCGAAAAGAAAGATATTACGGAATATCGGACGTAAAAAGTGCAATTGATGAGATAAATCAGCAAAGAGAATATAGGCAAAGCAAGCAGTATCAACGGTCATTAATGACAAATTCATTGCGTTACGATATATTAAAAAGGGACGGTTTTCGTTGTCAAATTTGTGGTGCAACTGCTGCGGACGGAGTAAAGTTGCACGTCGATCATATTGTGCCTATTGCCAAAGGAGGTAAAACGGAGCCTTCCAACCTGCGTACACTTTGCGACAGGTGTAATTCGGGGAAAAGCGACAAAATAGAATCCGATTAAACAAAAATCGCTACACTAGGGGACAAAAATGTCCCTTTTGTTATATTCCCCCTTGTGAAAGCATAGAGTTGACGTAAGCGGGCATATATGGTACAATGTTTATAAATACACTAAAGGAGTAGCAAAAGCAACATTATGAACGAAGATGGCGGGCCTTGTCCAAACAAGATAGATTGCCACCCTCAAAAAGCAAGTTTGATTGTTTCCCGCACTGTAAAAGCAGTGTACAGATTTTTCCGCAGGTCGTTGTGCTAGTTAGTGCAAGCGGAACAGAAATTTTCAAGGAGCAATCGAACGTATGAATTACCCCGTATATATAATAGCAATGTTGGCGTGTGTCATCGGCTCGGCGTACTTTTCCGCCACCGAAACGGCATTTTCGTCACTTAATAAAACCCGAATAAAAACGCTTGCCGAAGACGGACACAAACGTGCCAAACTGGTGCTTAAACTTTCCAACGACTACGACAGGCTCATTTCCACGATACTTATCGGCAACAACATAGTAAACATTCTTGCGGCTTCTCTCGGCACACTTATGTTTGTTAAACTGTTGGGTGAAGACATCGGCGCAACCGTTTCCACCGTGGTGGTTACCGTTGTTGTGCTTATTTTCGGCGAAATTTCCCCCAAAAGCATAGCAAAGGATTTCCCCGAAAAGTTTGCAATGTTTTCCGCCCCGATAATTCAGTTTCTCATTTGGATTCTTACGCCGCTCAACTTTCTGTTTTGGCTGTGGAAAAAGTTTTTGTCGCTGTTTCTCAAAAAGAAGGACGACGAAAAACTTTCGCAGGCGGAATTGCTTATGTTTGTGGAAGAGGTGCAGGAAGGCGGTTCCATCGACACCAACGAGGGACACCTTTTGCGCAACGCCATAGAGTTTGGCGACCTTAAAGCGGAAGACATACTCACTCACCGTGTGGATCTGGAAGCGTTGCCCGTGGACGCAACGCCGGAAGAAGTTGCGGAAAAATTTGAAAACAGCAAATTCAGCCGTCTGCCCGTGTACAAAGAGGACATCGACCACATTGTGGGCATACTGCATCTGAAAGACTTTTACGGCATCAACGGCATTACCACACAGCCGATATCCGAAATAATGACGCCGCCGCTGTTTATTCACCGAACGGAAAAAATAAGCGACCTGTTGAAACAGTTGCAAACGACCAAGTCGCACATGGCGGTTGTGGTGGACGAGTACGGCGGAACGCTGGGCATAGTAACGATGGAAGACATTCTCGAAGAACTTGTGGGCGACATATGGGACGAACACGACGACGTTTTGGAAGACGTGCGAAACATCGGTTACGACACCTACCGTGTAAATTGCAGCATGAGCATGGACGATTTTTGCCAGCAGTTTGACATCGACGCCCAATCGGAAAGCAGTACCGTCAACGGATGGATTTCCGAACAACTTGACAAAATTCCTGAAAAGGGGGACAAATTTTCCTACAAAAACCTTGACATAACGGTAACGGACATAGATTCTCACCGTCCGCTGTTTGTGTCGGTACATGTAAACCCCGTGGAAGAGGATGAAAACGCCTCCGACAAGGACAAAAAAGAAGAATAAACACATTGTTTACAAAACAAAGGGACGAAAGGTAAAGTTTCGTCCCTTTTTTACTGTCTTAAAAATTTGCAACGCTTGTAATTTGAAAAAACAACGTTGCATGTAAAAAAAAACGACAGTTGTGTAAAGCAACAAAGGAAAAGTACGCAAAAGGTTTGTACGGTTGTAAAAAGTTTGCACGTTTTTGTGCAAATGCCCTTAAAACACTGTGTAAACAACTCTTTTTCAAGTGCGTTTTTACGCTTGAAACAAAAGTCATTATTGCGGTTCGGTGCATGTTCGTGTACCCTGACACAAAAAAAACGAAACAACCAACGTGCAAAAACGCCACAAACCAAGCGTTTGTCGTCAATCTTACACACAAACGCCCCTTTTGTGTGTTAGTTTGTAATACTACGCAAAAAAACAAAACACGCTACCCTTAAAAAGACAGCACAAAAGTACTTTCAGGACGGCAGTTTTGCCTTTGAAGCGAGAAAAACGTCTGAGAGTGTGTTCGCTTACAGAAAAACAAATGTCGTTGTACGGTTACGCAAGCGCCTCAAAAAGCAGTGAAACAAATTTGCAACAAATTGCGAAAACACAAAAACGCACCCGTTTTTTTTGGGTGCGTTTTTGGTTGAAAGTGTTTTTGTAGCAGTTGCCACTGCAAAGCGTAACTGTGTTTTGAAAAACACTTTTGCAAAAAGGAGTTTTGAATTTGTGTGCAGTCCTTTACCTGACGTTTTCGTCAGTTTGCCAGCACCTGCCAACTTGACGGGTTGCTTGTGTCCAAGCGATAGCCTGTGGCAATGACGGAATTTTCACGGTAACTTCCCGCAATGGGCAAGTTGTTTCCCGAACGGTTGAACGTTCCTCCGGAAATCTGCACTTTTCGCCATTCCGGGGACGACTGGAAGTACAGTCCCGAACGAACCGAGCCG
>HF998494.1:0-11374 GCA_000433775.1 Corallococcus sp. CAG:1435 | reverse complement strand
GAGCCGATAAACGTTCCGCCCGTTATCGTCATTGTGGCTTGCGTATTGCTGAACCACACGCCGTCGTAGGAGCCGTTTTTTCCGGTGCTTTCAAAGGTACCGCCGTTGATTACTATCGAAGTGGGGGCGTTTCGGTTTTCCACGGCAATGCCGCAGGCGTTTCCCGAAACGAGTATCGCACTTGAAGTGGGGTCGAAAAGCAAATCGGCATATTCGCAAACGCTGAATCCCGCCTGACCGCTCACCTTGAACGTTCCGCCGTAAATGGTTCCGCCGTAAATGCGTGCCGTGGCAACGACGTCCGCCGTTCCCATTACAAATGCGCCGCTTCCGAAAGCGGAGGGGGAACCGAATGTACCGCCGTAGACGGTAGCCTGTCCGCCAAACACTTTGAATGCGTACGAAGCGGCAGGGCCTGCAACGTCGCCTCCGTCCGACTTGTAGGAATCCTGTCCCACAAAGGTGCCGTCGTGAATATTGACTACGCCGCTTTTGACAACCACGCCTTCGCCCTGTGCGGAGGTGTATTGTCCGCCGTTTATGGTGAGGGAACCGCCTCTGACTTCCACGGCGGGGCCACCCTCTTTGTTTTGCTGATACGTCCAGTTGCTTGCTGCGCCGGGGATTGCTATGGGTCTTTCCCAATAGGTGGAGGCGCCTTTTGTCGTTACAGTCAGATTATTGCTGCCGCTTTCGCCAAGAACTACCGAATCTGCCGAAGTTCCCGAACCGTCGGTGTTTACGTACACGCCGCCACCCACGTTGCTTACTATTTCGCCACGCAAAATTTCCACATTGCACGTCATGGAAGAATCGGTTGCGGAAGACTGAACCCTTACGGCGAAACTCTTTATTACAAATTCACGGTACAGCGTATCGGCGTCGTACTTGTCCTCTTGCCTGTCGTTGGGCAATCCCGTGTGGGTGATGTTGAGGGTGCCGTAACTGAAAAGCGAGCCTCCCAACACAAGTACAGCGTCGGAGTAGCCTTCGCCGTCTCTCCACGAGCAATCGGGGTCAATTTCGCAAACAATGTCCGTCTGTTGCGTCTTGCCCGTTTCGCCAAGGGTAAGGCTACCGCCGTCCACGTACACCGACGTTCCTCTTGACGACGTAACGCTCAGGTTACCCTTTGCCGTAACGTTGCCGTCGGATGCGTAAATGCCAAGGCTGTCCGTTACTATGTAAGCGTCGCCGTTGAAGGTAAGCGAACCTCCTTCCGAGCCCAACGCCGTGCTTCTCAAAACGTTTGGCTGGTGGGTGTTGTCTTTGGTAACGACGGCAATGTCCATTCTGCCGTTTACGGTGATGTCTCCGCCGTAGGAAACAATACCGGAAGAATTTTGTCCGTACACCGCCACAAACACGCTGCCCAGCGACACCGTGCCGGCGGTAACGTAGATTCCGTGCGCCTGTTCGGCGTTTATTTGCGTTACGTTTAGGGGATGGTCGTTGTTTTCAAAAATGCTGACGTCGTACTCGTTGCCTCCCCTAGGGAAGTGGGAAATTCCGCTTTGGTAGTCGTTGTACACTGCGCCTGTTATCAGCACCGTTTTCACCGAGTTGTCGGAAGTGCTGACGACGCTTCCCTTTTCGGCATAAACGCCGGAAACGCCGTCGCCGCCGCAAATAAACAGTCCGTCGCCCAGGTGAACCGTTGCTTTACCGTTGCCGGAATACACCCCCGCACCGTTGAAGGAATTGTTTATTCCTTCGGAATTGGCAAGGTCGGTGCTTTGTCCCATGAAAAACTGCGCCTTGTTGACAAAAATGTCCAAATCACGCTCCACGTCGTTCAAAGCGGTGGTGTACACTCCGTAGCAATCGGAAATGTGTTCGATGTAAAACAGCGAATAGTTGTTTTTGTCGCTTCCGTTGAGGTTTATCTGTCCGAATGACGCCGAAACGCCTCTCGCACGCAGTCCCGACATTTTGAACACGCATCCGTTCACGGTAACGTTTGCCGTGTTTACGCTGCCTTTGTCTACACAGCGAATACCGAAACTGTCGTCCGTTTGCATGTCAAAGGTGCAGTCGGTGGCAGTTACCGTTCCCCCTTCCAGGTAGATTCCCCTGTTGTTGGCAAAAGCAGTGCCGGACGAAGAATTTGCAAAGGAAAGGGTGGCGTTGTTGATGGAAAGGGTGGATTGCCCCGTTGCCTGCGAACGTATGCCCGCAATGCCCGAACCGACAACGTTGAAGTTTATCGTTGCCGTTACGCCGTCAATTTCAAGGGTGGAATTTTCTCCGCTTATGCCGATAATTGCATTGTTGGAAAGTTCCGCCGTCTGTGTGGATTTGCTTGCGTTCTTTTGGAAGTTGCCTCCGAACACCGTCATTTTTCCGCCCGAAACGTGAATGGTGTCCCCCACTTCGGAGTAGAAGTTTCCCCCTGAAACGTTCAGAAATTCGCTTTCCATCGGTTGCGAGTAGGAACAGGAAATGCACACTCCCTCTTCCATTGCCGTGAAGTCGCCCCTTTCCACCGACATATATCCGCCCGAAGCGGAAACGCAGTAGGCGGTGTCAACGCCGAAGTAGGAATGGTACGCACCGCCACGCAGGTACAGATTGCCCGACATCATGCGCACCGCCGCAAAGTTGGAAGCGGTATCCTGCGCCGTGGCTACTACATTGTTGTAGCCGTACACGGTGGCTTTGTAGACGTTTTCCCCTGTGCTTTCGGTGGTGTAGTCGTAACGGAAGGAGTTGCCCTCCGCCACTCTTTTGATGTAGTAGGAATACACAAAGTCGGCGCTGCCTTCAACGTTGGTAACTTCGCTTGTTGCCGACGGGTCTTTCACCGTGAAACACAAAAATGTGTCTGACGGCAAAAAGTCGTTGTAACGTGCATCGAGATAGACGTTGCCGTTTATCAGGTGTTTGGGTTTGCCTTGGGAATCGGTAACGGAAGAAAGCGTTACCCTTGGCAGAATAACGGGCAAAATTTCGTCTCTTTCGGAATAGGTTCCCCCCTCTTTCACCTGCACGGGAAGAGTCATTGTCGAATGAATGGTTCCACCCCTTTCCGTTGTGCCGTTTGCAAGGTACTCCTGCGTGCGTGGACCGCTTTCAAAGGTTCCTCCCGAAACGGTGAGAGTACCGCCGTCAATTTGCAGCACGCTTCCAACGGGGTTGTAGAAACTTCCGCTTTTATCGGGGGAAGAGTCTATTATCGTAAGGTGAACGCCCTGCTGAATGTTGAGCATGGGTTCACGGCTGTTGCGTACAAGTTGGTGTCCGTTGAGGTTTATTATCAAATCGGAGCCGACGTCGGTAACGCCTGTGGTGATAACTATCGATTCGCTTGCGTCGTCGGAAATTTTAATGTTGGTGTAGCCGTTTTGAATTGCGCTGATAAATTCTTCCATGTTTCCCACTTCAATCTGGTTGGAAACAATGTATTCCAAATCGCTGCCGTAGTTTCCGCCCGTTGTTTCCTGTTCGGAAAAGAATCTGCCGTAGGAAAAGGAAAAACTGAGCAGCGTTACTATAAGCAAACTCAAAAACACGCACAGCAATATGTTTTGTATTCTCTTTGACATAATCAGCCTCCCTGCTCGTCGGCTTGAATAAACAGTACGTTTATCTGCGTGGGATAGGCTTTACTCAACGCCTGCCCCATGTTGAAGTCGGCAACGTCATCAATTTGATTTGCGTATGAGTCGTAGTGGGGATTGTCGGGGAAATCCGCCATGCTGACA
The DNA here is from genome assembly GCA_000433775.1 of Corallococcus sp. CAG:1435. Lineage (GTDB taxonomy): Bacteria > Bacillota > Clostridia > Christensenellales > CAG-314 > Fimimonas > Fimimonas gallinarum. The sequence goes on along the minus strand of HF998494.1, from coordinate 7,670 downwards.
TGGTTTGTCATCAGTCCCGAGGAACATTGGGCAAACAATCCGTGAACGTTGGTGATGTTTTCAAACAAAGTGTCTTCCGACGGCGTCGAGTCGGCGTCAAAAAAGTTGGTCAGCGGGTGAGCGACGGCTGTCGCCCCTTCCAGAAGAGGCGCAACGTGGCTGAAAGTTATTTTGCTGCCACCGTTTTGGTAGTCGAAAGTTTTTTGCAACCGCACGGTGGTGTTTTGTCCCGTTGCCGTCCACTGACCGTCGCTGAAAACGTGCAGCGGCATTTGTTTGTCGAAGTGGTATCCCAAAATCTGCGGTCCGTTTTCGTACAGCGTCTTTGGTTGAGAATTTGGTGCAGGGTCTTCAAACACCTTTTCCAAAGCGTCCGACCATTGCATGCTGAATTCGCTGTTGTTTGTGGCTTTCACCACCGTCAGAAACAGTACAAACTGTTTTTCCGTTGCGCTGCCGTCGGCGTCGAGCAACATGTCGGAAAGTTGCAAATCCACCGTGTAGTAGGGAATTTCCGCCTGACAGTCAAGGTACAGAAGCGGTGCCGAACTTTCCGCAACCTCTGTGCCTTCAATGTATTTTCCCCTCAAAAATCCCACGCTGTACTGCGTAAGACGCATTTGAGAAGATATTGTAAGTTTGTTGCCCGTCTGCGAGCAGTAGGCGGTAATTTTGCCGTTGTGGTTTTGCGCCGTTCCCGTAAATCCTCCCTGCACGGCAAGCACTTCGTCAAAAGGCACGCCGTCGGTGCGTGCGTCGTAGTCGGTGAAGGACGCCGTGTCCACGTTTCTGTCCGAGGTGGCAAATGTTCCGTCGTCGTTGTAGATAAATTCGCTCAGCACGTATTGAGGCGAACTGACGGAGTAAAAACCGTTTTTGTCTATTTCCACAATCTGCAAAGCAAGATTGGAGGCAAATTCCGCCGGTGCGTACAACCTCAGCGTGCTTTGAAGGTCAACATCGCTTATTCTGTCCACCTGTCCGTTTTCAAACCGTGTGTTGTTTCTCACGGTGAAACGAAGGGAACGTGCCGTGTTCATTGCCGTTTGCTCTCCGTCTATTGTCAGCCAGTAGTCCACATTGGAAAATGTCGCAGCCGACATGTCGGATATTTCAAACGAGCAGGCAAAACGGCTCAACGGCGATGTAACGTCGCCGCTGTTGAAACCGGAAAACCTTGCAAAGGAAATACCGCTGAACAGCAGACTTATTGCCAGCAGGTAACACAGGTATCTAACTATTGGTATTTTTTTTGTCGTTTGTTTCATCTTTGTCTGACCGTTTGCTGAAAAAATCCGTTGCAATCCAAATTGCGGCGCACGCCGCAATCAGGCAAAATATCCCCGCAGGGCTTTGCAGAAAGGAAACAACCTTTCCGAATCCATGCCACACAAACACCACCTTGCCCACAATGTTGTCGTTGGTAACGTTCAGTCCGTCCGCCGTATTGTTGGCGTCCCCCTTTGTGGCGTAGGTGTTGCCGTCGGCAAAAATTATTCGGTGAGTAATGTAAACGTTGCTTTCCTCTTCCAAAAAGGTAACAATGTCGTTTTCCTTGTAGGAATTTTGTTTTTTGGTAATTATGAAATCTCCCTCTTCGATGGCGGGAGACATGCTTCCCGTAACTACTGTGGCGCAGCCTATGCCGAAGACGGTTGGCATGGCGTTTTTGAAAACCAGCCTCTGCACCGCAATGTACACGTTGTAGACAAGCAGCAACGCCAACAGCACAACGGCTGCAATGCGCACTGTTTTTGCAATTACTTTTGTAGCCTTCATCTTTTCACCCATGCGGTAAAGGCTATGTGAAGGGAATAGGTTGCGCTGTTTTCGCCTGCAACGGTATCTGTCGCATCGTTGTGTTGCCACTGCCATTCCAACTCGAAGGTGGTGGAAGAGTTGGCATCTATGGAAAGGGTTTGTTGAGAAAGTTGTTCCGCCGTTACAAAGTTGTTTTCATCGGAAATGTACGCCCCGTCCCTTTTCAGTCGGTACAGCATATTGATGCCGTACTGATTTGTTTCGCTGAAAGTAAGGGAAAATTCCAAAGCGTCGGCATTTTTGTTTTGAAACACAAACTGATACTTTCCCGTTGCGCCGGGAACTACCGTCGTGTCGCCGAATTGCTTTTGGTAAAAGATGGGCAAGTTTTCCGTTTCCTGCCAACTTGTGCCGTCCTTGGAAGCAATAAACAACGTGGGCACGTAGTCGGAAACGGATTTGACAATGACAAACACGCACAGTACCGACGTCATCAAAAACAGCAACGCCAGCAGTATTGCCCACAGGGCAAGCGACGGACGGCGTTTAAGCGTCGCCACGTAGGCGTTTTGCATGGAAAGAACGTTGTTTTGTTTGTCAAGGTAGGCAAAGTGTCTTTCACTGTCGGAAACAAACACCGCCTTGCCCTGTTTGACAAATTTTCCCACAAAGTTGTCGTCGTTGTCCTTCCAGACGCTTTTGCGCACCTTTCCCACACGGTAGCCCGATTTGTCCACAACGTAGGCGTTGCGTGGAAGTTTCACGTTTTCGCTGTTGTCGAAGTTGACGTCTTTGGAAGGTTTCTCGTCGGGCAACGCAACAACGGCAACTTCTTGTTGCGACGGTGCAACGGATGCGGCAACCTTTTTGGTGCGGCTTTTTTTGAAAATGTCCGCCTGGTCCTTTTCACGGTAGTCGGGGTTTTTGACAAGTCCGTTTTGACTCATCACAGCGTCTATCAGTTCTTCGGCGTACTTGGTTTGCCTGTCGGAAGACAGTTTTATCATCAGCGGATACTTTGCGTATCTTGCCACTTCCGACATGTCCCTGTGATGGTACTTGTCGGCGTTGAACTGTTTGGGGTCCAAGGGCAAAAACAACCGCAGGTAACCGCCCACGATACGCAGTCTGCCGAGAATTTTTTTGCCTACGCCGAATGTTTCCCCGCTTCGGTTGATGCGACTTGCTACCGCACGTGGTTTTTTTGTGGCGGTAACGTAGGAAAGAAAGGCGTTCTTCACTGCGTCGTAGCGTCTGCCCGTTATGTATCCCGCCTCCGCCATTTTTTCCGAAAAGCCCCTGCTTGTGCCGTTGAGCGCATTTGGCAAAGTACCCTCGCCCGCCGTCTTTTGTGCAACTGCGGCGGTGGTGGCAGGCGTTGCCTCTTCAACAGTCGACGTGTTGCCTTTTTCCGTTGCTGACGGCGTTTGTGAAACTGCGGATTCCTCTTGTAATGCCTGTGCCTTTGTTTCGTCTGCCGTTTCAGACTCCGACGCAACGCTTTGCGTTTGAGGGGCATTTTGCAGGGCATCTCTTGCCTCTTCCGTCGTGTCGGCGGAAGCCTCTTCAAGTGTATCCGAGGAAACTGCCTCTTCTGCGGGTTGCGAAACCTGCTCTACTGCGTTGTGCGTATCAGCGTCGGTGGCGTCTTGTGTCCGCTTCGTTTCCTCAACGGCTGTTTCGGCGTCGGTAGCGGCACTGCCCTTTGCGTCAATTTCGTTGTTGCCCTCTTGCTTCGGCAAAACGCCCTCGGACGTTTTGTCGACGGCAATGCTTTGCGAAACGTTCCCCGTTTCTTCAACCGTTTGCCCTTCAACAAAAACGCCTTGCTGTGTTTCGGGCACAAGGACAGCCTCCGCCTCCGCCGACAAAGTTTTCGGCTTGGGCAAAGGTTTCGACGTCTGCTGCGAAGTGGGTTTTCGCCTTGTAATTATTACTACTTTTTTCTTTTTCACTGTTATTTCCCTTTTTGTCGGAATGTTTCCGTGTGTGGAAACTGTGTGTGGTAACTATTTTTTCGTTTTGTGTAAAAGCGTAATTTTCCTTTTAATGTACGCGCTTTGTGCGCAAATTTTGCTTTGATTGTTTTCAAAGCGTGGCTTGTTTTGAATTTGAATGTTTACAACCGTTAAAATGTCGTATCTGTAAAAAGGCGACAAAATGCCTTTGTGATTGTGGCTGTGCGTACCGAAAAGTTACGCCAAGCCGTCAAGTTTTTGTTTTGATGCTATTAAATGTTTTTGAAACGTTTTGCGCTTGAAAACGTTTGTCAACGGGAAAAAGCGCCCGCCGTGTCGCTGTGCCACACAACAAAGTCGTGCGACACGGCGAGNNNGTCGTGCGACACGGCGAGAAGAGCTTTTTGTTCCCGAAAAATGTCAGGCGTTGGGAGCTTCGCTGTTTTGAACAGCAGTGTAGGAAATGTCAAAGGAAACGCCTGTTACGTTTTCGCCTACCCACGTGTCACGTGCATCGGCATAGGTACCATCGGGATCGGGATCTGTTTTTCCTACGTCGGAAGACCACGTTACCACTGCGTAAACGTAGAGAGTGCCGTTTGTTTTAGGCACGTTGATTGCAGCGGTGAAAGCGGTAAGATCGCCAACAGAATCTGCTGCGCCGTCGGTGGTGCTTGTGTACAGTTTGATGGTGAACAATCCTTCGATTTCGCTTTCAGAGTAGATTCCCCAGCCTCCTTCAGGTGCGGTAATGGTGGATGCGCCCGTCGCCAACGTTACAAGAGCGTCCACGTCGCCGGTGTTTTTGATTGTCGCCACAAGCACGGGTGCCGTGGAATGTGTGCGAGGGGTGTCGACGTATGCGTCCTTCGAAGGGGACAGTTGATTGAAGGTAGCGCTGATTCCGCCTGCACCGGGTCCCGAAATTGCCCAAGTGGCAACTTCTACGGTGCCTGTTCCGTCACCGCCGCTGGTGTAGCGTGCGAAGGTGCTTGCCAAAAAGCAGCAACTCACAAGCGTCAGCACCACAACGGCGACAAACAACTTGGAAACAAGTTTTCTTTTTTGTGTCATAATTTTCCTCCCGTTATGTTGAAATATTTATGAAAAGGTTTCGTGTGTGGTAGCAAAACCTAATCTTAGCTATAAAATTGTCCTAAAATATGTAAAAAAACAGTGGGCGATGCGTTCACCCACTCTGATACTGCTTGTTGGACTTTGTGCAACGGTTGTTGCAAGGGAATGTCCCTCGAAAAAACTGCCTGCAAGAGGAATTGTCCGTCCCTTATTATCTGTTTTTTCTTTGCTGATTTTGGAAAGAGTCCCCGTCCGACGGGTTTTCTTGTGCAATTTCTTGCTGTGTTTGTGCCGAAGACGACGTTTGTTGTGTCTGATCGAAAGAGGCGTTTTGTTGCCGACTTTCGTTGACCATTGCACGCAGACGCCTTATTTCCTCTTCCTTTTCCTTCAATTGCTCTTCCGTCGACTTTTCGGCAGAGGGCTTTTTCTTGGCTGCATTGGAAACTATGTCGTACACGATAACCGCAATGACGGGAATCCCCACAAAAATGAATATTCCCAACGGCGTTTGCAAAAACATTGCAAATCCGCCAAGACCGCCCACGCTTGCTACGCATTTTCCCAACACGTTTTCAAGCGGAATTGCTCCGTCGGTGGTGTTGTTGGCGTCGCCTTTGGTAACTACGGAAAGGATTTTGCCGCTTGCGTCGGTGTTCACCGAAACTATGCGGTGCGTAACAAACACGTCGGACGAACGAAACGTTACCACGTCGCCTACCGCAAGTTGCTGTTTGCTTTGTTCATCCAGCACGGAAACGAAAATGAGAGCGTTTTTGTCGAAACTGTCGGTATTGTTTCCGCTCATGGAACCGCTGGTTACCGCAAGCGGTGCAATGCCGAACACGGAAGGAGGCACATCTGGATTGGTGCTTCCCTTGATGATAAGCGTTATGTTTATTGCCAGCAGGGGAACAAGCAACACCGACAACACCGTCATTATCACTATCGCGACAATATTCTTTTTGTTTGCGTTTGCCATTGGCTATTCCCCCGAGGTGAAAATCACAACACGCACGCACTATTCTATTCCGCATTGTATTTTTTTACAACAGGACATTAAAAAAGCGTGCCTCGAAACCGAAGACACGCAATGCACAAGTATCTCCGATTTGCTACCACACAAATTCCAACATAACGGGAAAAAAAAGAGATACAAAATGCCTCAAGTATATCGTTATGTTGTGTAATGATTTGTGTGGTATGCGTATTTTAACACAAAATATTTTGTAATGCAAGAGATATTGACTTTAATTGTGCAATTTGCTCAAAAAAATGTCTCAAAAAGTCGGTAGTGGCAATTTTTGTCGCATTTTCGTTTGTTTTTCAAGAAATTTCCCGTTGCAAAAACGTTACATTTTACGCAAAAGGCGTACCAGCAGTGTCAAATTTTTGCAGGCGTAGCATGTTTTTGCAAAATTGCGTAAAGAAAATGGCGCAAACAATGTTTCGGAAAGATGGTTTACAATCGTTAAAACAATTTTGCCGTTTTGCAGGTTTTTGCGGTACGGTTTGTAAAACAATGTCTTTTTCGTTGACGGCGTCGGAATTTGTTTGCTCAATTTACTCCTGCTTTTTGTTTTTGCTTTGCACAATTTTTTGTACCGTATGCGTTATTTTTGTACCTTGACGGCAATTTTGTCATGCAATTTTTGCATTGTTAAATACAGTTGCGGTATTTTGCCGTTGATTTTCACAGCCGTTAAATGCTTGCTTTTGCAAACACGGCGTTGCGTACATAAAATTTGTGCTAAAAGGGAGCAGTCCTATTGTTTCCTTTGAAGTCTGCGTTTTTGCTTTGTACATTTTTTGCTTTTGCTTTTTACGGCTAGTGCATTTTGGCGCAAGTAATTTTTGAAAAAGCAGGTTTTGGAAAATTCCGCAAGGTGGTTTCTCATTCCTGCGGTGCCGTGTCTGTTGTATTAAAAAGCATTGCGGCGACATTTTTCAAGTCTTTGCAAAAACAGATTGCAAGAGTCGTGTGGCAATTTGTTTCGGTTTGCTTTTGGCGACGACAAAAATTTTGTTCACTCGAGCAATTGGATTGTAACAATTTGACTTTTTGCGACATAAAGTAGTAGCAACGGGGGCTTTTTTTTGTTCAGGTACAGCGACTTGCTTTACGAAATGCAACTTTTTTGCCGAAACGGTGTGGAAACGGGCAACATCGGCAACAGCGAATTGGGACAGCAAATTCCCTACATTTTCGTAGGGAAGAAAAACGGCAACTACATGATTGTTCAGGGCGCAATACATGCCCGTGAGCATCTCACGGCGTTGTTGGTGGTCAACCTCGCCAAACACCTCGTGAAAAATCCGCAACTTTCCCTTTTGGGAGGCATCTACTTTGTGCCTATGGTAAACCCCGACGGCGTCAGGCTTTGTCAGGAGGGCGTCGGTTTTGTCGGCGACAAACAGCGCAAAAGCAACTTGTTGGCAATCAACGGCAACAGCGACTTTTCCCTGTGGAAAGCCAACGTCGACGGCGTGGACCTCAACGTCAACTTCGACGCCCGTTGGGGAGAGGGGGCGGAAAACTGCTTTTGCAAGTCGTCGCAAAACTATGTCGGCAAATATCCTTTTTCTGCCAGGGAAACGAGGGCTCTTGCGGAATTTACCTGCAAAATCAAACCCTGCGTTACCCTTTCCTACCACCTGAAAGGCGAGGAAATCTATTGGGAGTTCGGTCAGACGTCGCACCGCCGTTACCGTGACAAACGTTACGCACAGGCAATTTCAAATTACACCGGCTACAAGGTGGTTTCCCTTTCCGACAGCGTGGGCGGTTACAAGGATTGGTGTGTGGAAAAATTCCACATTCCCTCTTTCACGGTGGAAGTGGGCAACGACAAATTTGCGCACCCCTTTCCCTAC
>HF998493.1 GCA_000433775.1 Corallococcus sp. CAG:1435 | reverse complement strand
ACGTTAGGCGAAAAAATGCAAGAAAAGCAAAAAAACGCCCACAAAACTGCTTTTAAGCAAAACTGTTCGACGGGAAAAGAAGGAAAACGAAAATGTACGCAACCTTCAAGGTAAAATTTACCGCAAAATGCAAAAAATGCGGATTTCTCCGCATTTTTTGCAACTGATTGAAAGATGATTTGGTTTTGTTTTTTTGTATGCAAAAGGTCTATACTGCCTTTTGTAGAGTTTCTTAACGCCGAAACTTCGCCCTACTCGTGTTGTTCCGTCGAGGACTTTTTCACCACAACGTACATCATCTTGCGACGTTTCAACCACAGTACAAGGGCAATTACGCCAACCACAACTGCCAAGGCAAGCGCCGTCCAACCGAGCAATGCCCATGCGGTGATACCCGTGGAACGGACGTCCTCCCACATGGTGGAAACTTTGTTGTTGTTTGCGCCAAAGTCTTTCATTACGCCCAACTGATCGATTTCCCTGCCGTACTCGTTGTCCGGCACAATTTCAAAGGGATAGCGCCAGTTGCTGTCGTCGATGGGGTCGACGTAGTCGAAGAAATATTCGGCAAATTCCTCCCAACTTGCGTAGTCGCAATCCTCCTGCGAAAGCACGTTGCCGTCTTCGTCGGTTATTTCCCAGTCCTCGCCGTACACAAGGTAGCCCTGTGCAAGAATTTCACGGCACTCGGGGTCGTTGCGCACCTTTTCGGCGGATACCGCCGACGTGTAGCCTATTTCCATCATGTTGTTGGCGGAAACGTACAGTTCGTTGAGGAAGTTGATGAATATCTTTGCAGCCTGCAAATGCTCGTCGGGACAGGTTGTGGGAATTACCCAACCGTCAAACCAAATGTTGCCGCTGTCGTGAGGAACGTAGTAGCCCAACGTGTAACCGCCGCTTTCCCCCTCTTCGTATTCCAACATGGGGTCGATGTAGTCGTCATCCCAACTTTCTTCCACGGCATACAAGGCGTCGCCGCTCCATGCAAGGTCAACATAGGCAATGCCTTGGATGAGTTCGTTTTTGCCGAAGTCCACTTCGTAACCGTACAGTTGCTCTTTTTGCTTTTTCAGAACGTCGGCGCACAAATCTATCAGTTGGTCGTCCACCGTGTTTATCATCTGGCCCATTGTAAGTTCGGTGTACGGTTTGCCGTAGTTGGAGCTGGAAGTATCCTGCACGGTGAGTCCGTCAAGTTTGCCGCTTTCCAACAGATAGAACACCGTTGCCGCGTAACTGTCACGGATACTGTCTTTCATGTAAATTCTGCCCGTAAGACCGTCGGAAAGCAAATTGCCGCTTCCGTCGTCGTTGAACAGCAATCCCCAGTTTGCATTGTTGAGCGTTTCCCTGTCGTAAATGCCGAGTTCTTCAAAATACACTTTGTTGTACAGCACGCCCAGCGTTCCGTACATGTAGGGGACAAAGTAGTCCGCCATTCTCACGGTTTTGGTGCCGTCGCCGTCGGTAATCTGCACGGAGCCGAACACTTCGTCGATTTTTTCGATGAAACGGCTGTCGATGTTTTCGCTGTTGTGAACGTAGCCGTTGAGAGAATTTGTGTCGATGTACTCTTCGGCAGTGCCAAAGTAGTTGAGTTCACGCAGCAAGCCGTTTTCCAGAAGTTTCTGAATGGCGTACTCGCTGGGGCACATTACGTCCACAATGCTGTCGCCGTTGAGAATTTTGGTGAGCATGGTTTCGTTGGTGTCGAAGGTAACGTAGGTAACCTTGATGTCCCTGCCTGTGAGGTTTTTGTAGTATTCCTTGAAGTCGTCTTCGTAGTCGTAGATGTAATCCGCCCAGTTGTACACCACAAGTTCGTCCACGTCCTCGGGCAGGGTGTCGCAACCTACGGCAAACAGCATAACAAATGCCAGCATCAAAGCCAACAATGCCACTGTGTTTTTTTTCATTTGTTACGCCTCCTTCCTTTGTTGTTTTTTGATGTTGATTACCAACAGCAACGTCAGCACCACAATGAAGAAGATGGAGAACACCGCAAACCAGAACGGTTCCAGACTTTTCAGACGTGCGTCTTCGTAGATGTAGGTGGAAAGGGTTTCAATGCCCGTTTCGCCTTTGTTGAGTTGGGTGATGATGAAGTCGTCCAAAGAGATGGTGAACGCCATTGCAAAGCCGGAAACAATACCCGGCGTGAGATAGGGCAACACCACTTTGAACAGCGCTTTTACGGGGTTTGCGCCAAGGTCCAGCGCCGCTTCGTACATGTTGGGGTCCATTTTTTGCAGACGTGGCAAAATGGACAGCACCACGTAGGGCGTGCAGAAGGAAACGTGTCCGATGATAAGACGTGTCCAGCCCTGCGGGAAAATGAAACTGAAAGCGGAAAAGAACACCATCAGGGAAACAGCCATTACTATTTCACTGTTTATCATGGGCAGTTGGTTTACCGTCAGCGTTATTTTTTTGGAACGGTTGCCAAGGTAGAAGATACCTATTGTGGAAAATGTGCCCAACACCGTGGAAATTACGCTTGCCGACGCTGCCAGAATCAACGTGTTTTCCAAAGCGGAAAGCAGTTTTTCCGACTTGGGTCCGTTGAAAATGGAAATGTACGCTTCCAAAGAAAACCCGTTGGAAAAGGTAAAGTTGCTGTTGTTGGCAAAACTGAACACGATGATTACCACAATGGGAAGATACAACACCGCCAACACTATTGCAAGATAGCCGTTGGCAAAAAACTTTTTCCAAAATGTGTTTTTCATAGCGTACTCCTCACATTGTCATCCTTGTTGACAATGTTCACCAAAACGTTGGCAACAATCACCAAAGCCAGCATCACAAGGCTCATAACGCTACCCACGCCGAAGTTTTGCGCCACGGTAAACTTGGTGTTGATACTGTCACCGAAAAGGTAAATTTGCCTGTTGGAAAGCAATTCCGAAATGGCAAAGGTGGAAATTGCGGGAATGAACGTCATTGTAATGCCGCTGATAATTCCCGGCACGGACAAGGGCAAAACCGTTTTGAGTAGCACCGTTATTCTGTCCGCCCCAAGGTCTTCCGCCGCCTCGATGTAGCCGTGGTCGATGGAAAGCAACGTTGTGTGCAACGGCAAAATCATGTAGGGAAGGTAGTTGTACACCATGCCGAACACTACCGTGCCCATGCCCAAAGAAATGTCCAAAGAAAGGAAAATGGATTTGAGCGACAGGGTGCGGATGAGGAAGTTTACCCACATGGGCAAAATGAACAGCAACACAAACACCTTGCTGCTTGCGTGATACTTGACCAAAATGTACGCCACGGGGTAACCTATCGCAAGGCAGATTACCGTTGTTACAAGCCCGATTACCAGCGAATTGCCCAAAACCGTCAAACTGCCGCTGTCGGTGAAAAAGTCGGCAAAGTTCTGAAAGGTGAGTTGACCGTCGGCTACAAATGCATTGATGAGAATAAGCACCAGCGGCGTTACCACAAACACAATCAGAAATGCCATGTAGGGGTAGGCAAGCACCTTGCGGGAAAAATGCAGTCTACTTGTTTTCATCTGACACCTCCGCATTGCTTACCTCTGCCGCCTCGATAATAAGTTTATCGGGGGCAACTTTGATGCCGACACGGTCGTTGGTTAGCCACTCGTATTCCGTATCCACAAAAAAGTCGTAGTAGTCGTCGGTGCGCACAATGTACTGCCAGTAACTGCCCTTGTAGATGGAGGAAATAACCGTTGCGCCGATTACGCCGTCTTCCTCGTCGTCGGTGAGTTCCACGTCGTCGAAGTCGATAGACACCTTTACTTTGGTTCCCTCGGGAAGTTTACTTGTGCAGGGGAAACGTCCTTCGCAAAATTCCACCACGCCCGGTTCGTAAATTGTGCCGTCCACAGTGTTTATAAGGCGGGATTTGTGCATGATGTGGAAGTCGAAAGGCTTTATGTACAAACCGATTTTGTCGCCAGGTTCCACTTTTACGTTGTCGTGAATGATGATTTCGTTGCGTTCGTCGCCGAAAGTCAACGCCGTTACCTGGTAGTGATCGCCCTTGAACACGCAGGTGAGCACTTCCGCCTGAATAAGACACTGCTTGCTGTCCGTTTCCACAATTTTGATGTCCTCGGGACGAATGATGACGTCGATGGGTTCGTTGTACTTGAAGCCCTTGTCCACGCACTGGAACTGATGACCGGAAATGTCCACGCAGTAGTCCTTGACCATTGTGCCGGAAAGAATGTTGGATTCGCCGATAAAGTCGGCAACAAAGGCGTTTGCAGGCTCGTCGTACACCTTGGAAGGTGTGCCGATTTGCTGAATTACTCCGTCTTTCATTACCACGATTGTGTCGGACATGGTGAGGGCTTCTTCCTGGTCGTGCGTTACGTACACAAAGGTGATGCCCAACTTCTGATGCATGGACATAAGTTCCAACTGCATGTCCTTGCGCATTTTGAGGTCCAACGCCCCCAAGGGTTCGTCAAGAAGCAAAACCTGCGGTTCGTTTACCAACGCACGGGCAATGGCAACACGCTGTTGCTGTCCGCCCGAAAGAGAGTTGACGGAACGGTGTCCGTAGTCTTCCAAGTCCACCATTTTGAGGGCGGAATTAACCTTGTCGGTGATTTCCTTTTTGGTGAGTTTGCGCATTTTTTGCACCGTGTTGCCCTTTTTGTCGACAACAGGCTCGCCGTCGGGAACAAGTTTCAACTTCAAGCCGAAAGCAATGTTGCCAAAAACGGTGAGATGCGGAAACAACGCATATTTCTGAAACACCGTGTTGATGTTGCGCTTGTGGGGAGGAAGTTGAGTAATATCCTCGCCGTTGAAAAAGATTTTGCCTTCGGTGGGCTGTTCGAAACCTGCAATCATTCGCAACGTGGTGGTTTTTCCGCAGCCTGACGGCCCCAACAACGTTACAAACTCGCCACGTCTTATGGCGAGGGACAGGTTTTTTACGACGGGTTTGTCGTCGTAGGATTTGTACACGTTTTTGATTTCAATGATTTTGTCGTCCATAGTTCCTCCCTAGAAGTTCGACGGGGTTGTTACCCACAGAACTTTGCTTTCGCCTTTGTTTATGTTTCTTATTGTATGCTGCTTTTTTCCGTCTATGGAAAAAGAATCGCCCTGTTTGAGTTTGCACTTTTCACGCAGTGTTACCAACTCCACCTTGCCTTGCAAAACGTAGCCGAACTCCTCACCCTCGAAGGGAAGCCTCTCTTCGCATTGCGCCCCCTGCGGCAAAGTGAGTATTATCGGTTCCATTTCCTTTACCTGCGAGTTGGGAATAAGCCATGTGTTTGTGCCGCCGCCGTTTTTGGAAACAAAGTAGTCGTCGCTTGTGAAAACAATCTGTTCGTTGGCAGGCTCGGAAAAAAATTCCTGCAACGACACACCCAAAATGTGCAAAATGTCTTCCAGCGTGGCAATGGAAGGCGAACAAAGGTCGTTTTCCAACTGCGATATGTACCCCTTTGTCAGTTCCGTGCGCTGTGCAAGTTCTTCCTGCGTCAGGTCAAGTTTCAATCGGTACTGTTTTATTTTTTTACCTATTTCCACCATTTTCGCTTTTCTCCAAAAAAAATAGCCCCGAACAAACAAGAAAATATTTTAACGTACTGCCGCATTTCACGACGAGTGTTCGCAGACACTCATATACCTAAAATAAAAAATTGTTTGCCCGTGGCAACTTGGCTTAAGTATACTTTAAGGATTAAGTATTGTCAAACGTTTTTATTACTATTTCTAAACTTTTTTTATTTTTGCTAAACTTTTTGTCTAGTACAAATTTTTGCAACAAATTGCCGTCAAAAGTAATGCAAAAGGTGAATTCCACTCACACAAAAAAGGGGAAGTGAAGGGCAAAAGGCTGTTTGTAAAATTGAAAAGGGCAAAGGGCGAAATGTCCCAAAAGCAAAGGAAAGGGGCAAAGGGCAAAAACAATATAAAAAAGGTAAGAAAATCGCTGTTGAAACAAACAGACATTGAAAAAGAGCGAGTACTGCCACAAAAAGACAGCGAATGAAACAACATAGAATAAAAAAAACGAGTAAACTTCCAAAGAACAAAGAGCAATATGCCCAAACAGCAAAGGGCGAAATTCCAAAGGGCAAAGGGCGAAATGTCCCAAAAGCAAAGGGAAAAAGGCAAAGGGGCAAAAGGCAATATAAAAAAGGTAAGAAAACGGCTGTTGTGTTGGCAAAGCAAAAGTACGCTAGTTTTTGGCAAAGCAAGTTGAAATGAAAAAAACAAAAAAGCCTGCGTCATTGCAGGCTTTATGTTTTGTTTGTCGCAAATTGCAAATACGGGTGGGGAAAATCAGTCCACCACAACAACGACGGGCACGGACACTTCGGCATACATCTTCACATTCACCGAGTACCTGCCAACAACCTTTATCGGGTCTTTCAATACTACCTGTTTTTTGTCCACCTTGTAGCCCAAACGGCACAATTCTTCGGCAATTTCCTTGTTGGTGATGCTTCCGAACATCTTTCCGTTTGCACCTTTGGCGGCGGTGAGATGCACTTCCTGCCCTTTCAGCCTTTTGGCGTTTTCCAACGCCTGCTGTTTTTCCGCTTCCTTTTGCTTGGCTACCGCTTTGTCGTGTATCGCAACGCTGTTGAGGGTGTCGGCTGTCGCCACCGTTGCCAAACCTTTTTTGAGCAGAAAATTGTTGGCGTAGCCGTCGGACACGTTGATTATTTCGCCCTTTTTGCCCTGTCCTTTCACATCTTGCAAAAGAAGTACTTTCATTGTTTCCTCCATTTCACAACGGATTTTTCCGTAACGTTTTTGTACATTATACAACATCGGCAATCAATAGTCAACACGGTGCAAAAAACGCCGAAAAAATTTGCATGACAACGTCAAACAAAAACAAAAAAGTGTGCGAAATGCGTGTATTTTTTTTGAGGCAATGGACAACAATGAAATCAGGAGGTGCAAAAAATGAAAAATCAACAATCCATTCTTTGCGACGTTTGCGTGTGCAAACACCACAACAAATCGGGGACTTGCAAACTTTCGCAAATCACCGTTACACCCAGCAAGGACTGCGAAACGGCGCACTACTGCAAAGACTACGAAGAAAAGTAGTTTTTCGGTGTTGATGCAAACAACATTGCTTTTGTGAGGGCATGCGTTGCGCCCAAATCAACGCACAAAAAAGGTCGGGAAACCCCGACCTTTTTTGTGGTAGTTATGCAGAAACGTTTTATCTGTATGTTACGGCAAGATAATTCACGTAAAATCTTGTACTTTTGCTCGTTCCCATACACGTAAAGGTGATACTTGTAGCGTTGACGTCGGACAAATCTATTTTGCCGTTTGCAGACAAGCTGACAGTTTTCTCTACCGTCACGCCCTCAGCATTAACGTAAGAGTATTTTACGGACGTTTTCATGCTTGAACCTATGGATATAGCAGTGATAGTCTTGCCGTTACCCGCAGTAACGGTGATCTCTCCGCCGCCTTTTCCATCACTACTACTTTGATAAAGCCTTATTTCACCGTCATTTATTGCGGGATCTGACGTACCTTCGCCCTTGGCAGTTGTATACGATATATCGTCCTTGGCGTCGCTTGTAGAGGTAAAGGTTTCCCAAGTGACGGTAACCGTTGTGGCGGCATCTCTCGTTGAAACGACTATTGATGTATCGCCCTTAATAATCACGGTATAGACGCCGTCAACAGCGTCAACCGGTTCGCCGTTTACCATTACCTTGTCTACTACGTAACCCTCGTTGACCGCAACTTTGAAACTCAATTCCGTTCCATGCAAAGCTGTCGCGGAAAGACTTTCTCCGTTCAAATCAGTGACTCTGCCGTTTGCTATTTCAACGGTTATGCTGTGAGAGGGCTGTACCGCTTCGCACACGGTGCACTTGCCGTCTTGGTAGGTGCAATCTTCCGTTACTGTTTCGCCACACAAACTGCAAGTACCTGAGTGCGTACCGTTGTTGTTGGGTGTCCATGTTTCAACAGAGTGGTCGCAAACGACGTGCCAGTAAGCGACTTTAGAAATTTGAATAATACCGTTTGAACTTGCTGATGCACAGTCTACTTCAATCTTGTAGTACAAATTTGCGGTAGGTGCAGTAACAACAAATTCAATGTCGCCTGTTGCTATTTCTTGTGCTACAACCGTTTCGACAATGTTCTCAAACTTTTCATCAGTTGCGACAATAAGTTTGAAACTGTTGATTTTCTCTGCGGTTACCGTATCGACAGTTACAACAACTTTGGCAATTTGTTCCGCAAAGTGGGTAGCAATTGTGGCAATGGAATCGTAATTCTTACTTCCTGCCTTTATATATGTCCAACTATTCCAATTATTGTTGTTGAAATTGGAAATCTTCCACTCGTGACCGTCTTTGATTGCCGTCCAAGTTGTATCGTAAGCACTTACCTTATTATTTACTTGGTTATCATCAGGGAAGGTTAATTCCGTTAAAAGTTCTGTTGGCAAAACTACAACTTCACTGAAAGTAATGTTGATTGTTATTTCACCTGCAACTTCCGTTGTGTAGTAGCCGTCAGCATCTGCCGTAAGCACTGCGCCTCCTACGGAAACGGTTGCCACTTGGTAGCCTTCGGGGGCGGTAACGGTAAATTTCAACGCACCTTCGGAAACCTCGCCGGGCAATTTAATGCCGTTGTCGGTAGTTACCGTGTAGCCTTCAACATCGCCATTTACGGAAACTTGATGTTTGGTTGTGATTTTTTGAATTGTTACCTCAACCGCATTAGTTTCGCCCACAACAAAGGAATAGGTTCCTTCAACGGGGGTGATAAAATTGCCATTTACCTTGACAGACACAACTTCGTAGCCTTCGTTTGCAGTAACGGTGAACGTTACCGTGGATTCGATAGGCGCAGATGTGGGCAAAGTTGTTGTTGCGTTTTCCATTTGTACGGTGATAGGACGAGAACCACGGGTTACAGCGGTCATTTCTGGGTAATCTTTGCCTTTCGCTGCAATTTCCAATGTGCCGTTGTAATTCGTAATATAACCGTGGAAAACTACTGTGTCGCCTTCGTAAATGGTGGCTACCGTTTCGGAAAATTTTGCAGAAAACACCAACATTTTCGTGCCGTCTGCCGTATCGGCAATGTAAATGTTGGAAAGATAATCTCCTCTTGAGCCTACATCTACTATCAAACCTTTTATATACACTTTTTCGGTGTAGTTACCCTGACCGATTACACTTGCAATTGCAAGAGCGTCCGCTACCGAGTAGGGGTCTTCAGCCGTGCCTTTATGTTCAGGTTGGGTGGTGAGCGTTACGGACAGCGTTGCATCAGCCGTCAAGTCAAATGTGCCTGCACCGCCGTCCATTGTTACGGGGGTATCGTTGCAAGTAACAACAATGTCAAAGCCCTCTGCCGTTACTTTGATTGTAATTGTGCCTTCCACCACGTTTGCCAAATCGGTTACAGGCAGGCCGTTTTCACCGAGTATTTTCACCGTTACACCTTCGGGCAAAGTTGTTGCAGCATTGCCGTTTACGGTGTAACCTACCGTTACGCTGTGCGTAACTACTTCTTGAGCACCGCACACTTCACATTTGCCGTCTACAAAGGTGCAATCTTCCTTTACAGTGTAATCACAGCCTTCTCTTGTGCAAGTGCCTGTGTGAGTTCCGTTGCCATTGGATTTCCATGCGCCCCAAGTGTGTCCAAGAGGTTCGCCTACCGTGCGAACTTCTTCCGATTCGCACAAGTCGCAAATGCGACTTTCTGTTGCGCTTTCGGTGCAGGTGGCGTCGGATTTGTGAGCCCATGTGCCCCACTCGTGTTCGCAAACAACAGATGTGTACGTTACTTTGGAAATTTGAATAATACCGTTGGAACCTGCAACAGGACAGTCGATTTCAATCTTGTAGTACAAATTTGCCGCAGGTGCAGTTACAACAAATTCCATGTCGCCTGCTGCTATTTCTTGTGCTACAACCGTTTCGACAATGTTTGCAAACTTTTCATCGGTTGCGACAATAAGTTTGAAACTGTTGATTTTGCTTGCGGTGACCTCATCGACAGTTACAACAACTTTGGTAATTTGTTCCGCAAAGTGGGTAGTAATAGTGGCGACGGAAGGATCACTCTTACGTCCTGCCTTTATATATGTCCAATTCCATCTATTGTTGTTGAAATTGGAAATCGTCCACTCGTGACCGTCTTTGATTGCCGTCCAAGTGTCAGTGTAGGAACCAACCCCGTTGTTTTCTTGGTTGTCATCGGGGAAAGTGAGGGCAACTTCCTGCTGGCTCATTTTGGAAACAATTTCCACATGTACGGTGGTTTCACCACAAACAGTTACCGAATAGGTGCCACTTTCAGACATGTCAACAACGGTTTCGTTGACAGTTACGCTTGCCACCTTGTAGCCTTTGGGGACAGTGATTTTCACTTCGTAGGTTGTGCCGTTAGTTGCGGAGGTTGGAACAGGACTTCCATCCGCCAACGTTACCGTGTAACCTTCCACATTTGCGCCGAAAGTGAGTGTGTATTCGGGATGAGTAACTTCCGTAACGGTGCCTGCGTCAAATTCGTAGTAGTTGTCGAAATGTTTCAACGTACCTACCACGCTTACACTGTCGCCAACCAAAAATTCATCGGTGCTTTGGAAAGAGTACAGATAGATATCTTTTTCTTCCACAATAATTGTGGCATTTGTGCCGTCGACATTAGTGACAATTCCCGTGAGCAGGTAGGTGCCGTCCAACGCTTTGCCGCTTTCAAGAGCGTACAGTTTTTCGACAATTTCCGCCTGTGTAATTTCGTGTTCGTGACAAACAGTACAAACGTTGTTTCCCGTTGTTACCGCATCGTAGGTGTGCCCCGTGGTGGGAATTACCAACTCTTCGGCACTTACTTCCACCTTTCCGCTTTCGCCGTCAACAAACAGTTTGTGGCAAACGGAACATTCGTAGTGAGCCTTTGTGCCGACAGCCGTGCAGGTTGCGGAAACTTCCTCAATAAGTTCGCCGTAGGTGTGTTTGGCAAGGGGAAGCATCCAACTGTTTTCCTCGATGGGTTGACTTCCCTGACCGTCGGAAAAGTACAGTCCGCATCTGTCGCAGGACCAGTACTCGCTGTTTCCTGCCACTTCGCAGGTGGACTCAACTGCCTCGTGATGGGTGAGGTTGTGCCCCGCATCGATAGTTTCGCCACGGTGTTCCGTTTCTCCGCACAGTGCGCAGTAACGCATTTCGCCGCCCTCTTCCGTGCAGGTGGCAGGTTTTACAAACCAATCGCTCCACTTGTGCACAAGAACGGGGCTGGAAATGTCTTCCCAGTCAACTTCCACCATGTCTTCGCCAACTTTTACAAAATACTTTCCGCACAATGTGCAGGTGTAATGTTCCAGCCAGCCTTCCTGCGTGCATGACGGTTGCTGTGCCAAGACTACTTCCGAATACTCGTGGGTGCAGTCAGCCGTTACCGCATCCGCAACATCGCCGTTTGGCACATAAGCCGCCACGGCAAGAAGTGCTACGGAAACGATGAACATGACGGCAAAAATCTTCAACAGTTTTTTCATGTCCCTTATCTCCTTTAACAAAAAAAACCGCACAAACTACCTTGTTTGTTGCGGTTGAATGCAAAAATTTCCGTTGACAAAGGCGGGGACAGTTTCCCCGTGCGTTTCATACATTGCAGAGATGCCCATGTCTTTACGCATTTTACCCTCTTTCACTTTGACAATAAAAACGGAAATGTAAGTAACATTTATATTGTAACACCTATGTTTTTATTTTTCAATATTTTTTATGAAAAATAACTGACATTATTCGTTAAAAAAAGCAATAAAAATTTGCTTTTGCAACAAATGTCGTTTTTGGGCGACAATGCAAGAAAATTTTGCACAAAAAAGACAAAAAACTTTGACGTCCGCATGCCCATTGCACGACTACCGCTGACATTGCTGCCGTTGAAAAAAGTTGAAACGTATTTTTGCAATGTGACAAAAGATGTTTGCACTGTTTGGGCATTGTGCTTGGCTTTGCCATGTTGAGGCACAAACAAACTACCCGACAAAACAACTTGCAAAGGGGAAAAGGGAAAAACGAAACTTTGCACGATTTCACAATACATTTTGTGCCGAAGCCGTGCCTGTTTCCGAACACGGCAACGCCGACGTGGCGTTTTTGCACGTATATACCGCACGAAAACAAACATACTAGTTGCACGGAGGAAAATTATGAGCAAAACGCCTGAAAAACAAAAAAACGAAACGACAAAAGACGTGATTTTGGCAATATTTTGCGTTGCGCTGATGTTTGCGCTGTTTGCCACCATAATGGTACTTGCGGGAAGCCGCACAGTGGGAAAAATTACCTACGAAGGAGAAGTCAGACAGGGGAAAACGCAGGTGTTTTCCTATCGTACGGACAAGGTGAAAAAGGGCGAAACGGTAACATGGTACGTGGACAATGTAAAGAAAGACAGTTACAACTACGACGGACAAAACGCCGATTTTGCCTGCACCTTCGACAAAACGGGCAACAGCACCGTGAGGGTTGTTGCAGGCAGATTCAACCAAAGCGTTACCGTTGAGGTGCTAAGGCCACTGCTTACCGTGCGTGCCAAAGACGTTACCGTTACCTACGGCGAAACGACGGCACCCGTGCTGACTTTTGAAACAAGCGGACTGCTTCCGGGGGACACATTGCAAAAACTCGGTTGCAAAATTCAGCTTGTTGCGGAAAACGACGGCACACAGTGCGGAGAATGGAAAATTTCCGTGTTGCCTTTTCAATGCGAAGGCTACGACGTGCAAACTGCGGACGCAACTTTGACGGTGTTGCCCAAACAACTGAAAATTACCGAAACGGTGCAAAAAGTTTACGACGGTACAACAAATTTGGACAACACGCAGTTGAAAATTGAAGGCGTCGTTTTTGGCGACGATGTGCAGGTGCTGTTGAAAAACACACAGTTGCCTTGCAAAAATGCAGGGAAGTACATTCTGGACGGAAACAGCATTTGCCTTGAAGGCACAAACTGCAAAAACTACACGGTGGAGGGCGAAGTGTGTGTTGAAGTTTTGCCGAAAGGGCTGACTTTGCAAGGTCTTACCGTTCAAAACAAAACGTACGACGGCACTACCAAGGCGGACATTGCCAAACTCGGAAAATTGCAGGGGGTTGTGGAAGGCGACAGCGTAGCGATAGGCAATCTTGAAGTGAAATTCGACGCCGCCGATGTCGGCACACATGCCGTGAAGGTGAAAAATATTGTTCTTGTAGGCATGGACAAACACAACTACTTTGTG
Organism: Corallococcus sp. CAG:1435; assembly: GCA_000433775.1. Taxonomy (GTDB): domain Bacteria; phylum Bacillota; class Clostridia; order Christensenellales; family CAG-314; genus Fimimonas; species Fimimonas gallinarum. The sequence goes on along the minus strand of HF998493.1, from coordinate 14,902 downwards.
CAGAACGTTGTTGTCAATAACGGCGAAATTTTACGTCAAAAGTAGCCAAGCGTCAACGGTTGCGAAAAACAATTTGATGCGAAAAAACAAAGACGTACAATAAAATTTTGTACAAAGCAATCAGTTTTGTTAGGTTCAAACAACACGGGAAAAGGTTAGTTGCCGAAATTACCGATTTTGTGTTTTTCAAAGACGGTGTTTGCACTACCGCAAAAAAAGCACTTACAGCATGCATATAATTAGTTACAATACGGCATTTCCGCAAGGGAATGCCTTTTTTGTGTCCATGTGCAAAATTGTTGCGTAAACTTGACGGTTTGCGCCGACATTTGGTATTTTAAGAAAAATGTTGCAAAAAAAGCGTAAAGCGTTTATAATTTGTGTATCAACAAACACAGAGGTAGACATGTACCCGAAAAGAATTTTTCAGATAATTGCCGCAGTGTATTCGCTGCTTTTTGCGCTGTTTTTACTTACAGTCGCTTGTGTTGCAAGTTTACAGTTTCTGAACGTGCAACTTCCCGAAATTGCACAAAATCTCATTGAAATTGTAAACAATGCCGCTTCACGCATGCCCACCGCCTCTAACGTTAAAACAGGACGTGCCGTAGTGATATTTTTGGCGTTTGCCCTTCCTGCATTGCTTATTTTTGTGGGTGTGGCAATGTTGTTTGCAAAGCCGAGAGTTAAACGCTTTCGCCACACTGTAGCCAGCATAATTATTGTAGTGGGTGCTACCGTGTCTACACTGTCCTTTTTGTTGATGACGAGCATCACCTACAACATCCCCTCTCTTTCCCTTTCGTTAACCTTTTTGTGCAACTTTCTGATACTGTTTGCGTTGAACATTGTCGCCGTACTTCTAAAAAGGCCTGAAAGCCAAACCCTTTTGCTATTGCACGAACAGGCAAAGTTGCAAGTAAAGGAGGACGCCAGTGAAGAACTTGCGGAAAATGCTTTGCCTGCACAGGACGAAGAACAAACGCAAACGACTACTCCAACGGCAACAGACGAAACAACTCAACGACACACCGTGAAAGAGGATGAACCCAACACTCGGCAAACAACGGAAGTAATGCAAGAAACGGCCCCCGAGCAACCGACACGGCAGGACACTGCGAAAAATGCTTTGCCCGAACAGGACGAAGAACAAACGCAAACGACTACTCCAACGGCAACAGACGAAACAACACAACAACAAGCCGCAGCGACCTGTTTTGCAGAAGACCAGCCCTATCTTACCCAACATTTCACCGTAAGCGACATTACCGACAGCACTTACGGCAACGTAGAAACGATAACGCCACAAACGTTGAAAAAGATACAAAAACTTCGTCTGCTACTGCAAACGCATGCTATTACCGAGGAAGAATACGTTGCCCTTGTGGACAGTTATCTTCACGGCGACAAACAGCAAAAGTGAATTTTTGAAGGCAAACGAAACGACGCAGAAATCGGCGGAATTTGCCGTTGCGTACGTTACAATCGGAACACACTAAATTTTGTTGCACGTTGGTTGAATAACATCGGTTTTGCGGGATACTGCACCGAATCTCAGTCCGCCGTTGCGAAATTCTGAAATAGCGGCAAAGCCCTTTCGGCAGTTACATTTTGCCGTTACCAACTACTAATCGGAAAGACAACAATAACGCAAAATGAATCAATCAAATTGCCAACCGTGAAAACACGGCGTACGTCTGAAAACACGTTGCACCGCACCGCACAATAAAAACAAAAAAAAAGACATCCCGAAAGATGTCTTTTTTTTTCACATTTAGCATTGCAACAAATACTGATGTGGTAGACCTGTGCAAAAACAGTTGACATTGAATGGCAACTCGTTTTTGTCAGCGTCTTCCAAAGGGTTTTTTGAAACGGGGATTGTTGATGACATCGCCCAACACCACTATTTTGGCGACTTCGGTGTAATCCCTGTTGCTTTCTTCGCCGTCGTAGGCAAGATCGTGAGCAATGAGGCGTACGCCTTCCAATTCGTCGAAACCTTCGTCGCTTACTTCGCCCAACGAGCCTACAATTTTTTCGTACTGTTCAACTTCCTGTCCTGCATGGGTGTGATCGGTGGGGAAAGTGATTGTACTTTGCGTCTTTTTGACATCTGTTGCGCCACTTGTCCTGCCCGAATTGGCTTTTCTTGTCGTGCGATTGTACTTCGGCGCAATTTCTTGTATTACCCTGTCTGCTTTGTCAACTACGTTTTTGACGTTTTGACTGTTGACAAGTTTTTTCAGTGCAGGAACTGCCACCGCCACCGCAACAACGACTATTGCAATGAAAATTACAGGAACAATCGCCCATATTTCACCTGCACACAGCAATGTGTTTGCCACAATCATTTTATCACCTATTTTTTATTGCCTTTGCCGCCTTCGCCGCTGCCGGAAATTGCATTGCGCATTGCGGTGTCCGCCTGTATGTTTTGCATGTTGTAGTAGTCCATGATGCCCAAACGTCCGCTGCGGAACGCTTCCGCCATTGCACGGGGAACTTCCGCCTCCGCTTCCACAACCTTGGCACGCATTTCCTGTGTGTGAGCCTTCATTTCCTGTTCCGTAGCAACTGCCATTGCACGGCGTTCCTCGGCGTTTGCCTGAGCAATACGTTTGTCCGCTTCCGCCTGATCCATTTGCAACTGCGCACCTATGTTTCTGCCGACGTCCACATCGGCAATATCGATGGACAAAATCTCGTAGGCAGTACCTGCGTCAAGTCCCTTTTTGAGTACCGTTTTGGAAATGGAATCGGGATTTTCCAACACTTCTTTGTGCGTTTCCGACGAGCCTACCGTTGTTACGATACCTTCGCCGACACGTGCGATGATTGTTTCCTCGCCTGCACCGCCGATAAGACGGGCAATGTTGGCACGCACCGTTACCCTTGCCTTTACACGCAGTTCGATACCGTTTTTGGCAATGGCGGAAATGATGGGCGTTTCAATCACCTTGGGGTTTACGGAAACTTTGACGGCATTGAGCACGTCACGTCCTGCAAGGTCGATTGCCTTTGCCGATTGCAAGGACAATTCGATGTTGGCGCTGTGGGCGGAAATAAGTGCGTTTACCACATTACTGACGTTACCGCCTGCCATAACGTGAGATTCCAATTCCGAAATGTCGATTGTAAGACCTGCTTTGCGGGCACGAATGTAGACGTCTACCAGCATTTTGTACTTGATACGACGCATTTTCATACCGACAAGTCTTCCCATGGAAACGTGAGCCTTGCTTACCGCTGCAATGAAGTAGGTGCCTATCGGCAAAAACAGCAACAAAAGCAACAGCAAAACTGCCACCACTATCAGCACTATCGCCCAGGGGGGGAAATTGATTGCGGTTGGATTTGCAAAAAGTAAAGCCATCATAATGTGTTATTCTCCTTGTTTGTTTATTACAACTATGCGTTGTCCTTCCACCTGAATGCACACTACTTTTTCACCTTCGTTGATGAAACCGTCACGTGCAACAACGTCCAAAACTTCTCCGCCGAAATTAGCCTTGCCGACAGGACGCAACACGGTGAGCGCAACGCCTTCCTTTTGCAAAAGGTAGGTGAAGTCTTTTGTACCTTCCGTTTTTTCTTCCGAAACGGCGGTGCCCACGTTGAACAAAGCCGTTTTGCTGAGTTTTCCTTTGGTGACCAACCTGCTGAATACGAAAAACAGCAGGAAGAAAAACAACAGGGAAATTGTTATCATGTACAAAAGCATCATGGCGTCGCCATCCTGCAAAAGACGGATTATAATGCCTGCCACAACCATTATCGTGCCGCTTATGCCGAAAAATCCGAATCCCGGCACAAACACCTCGATTGCGCAGAAGATGAAACCCACAATGAAAAGCACCATGGGCAACACCTGCATTTCGGTGAATAATCTTGCAAAACTGGAATCGGCAAACCCCTCTGCAAGAATCGTCAGTACGTTCATATCTTTACTCCGTAATTAAATTATGCCACAAAAGGTTGCAACAAACCTATTGTTCCGTCTTTGCGGCGATAAACAGCTTCGACGTTGCCTGTTTCCTCGTTGACAAACAGGTAGAAATCGTGATCCAACATGTCCAGATTTTCCGCCGCTTCCAAAGCCGACATGCGGTCCACCGCAAAACGCTTGGTTTTGGCTATTTGTACCGGTTCCACCTCCACGTCGGAAACAAATTCGTATTCCGTGGGGCGTTCGGGCATTTTGTGAGATTTGTTGAGTTTTTCACGGTGCTTGACAAGTTGCCTTTCCAACTTGGGAAGGCAGGAATCGATATTGTAGTACATCGTGTCGCCAACGACTTCCGAACGTATGTAAGTGCCGTGATAGGTGATGGAAATTTCCATTTTGCATTGTCTGCCGAGATCCGTCAAGACAACTTTGCAAGGAGTGTCGCTGTCGGGGAAATACTTGTCCAACTTTTTGAGTTTGGTGGTCAGAATGTGTTCCAACCTGTCAGTTACACGATAGTTTTTGGATGTAATTTCTAGTTTCATAGCCATACCTCCGACTTTTCTTGGAAAAAGAAAGCCTTTCTCCTACAATAATTATATCATAACTTTGGTGAAATTCAATAGTAAAGACAAAAAAAGTGTCTTGTACGCCACAAATTTTGTAAAGAAAATCCCCCAAAGGGCAAAAAAGGGGATATTGTACCGTTTTTTTCGACACGTTGCTAAAAAATACAGCCATTTTCCGACAGCAACTTTCAACTGTTTTGACAAACGGCTTGCCCCGTTGAACTTCTCAACTTGCAGTAATCACCGTATACTTCCAAAAGTAATTCCTGAAAATTTGACACTTTACGCAAAGGGAAAGGGGAGGGGCGCAAAAATACTTGTACCGTAAAAACCAATTGCAGAAACGTTTTGGAAAACAAAAAACTTCACATTACAAAAAAACTTTTACATTACAAAAATTTGCAACAGAATTGTGTTGCCAAAGATACAAAAGACTTTTTACCGTTCATTGCAAAAAGCACCTTGCTCTGCTTTCCCAAAAACAGACTTGTGACACAAAAAATTTGTAAAAAAAGTTTTTGAAACCGTTTGTAAAAAACCAAAAACTTCACATTACAAAAAAACTTTACACTACAAAAATTTGCAACATAATGGACTTGCCACAGACACAAAAGACATTTGACGGCTCATAAAAAATTGTCTGTTTTCACACAAAAAATCACTTGCACTTTTTGCACGAAAAGAACAATCACGATTTAGCCATAAAAAACGACGCCGCAAGTTTATGTCTTGCGGCGTCGAACACACAAATTTGTATCAAAAAATCAAATACGGTAGTGAAAAACAGTGACTGGAAATGTTGCGTTGCTACCTGCGGAAGGTTATTGCGTCACCGATGGCGTCCACCACGACGGTGTCGCCCTGATGCACTTCTCCCAAAAGTATTTTTTCCGCAAGCGCATCCTCCACCTTACGCTGAATGGTGCGTTTGAGAGGTCTTGCGCCGTACTCCTTGTCAAATCCCGCCTTGGCAATGGCTCGCACCGCTTTGTCGGTGAATTTCAGATTGACGGTGCCTTGCAGACGCTTGTGCAAATTGGAGCAAAGCAGTTCCGTTATCTTCAACGCCTCCGCCTCGCCCAGATAGTTGAAAACCACCACTTCGTCCACACGGTTGAGAAATTCCGGACGGAAAAAGTTTTTCAAGGCACGTTCCACGCTGTCACGCATGGCTGTGTAGTCGTTGCTTTGTCCGAAACCTATTTTTATTTGCTGGTCGCCAACGCCTATGTTGCTGGTCATGATTATTACGGTGTTTTTGAAATCCACCGTCTTGCCGTGAGAATCGGTGAGACGTCCTTCGTCAAGTATTTGCAAAAGTAAATTGAACACATCGGGGTGCGCCTTTTCTATTTCGTCAAACAACACCACGCTGTAAGGCTTTTTTCGAACCTGTTCCGTAAGGTAGCCACGTTCCTCGTAGCCGACGTATCCCGGGGGCGCACCTATCAACTTGGCAGTGGACTGCTTGTCCATGTATTCCGACATATCCACACGAATCACGCCGTTGGAATCGCCAAACAGACTTTCGGCAAGCGCTTTGGTGAGTTCCGTTTTTCCCACGCCCGTCGGTCCCACGAAAATGAAACTTCCGATAGGCTTGTTGGGGTCTTTCAAGCCGGCACGTTGCCTGCGCACCGCCATTGCCACAACACGCACCGCCTGTTGCTGACCTATCACACGCTTTTGCAGTTCCTCTTCCAAATGCACAAGTTTGTCACGCTCTTCACGTGAAATTTGCGTTACAGGCACACCTGTCATTTGTGAAATTACCGCTTTTACGTCCTCCGCAGTCAGTTGGCACTTGTGCTGCGCAAGTTTTTCTTCATACGCCGATTGCTCGAATTCGTAGGAAAAATACACTTCGTTGAATTTTTTGTTTATTGCATCCACCTCTTCGGTGTTGTGCAAAGAAAGGGCAACGTCACGCTTGCGTTTGAGTTCGCTCAGTTGCGACGACAACTGCACCAAACGCTGCGGCACGGCAAAAGTTTTTATTTTCAGTTTGCTGCACGCTTCGTCGATGACGTCGAAAGCCTTGTCGGGAAGATATCTGTCGTTGATGTACCTTACGGACAGCAACACTGCGGCACGAATGGCTTCTTCCGTTATTTGCACGCCGTGGTGCTTTTCGTACTTGGATTTCACCCCCGAAACAATTTTTATTGCCATTTCGGGGGAAGGCTCGTTGACGGTTATCGGTTGAAAACGCCTTTCCAAAGCAGGGTCGGACTCGATGTATCTGCTGTACTCCGCCGTGGTTGTTGCGCCGACAATTTGCAACTGTCCTCGGGCAAGCGCCGGTTTGAGTATTTCCGCTGCGTCCATCGACCTTTCCGCCGAACCGCCGGCACCCACCAGATTGTGTATTTCATCTATGAAAAGAATTACGTCGCCTGCCGCAATAACCTGCGACACGACACGTTTCAACCTCTCTTCAAAGTCGCCACGGTAACGTGTGCCCGGTAACGTGTGCCTGCCACCATACCGGCAAGGTCCAACTCCACAAGACGTTTGCCCTGCAACTCCGCGGGAACGTGCCCTTGCGACATTGCCATTGCCAAACCTTCCACAACGGCAGTTTTGCCTACGCCCGCTTCTCCCACAAGCACGGGATTGTTTTTGGTGCGTCTTGTGAGCGTTTGCACAACACGTGCCGTTTCCGTTTCTCTGCCTATTACAGGGTCGAATCCCCCTGCCAAAGCCTTTTCTGTGAGGTCGAAGCCGAATTCTATGGCACTTGTTTGCGGTTTGTCGGGTGTTTTGGCTCTTTCTCCCTCCACACTGTCAAATTCCCTGTGTAAATCGTCGTCGGATTCCGCCCGTGCAACGGGAGTTACAACGGGACTGCGTGTGAAGTTGCCTATCTTTTCCCAGTTGGGACAGGTTTTCAGTACTCGTTGGTACATTTCCTGAGGGGTTTTGCCCCTTTGTCGCAACAAAAACCTTATCTTGTCGTAGGCGTAACTGTCCTGCATGCTGAGTATTGCCAGCAATGCGTGCGTGCATGTTACGTCCTTTTGCCCGAAAGACTGCGAAAAAAACGTTGCACGTGCCACCAACTCCTGCACCTCTTTGGAATCGGTAAGAGGACCGCCCCTGCCTGTACGTATCAGACCGAGATTGTCTTTGGTAAGACCGAATTCTTCCAACATTTTTTTGGCATCACTGTCCACCACCGACAACTGATACAGCACATGCTCCGCCTTGAATGCAGGCACACGCAGTTGTCTGGCGTACATATAGGCGTTGTCAAGAACCATTTGAAGTGTTTCCGTTTGCATTTGATACCTTCTGCAAAAAATTTCTCATTGTATTGTATCAAATTACAGCACTTTTTTCAAGGACTTACAACAAATACTTTGACAAACACTGCCTACTTTACGGCTTTTTTCTTCAAAAAGTAAAAAAGATGGTAACATTCCCTCGCCAAAGAAGGCAGGGTGGAAAGTGCCAACGCAGCAAGATACATTTGCCACGGCAACTGCGTCAATCCGAACAGTCCTTGCAAAGCAGGCACCAAGGCAACTGCAAACACCATTACCACCGACACTGCAAAACTTACAGCCATAAACACCGTTATTCCCCCTCGGAAAATACTGTGACGGCTGCGTATTTCCAGCACGAAAATCAGTTGGGAAAGGGACAAAATGAGATACGCCATTGTGGACGCAGATGCGCTGTCCACACTGTTTCCCACGGCATATCCCACAAGCGTTGAAAGGGCAAAAAGTATTCCGCCCAGCACAATCCGCCTGCCTCCGCCGCCGCTGAAAAACGTTTCGCCTGCTTTTTTGGGGGGAATTTTCATTACGTCGTCTTCCTGCTTGTAGATTCCAAGGGCAAGACCGGGCAAACCGTCCGTTACCAGGTTTATCCACAGCAGTTGCATTGCCGAAAGGGGCGAAACGTCCCATATAAGCAAAGCCACAAATACCGAAAGCACTTCGCCTATGTTGCATGTAAGCAGGTAGGTTACTGCCTTTTTGATGTTTTGGTACACGCTTCTGCCCAACGATACGGCGTCTACGATTGTTGCAAAGTTGTCGTCGGCAAGAATGATGTCGGATGCGTCCTTGGCAACTTCCGTGCCGCTTCCCATGGCACAACCGATATCGGCATTTTTGAGTGCGGGCGCATCGTTTACGCCGTCCCCCGTCATTGCCACAACGGCGTTTACGCTTTTCCAGGCGTTGACTATCCGCAACTTATCCGACGGTGTAACACGGGCATACACGGCAATTTTGCCGACGTTTCGGGCAAGTTGACTGTCCGACCAACTTTGCAGCGTTTCGCCGTCCACTGCCATGTCGCCCTGTTGCAGAATACCGAGATTTTTGGCAATTTCCTGCGCCGTAAGCAAACTGTCCCCCGTTATCATTACGGGGCGGATTCCTGCGCTTTTGCACATTTCCACGGCACGGAAAACTTCCTTTCTGGGCGGATCTGCCAAAGTGAACAGAGCGGTGATGTTGAGGGAATTTTCCAACGCTAGGCTTTTGGAAAAATCGTGCCGCACCTCTTTGACGGAAAGTGCCAACACACGCAGACCCTTTTTTGCATACACGTTGTAGTGTTTTTGAAACACATCGTAATTGCAGGCATTTTTCATGGCGTCAAAACTGCCCTTGGTAACGGCAAAGTATCGGTTGTTGTGCTTTACGACGACGGTCATAAGTTTTCTGTTGCTGTCAAAGGGAATTTCAAACAGACGAAGGGCGAAATTCGGTTTTTGCATAAGGCTTGCCACTGCCACTTCGGTGGGATCGCCCAACCACCCCTCGTCGTTTTTTACCACATCGCAACACCAGCAAAAAGCCTGAAAGTTTGCGTCCTCTTGCGGAATTTGCGCCGCACGACGGTAGGACTTTCCGTCGTACATTCCCACAAGCGACATTTTGTTTTGCGTGAGAGTGCCTGTTTTGTCGCTGCAAATAACGGTAGCGCTTCCCAACGCTTCCACCGCCGTGAGCCTTTTGACAACGGCATTTTTCGCCGCCATTTTTTCAATGCCTTTGGCAAGCACCACCGTTACGACGGCAGGCAAGCCTTCGGGAATTGCCGCAACAGCCAAAGAAACGGAGGTGAGAAAAATGTTTACAAACACAGCCGTCAGCGTATCGCCCGGTTTCATTGCCCTGACGCCCTTTACAAAGCCGACCACAAGCACAACAAAACACACAGACAGGCACACTATCCCTATCACCTTGGAAAGTTGCTTCAACTTTTGTTGCAACGGGGTGAGAACGGCTTTGGAATCAGCAAGAAAATTGGCAATTTTGCCCAGTTCGGTGTTCCTGCCTGTGGCGGTTACCTGCGCAGTGCATCTGCCGTTGGTTACAAAACTTCCGCTGTAAATTGTGTCGGAACGTTTGCCGTGAGAAGATGATTGTCGCTTTTCTACAGGGGTGCTTTCCCCCGTCAAAGCCGACTGATTGACAAAAAAACTTTCGCAACTAAGCAACTTACAGTCTGCCGTCACCACGTCGCCCGCTTCGAAAACGCAAACGTCGTCGACAACTACATTCTCACTGTCCAAAAGAATTACGTTGCCGTCTCGCACCACCTTTGTTTTGGGGGAAGTGAGTTTTTTGAGGGCGTCAAGTGATTTTTCCGCACGGTACTCCTGAAAAGCGCCCAAAAAAGCGTTTGCCAACACAATGGCAACTATTATTACAGGTTCCAGCATGTCGGCTTTTTCACCGCTGTACAATGCCAGCCCGAAGGAAAGAGCGGCGGCAACAAGCAGAATTATTATCATCAAATCGCCAAACTGACTGAAAAACTTTTTGACAAAACTGCTTTTTTTACCGCCCGTTGTTACGTTTTTGCCCTGTTTGGCAAGTCGTTGGGACGCTTCCGCCGAGGAAAGCCCCCTTTTGTAGTCCATTTGTGGTTGCGTCAAAAATACGCACCTCCGAAATACTTTTTGTAAATTTTATGAAGAGCAACAACAAATTAGAAGACAAGAAGATTTGCTCCTGCCTCAAATGAACTTGCAAGCAGACATGATATTGACTCAACGGGCAAGAACATATAACCAAACTTCATTTGTGTTTACGACGAATTATCGGAAATTGTACGACAACAACTGCGTGAACCGTTACCGCAGACTGACGAAACATATGTGCGACGATTTGCAACGGTGTGTTGTTGCTATGATTTTTCGTAAAAATATTACAACGAAAATGTGACGGAACGGCTTTGTGTAGCAAAAACGAAAGTTTGTGGTGATTTGCGTATTTCTATGTCTGTGTGTAAAATTGAAAATCTTGCGGTGCTTTCTTGATAACTTTGACGGAAAACACAATTTTCAATTAAATCGTTTGCCGTTACACGTCAATTTTTGTTTACTTTCGCACAAACTGCGTAAACGGCGTATCCCTACGGAAAACGCCGAAACACAAATTTGCGCACTTAAAGAAACGACCGCCTACCGAGCAATCGCACGTTCGCTTTGAAAAGTGTTTGACAAACAAAAAAACGCCGTAACGTTACGGCGTTTTTGGGCAGAAAACATAAGAGAATTATTATGAAACAAGCGCACACATTGGAAGGCAAATTTGTTGATTGGAAAACGATTTTCCGACAAAAAGAACCTTTTTCTTGCTGACGGGTGAAAAAATTTGTGTCAAAAAGTTTTTTCTTATTGCCCTACCCCAACAAATGTTGGCTGTACTGCTGTTCCTTGTAGGCAAACTGCTTTTTGTAGTCTTTTATTACAAAAGCAATATACACCAAAATTGACAGAATTTCTGCAAACGGGTAGCAGAACCAGATACCTTCCTGTCCCCACCACATGTTGAGAAGTATTGCCGAAGGAATAAGGAAAATGAGTTGACGAGAAAGGCTCAAAAGCAAACTGGAAACGGGGCAGTTGATGCTTTGCAACATATTTATCAGCAAAATGCTGAATGCAGCCGGTATGAAGGAAATGCTGATACAACGGAAAGCGTAGGCACCTTCTCGCACCAAAAGCATATTTTCCTGTTGCAACTGTTCCCACGTTTGTCCCTGCGACACCGTCTTACTTTCAAATATCGACATCAGCAATTCGGGACACAGTTGGAAAAGCAACGTCCCCAGCGTCATTACGCCCAATGCAATGGACAGCGAAAGTTTGAAGGTGGAACTGAACCTCTTTCGCAAGTTTGCGCCGTAGTTGTAACTGAGAATAGGCATTGTTCCCTGCATGAGTCCGAACACGGGCATGAAGATAAAGGACTGCACCTTGAAGTACGCAGACAAAACGGTGATTCCGTTTGTGTAGGAACGCAACATAACGTTGAGAATAATGGTAACAACGGAACTCATGGCGTTCATAACAAGGGCTGGCAATCCTATTTTGGCTATACGTGCGAAGTAATGCGCATTGAAGCGGAAGCCTTTGAGAGAAATGGACACGTCCTGTTTTTTGAAGATGAAAAACGCCAAATCGAAAGAGGCGGCAAACCACTGACCTATCACCGTTGCCAAAATTGCGCCGAAAACGCCCATTTTGAACACCATGATGAAAAGCGCATCCAGCACGATGTTGGTAACGGCACCGATAAGTTGGCTTATCATGGGAACTTTCATGTTGCCGGTAGCCTGCAAAATACGTGCACTGACGATATCCAGCGTAACGCCGCCGCTTGCCGCCATGTAGATTGTGAGGTACATTGTGCCCTTTTCCACAACGTAATTGACGTCGGTGGCATTTCCGTCGTTAACGAATGCCTGCACAAAGGGACGTGAAAGGGTGAAAGCCATTACCGCCATTATTGCCCATGCAAACAAAGCCATAACTATTGCCGTTTTTGCACCCTTGTTGGCACTTTCTCGGTTGCCCTCGCCAAGTTTGCGTGCAATGTAGGCGTTTGCACCGACACCGATACCTATTGCCACTGCCGTTACAAACATTGTCATAGGCATTACTATGCTTACGGCGTTGAAAGAGTCTTTGCCGATGTTAAGTCCCTTGTAGCCTTCCTCAATATAGGTAATGTTGGTGAGGAAAAGAGAGTCTACAATGTTGTACAAAGACTGCACAAGCATGGAAAAAATTGCCGGCAAACTCATTTCCAGCAAAAGTTTACCGATGGGCTTGTTGCGCATCTTGTCCGACTGCAATGCAACCTGCTCTTCGCCGACGGGTTGCAATTCCTGCTGTTGTTCGGCAACAGGCTCTGCCGACTGTTTTTCCGTATCCTTACCGTTTTTATTGATTTTCATTTGTTAATATGTTTTCTCCTTGCTGACTGATACCAAAATTTGCACTATACTGCGATTTTAGCATATTTTGAGATTTTTTTCAACAAAAAACGGCGATAGTACAGTTGAATAACAGTTGTACAAAGGCAAACAAAGGCGAAAAAACTTGACGTGAATGCACGACAACGTTTGTTGCCTTGAATAAATAACAATTTAAGCAAAAATTTTTTGAACTGTACAAAAAAACTCCCGAAAAAAGGGAGTTTTTTCTGAAAATTTACCGTTGGTTTTCCACCTTGTCGTTGACGTAACTGCAAAATGAGATGTTGTAGTTTCCGTCAGATATGTTTTCCGACTGACTTTCCAGACGCCAATTTTCCTTTTGGTCGAGGTTGGGGAAAAACACTTCCGCATCGCCGTCGGCGTCTACCTTGGTAACGTAAGCCACGCTGCATCTGTCCAACATAAGTTTGTAGAAGGAAGCGCCGCCTATCACAAAAATATCGTTGCTGTCGTAATTGCGCAAAAGGGCATTGAGTTTGTCCACGCTGTCGACGGAAATTGTACCGTCGTGCTTTGCGCCGGAGGAATCCAGCACGATATTTACACGGTTTGGAAGCGCCCCCGAAGGAAAACTCAAAAATGTGTTTGCGCCCATTACCACAACTTTTCCCGTGGTGGTTTCACGGAAAAACTTCATATCTTTTTTCAGGCGGAAAAGCAAATCGTTGTTTTTGCCTATTCCCCAATTTTTATCAACAACTACGATTGTATTCATTTTAACCTCGCATTTCAAAACTGAAAATGACCTGCACGACAAACTTCATCCATGCATAAGAGCACAACACTGCGAATGTTTCGGCTTTTAGGCAATTTCAAAAAAATTGCATTGCCTGCGCCTGATTTTTTGCTTGCCAAACGCCGATTTTTGCAAAACGTGAACGTGAGAACAGACAACACAAAAACGCCGTTGATTTTCGCTGCTAAGGGCGAAAAATGTCGTGCTACACAAATTTTTGCAAAACGCATGAGAAAGCATAAAACACGCACTGCAAATTCACACAAATTTACGAAGAGGAAACATTTTTCAGATTGCCACCTCGAATTTTTCAGAAAAAGGCTGAAATTGGTAGTTTTCCAAAGCCACATCGTCCACGGTGAACTTGTAGAAATCGGTGATATCCTTGTTTATTACAAACTTCGGAGCGGGAAGCGGCGTGCCTTGCAACATTCTTTCTACCTGCGGAATGTGCCTGTCGTAGATGTGAGCGTCGGCAATTACATGCACGAGTTCACCCACCTGCAAGCCGGAAACCTGCGCAAACATGTGCACAAGCACGGCGTACTGCACCACATTCCAGTTGTTGGCGACAGCCATGTCGTTGGAACGTTGGTTGAGAATGGCGTTGAGTTTTCCGTCGGTAACGTTGAATGTTACCGAATAGGCGCAAGGATACAAATGCATTTCCGAAAGGTCGCTGTGCACATAAATGTTGGTGATGATACGTCTGCTTGCAGGATTGTGTTTGAGGTCGTACAGTACCCTGTCCACCTGGTCGAACATTCCTTCCTTGTAGTGGTGCTTGACGCCCAACTGATAGCCGTAGGCCTTGCCGATACTTCCCGTTTCGTCCGCCCAACTGTCCCAAATGTGGGAATGAAGGTCGTGAACGTTGTTGCTTTTCTTTTGCCAAATCCACAACAATTCGTCTACGGCATTTTTGAATGCCGTGCGTCGCAATGTGATTACGGGAAATTCCTCCTGCAAGTTGTATCTGTTTACAATGCAAAACAGTTTTTTGGTGTGTGCAGGCGTGCCGTCCAACCAGTGGGGACGCACTTGTGCATTTTCGTCGGAATAACCGTGGTCTATTATGTCGTGCATATTCTGCATAAAAATTATGTCAGCCTTACTCATTTGTAACCTCGTTTTTTGTTTTTTATATTATACCAAATTTGCTCTTTTCCGTAAAGACAAAAAGAGCGAACAAAGGGGGTTATTTTGTTTTTTTCAAAATGAAAATAAGGCGGCAACCGTATTTTTGTTTACAGTTGAAAAATATAAAATAAAAATTCATGAAGAATAAATTTTGCAGTAGAAAACGAATGTTAACGCACCGTAAAGTTGTAAACCGCAACTGCTTTTATTGAAGTTTGCTTTTGCAGTCCAAAGTTAAAAGACGTAAAATTT
>HF998492.1:12341-33002 GCA_000433775.1 Corallococcus sp. CAG:1435 | reverse complement strand
GATGTACGTTGAAAGTAGCAAATTGTTTACACAATACAATTACTACTATTTCGTGATTTGCAATGATATCTTTGACATTGCATTTAATTTCTGCGCTTTCGACCTGTTATTTGATGACATGATTTAACAATATGAACAACTATTTTTGCAGTACCGTGCAATTTGTAATGAATTAACAATTTGAAATTTAGTGCAATTTGGGGCAAATCGCATGTACGTTGAAAGTAGCAAATTTTTACACAATACAATTACTACTATTTCGTGATTTGCAATGATATCTTTAACGTTGCATTTTGGTTACTGTGAAGATAAACGACAGGTTTGTCGGTTTTTTTGAAACTTCTACCTTTGAAGTGTTTTAGTGCGTAAAATTTGTTTTTGAAAGCAAGGTTTTACCGTTGGTGTATTGGCGAAAGTGTTTTGTTTCACAGTTGTTTTGAAATTTGCACAGTTTGCTTAATTTTCATTACTTCGTACCGAAAAAACACAAAAAAAAACGACGGGCAAAAACCCGTCGTTTTATTTGTTTGTGAAAATTGCAAAAGTTTGTTGAAACTTTGCCAGGTGCAACACTGTTGTGTGAAATAGTACATGCACTGCACTGCTTTGCACTTGCCTTTACAAAAGTTTTGTGCAATTTGGGCAGGCATTTAATTTTCGGCAGAAAGTTTTGCACCAGACTGCTGCTTTTACAATTATTCGGCAGACACGTAGGCTGTTACCACAACGCCGTTGATTTCCAAAATCATGTAGGCAGTGTCGTCACCGTTGTTTCCGCTACCGTCCTTTTTGTAAGTGAAGGAAAGTGTTGCACCTTGTTGAAGCATAAATTCTCCGACCTGTGCTTCCTCCTGCGTGTAGTTGCTGCCTTTGGTGTTGATGCTTGCACCTTCCACCGTTCCGCTGACAACGGAGGACAGATAGTCGTAGTTCTTTTCGGAACTGATCCAATAGGTAACCTTTACCTGTACGGGACCGTCGATAGCGGCAATTTTGATGGAAGCGCTGGAATCGTGTGCGCCCTGGTTGTTGTTTGCCCAATAACCGCCTTCGGCATTGTATTCGAAACCGTAGGAACCTTCGGAAACAAGCGTATAGTTGCCTGCGTCAGTCCACTTGACGTAAACCGTTGTGTCTGCCGTGATGGTTGTCGCTTCAAACGCCTGCGTCAACGCTTCGTCGGTGTACCAACCTTCAAAGAACTTGTTGTTTGCTCCTGCCGGTTTGTACTGTTCCATATCCAAAGCGTCGTTTGCACCGTAGTCATAAACGCCGTTTGCCATTCCGTTGCCGTACACGATTGTCAACGTTACCTTTGCGTCCCACTTGGCGTAGAGAGTTACGCTTGCCGTGGGAACGTACTTGCCGTCAACAAGCGTTACCGCCGTTTCGCAAGTTCCCGCCGTTTCGCAAGCCTCGTCGACATACCATCCACGGAATACAAACTGATCGTTTGTGGGAACAGGCAACTGAATACCGATGTTTTTGTTGGTGTTTACCGTTGCAACGGCTGCCTTGTCGCCTGCGTCGAACGCCACATCTACCATAGGCTTAACGACGGTGTAGGTCTTGGCGTCCACGTCGATTGTGTATTCCAAGTACTCCGTTGCCGTAGTTACGCTGTAGGTGCCGTCCAAGCCTTCAAATTCGCCAACTTTGACAAAGTCGTAGGTATTTTCGCCGATGGTAACTTTGCCTGCGCCGTTAAGCACGATTGTGTCGCTGCCGCCAGCCAAAGTGTAGGTACCTTCGGAACCGTCCATTTCCTGCATTGCACTGCCGTCGTAGGCGAATTTTGCAATGAGCGAGCCGTCATTTGCCAACACATACAAAGCCGTTGATTGATAGCAAGCGTCTGCCGCAACGTCGTTGCCTGCAGTTGCCGCATCCTTGAAGGAAACGTTGAAGTACACGTGATTGTTGTTTACAAAAATCGTGTAGTCCGTTGCAACTTCTTCCACCGTGATTGTGAAGGAAATTGCCCTCGTCTTGCCGTCGTTCCAATAGGATTCCTTGTAGTTGTCGTAACTGCTGTAGGACGTAAGACCGGGAACAATTACCAACAACCTCGTGAAATCGGCGTCTTCCGTTGCGTAGTTCATCACAATCAAACCGGAAACGGTATCGATGAACGCCTTGTGAACGGCATCCTTTGTGAGCGAAGAAGATTGAGAAACGATTTCCAAAGTGCCCAACTCTTCGTTGTAGTTTTGAATGTGCGCATCGTAGGAGTTGAAGGGCCACGGTCCGCTGGAACCGACAAGTTTGTAGTTGCCGTACGGGTCGAAGTAGAATGCACCGCTTCTGAAGTCGACGGAGTCGGTATCGGCACCGCTTTCCTGGCTTATGTAGAACAAACCGTAAGTCTGGTTGTACACGGGCGCCGTTTCCCATTTTGCGTAGATTGTAGTGTTGTTTTCGATAACTGTACCGTCTGCCCATTCCGTGCCGTCGGTAAGTTCGATGGTTGTGTACCATCCGACAAATGCAAAGCCGTCTTTAACGGGAACGGGAAGCGTTACCGTGTCGCCAACCGAGTAGACGATTGTGTCGTCCTCTTCGCCGTTATTGTACACAACAGTGAGAGTTGCGGGGTTGGAATACTTGGCGTAGATTGTAGTTGCCGTTGTGGGAATGAAGGGATCTGCCAAAGCGTCGGTGCAACCATCGTTTGTGAAGTAGCCGTTGAACACATAGGACGTGTTGTAGTCGCTGCCTACAGGCAATGTTGCCGCAACTTTGATGTTGGCCATGATGCTTGCGATTGTATCCGTTGCTCCTTCCGGTCCCACTACCACGAAGGTGATTTCCGCTTCGGGTTTAACGGACGTGTAGGTCTTGCCTTCGCCAATAGTTACCTGATGATATTCCGTTGCAGTGCCTTCCACCGTAACAAACAGGTCAAAGTCGTATTCCGCACCGTCAATCTTGGTGTAGGTACCCGTCTTGTCGCCCCAGGTGAATGTTCCTGTGCCGTCAAATACAAGGTTACCGCTTACACCGGTGTAAACACCAAAATAAGCGTCGAGGTCTATTGTGTCTGTTTCGTTTACAAAACTTGTGCCTTCGGAAGCAACGCCGATGATGAAGTTGCCTTCCGCATCCTTAACAACGACAGTCTTGCTGTTTTTCACTGCGTCGGGCGTAGTCAATGCTTCGCCTGCGGTGTTTTCCACAATGGCGTCGGAATAGATGTGGTCATTGTATAACACAAGCGTCTTTTCACCGACAATCGTATTGATTACCACAAATCTCAGATAGTAATTTCTTGTAGTGCTGTCGGGAGTTTTGGGTGCTTCCACACCGTAGTGGGAAACTATTTTGTAACTATCGGCAGTGTTGGCTCTGCTGAAAATGTAGAAGTCGTAACCGATTGTATCGGTAGAATACAGACCTGCAATTACGCCCGTTGCCGCATCAAGGTAGAACTTGTTTGTGTTTGAGGAGTTTGCTTTCTTGTAAACTACGATTTGTGTTTCGGGATCGTAACTTACCACCGTTGCGCCGTTTACGTCGCTTACGGTACTTGTAATGTTACCGTTGCTGTCGATGGAAATGCTCTTCATGGAATAGTTTCCGGAAGATACTCCCCAGATTTCCGTGCCGTAGTAGTCGCCTACGTAGGCAGGCATATCCACCCATTTTGCATACAGGGTAATTCCGCTGTCCGAAGCAGACGCCACTGCGTCTTCCGGCACGAGTGTGGTGAATTCCGCATCAAGGTACCAGCCTTTGAAACTTCTGCGAGTAGCCTCGTCCGTAGTGTACTTGGGCAGGTAGTCGCCGTAAGCGTCGCCTTCGCCGAGGTACAGCACAGTTGCGTCGTCGCCCAAAGTGCCTACAAGGTTGATGACGACTTTGTCCACCCATGAAGCGTAAAGCGTTACGTCATCGGTAGGAATGAAGGAATCGCCCACAGCCTGTGTGAGTGCCTCGTCGTAGAACCAGCCCTTGAATTCCTTTGTGGCGTTTGTAAGTACGGGAAGAGTAAACTCGATGTTTACGCTCACCGTATTGACGGATTGCACGTCACCGTCGGGTGTTACACCGTTGAAATTCAATGTAACGTCGGCTGTGGGTGCCGTTGCCGTGTAGGTGCCTTCGGAAAGGGTTACCTGATAGTAAACGTTGTTGACGTACAAATCGATTGTGTAACTTGCACCGTCTGCAATTTCGTAGTAACCTGCGTTTTCGCCCAAAGTGGCAATGCCGCCACCGTTGAGAACAAGATTTCCGTTTGCACCCGTGTAGGTGCCTTCCAAACCGTCGGCAATTACAACGCTTCCGTCGTGAGTTTCAACAAAGTGGTAAAGTACTTCGCCTGCTGCGTCAAGAACCGTGTAGTCCGTTTGGTCGCACACTGTGCCTGCGGTGATTTCACTTTCACCTGCAGTGAAACTTACGTCTATGCTGACAACGCCTTCATAAACGAAAATTCCCAAAGAAACATCGCCGTTTGCGTAACTTGCAGCGGCAGCGCCGTGGTTTTTGCTTGCTTCGAAGTTGTCGGAAGTTACCGCAACGTCACTGGGAACGGCAATAATGAAATCTTCGTACAACGTGTCCGTTGCAAAGTTGGGCATCACGAAAATGCCTGTTTCCATATCTATGTAGCAAATGTACACTTCGGACGCTTCCGTTGCGTACTGCAACTCGGAAGGATCAACTTCCGTTTCCGTTCCGTCTACCCAACCGTCGCCGATGTCGCCCCAACCGAGTTCGTCGTCGGAGGAGGTGTCTTCCTCTTCTTCAATTACAGGATACACGCTGATGGAGAATTTGCCCGTTGCGGCATCCAGCATTGTGAACACGCTCTTGGCATTTCTTGCCCATGGATATGCCGTGCCGTAGGCGACGCCGTTGGCATCGACGACGAGCAACTGGTTGCTCCATGTGTCTTCCATGTTGACGCTTCCCGTTGTGACATCGGAACCTTCAAAGCGAACGCCGGAATAGGTCTTGCTGTCGTAGGGTGCGACAAGTTTGTCGTCAGCCTTTACCGTTACAACACCGTACACGGAGGTGTACACCGTGGTTGTGGGATTGTTGTAGTCGGCAGGTGTTGTTTGAGAGGACCACACAGAATCGGTCAAAACGGGAACATCTACCGTTTCGCTGTGAGTGCAGCCACTGTTTGTGCAGGAATGTGTTGCGCTACCCTTCGTATCCGAAGTGGGATCCGTAACAATGGTCCAACTTCCGTACACGTGCTGGGCAAGAGGCAAAGTTACCGTTACGTCGCCGTACACGGATGTGTACACCGTGTTGCCTGCCACAGTGCAGGTGGACGGCGTTGTGGTTTTAACTTGCCAAACCGCTGTGTCGGAAAGTGCGGGAATGTCCACAGTTTCGGCATGCGTGCAACCGTCGTTGGTGCAGGAATGTGTTGCGCTACCCTTCGTATCCAAAGTGGGGGCCGTAACAAGCGTCCAACTTCCGTACACGTGATCGGCAAGAGGCAAAGTTACCGTAACGTCGCCGTACACGGAGGTGTACACCGTGTTGCCTGCCACAGTGCAGGTGGACGGCGTTGTGTTTTTAACTGTCCAAACCGTTGTGTCGGAAAGTGCGGGAATTGTTACTTCTGTAGTGTCGCCGCAGGAACATGTTCCCGAGGCTGTGCCTTCCGTTTCCGGAGTGGGTTCCGTTGTGATTTCCCAACTGCCGTAACTGTGTTCTCCTTTGGGAAGAACAACCGTTACCGTTCCGTAAACGGATGTGTACACCGCTTCTCCGTCTTCGTCATGCGTTGCGGGCGTTGTCTGTACCGTCCAGACGGAAGTGTCCGTCAGCACGGGAACAGTTGCCGTTTCCGTTTCTCCGCATTCACAGGTGCGTTTTGCTTCACCCGTTGTAGTCGCCGTGGGGTTGGTAGTCAAAGACCATTCGCCCCATTCGTGCTCATGTTTACAAGCAGCGGCGAGAACAAGTACGAAGACCAAAAGAAGCGTCAGCATTACTAACAAACTTCTTCTTTTCATTTTGTCTCCCTCCAAAAATAGACAAATAGATTCCAGGCTTATGCCTGAATATTAATGTCAATTCAACTCAAAACGAAGGATGTTCCTGTCGGAAAATAGCCTGTTTCCGCTTCGGAAAGAGTTGTGCTTTGACAAATAATACTTTTGCATTGTACCACATCTGCCATTTCAAAGGCAAATGTTTGACCGTTTATTTTTACTATTAATTTGTTTTGGCTTACAGTGTAACTGCCTTCCAGCCCGTTTTTATCGCCGAAAACAGGTTTGTATTCCCCTTCGTCCGTTTCGTATTCCTCACAGACGGAAGTTACCGTTACAACTCCGTTTTCGCCGAAAGCAAATGAGGTGGTTGCAGAATACACAAAGGCACTGCCGGTGAAATTGTACGTTGCCGTGTAGGTTTTGCCCGCTACAAGCGTTGCAAAATTCACTTCGTACACCTGATACGTGCCGTCATCGCTCAGAATGTAGGCACTTACCGTGGAAGACACGGTGACGGTAACGGCGTTTCCTTGGGCGTAATAGGTTCCCGAAACGGTACCTACAAGAATCTTGCCGAATCCGTCCAGCGTGAGAGGTTCGCCGTTTTCGTTGGTGTACACACCACGCAGACTGTCGGACAAAACAAGACCGTTTTGAACGTCGCCCCAATTTGCCTTTACCACAAGTGTGTTTCCGCCTGCCGTAGTAACGTGCAGAACAGTTGCGTCATCGGCATCCGAAGAAACTTCCGCCACGCTTCCCAACGAAGTGGGATCTACCGAATAAAGGTACAGGGTGTTTCCGTTTGCGGTGATTTTACGCAACACGTTCCCCTCGCAACCGGCTACGGTACTTTCACCTGTGGTGAAGTAGTCGGAAAAGGTAACTGCACCTGTACAACGCACAAATACAATGCCGTTGAACACAGCCTCGCCGTAGAGAGTTACCGAACTGCCGTTTGAGGCAAACGCTCTCGCTACAAAACCGCCGTCGTACAGTGTGGCAAATCCCTCGTAGGCGGAAGTTCTGTCATTGAAGAACACCCGTCCGTACTCGTCTATTGAAAGACTGTAGGCGGAATTTGCAACGCCTGTGCCGTAGGTGGCAACAAGTGCGTTGCCCGTGTAGGAATCGGTGAGTACCTGAATGGAAAAATAACTTTCCACAAGTGTGCCGTTTACCGTAACGTTGATTTTTACCTGATAAAATCCCGCTTTGTTGACGTCGACGCAACTTGTGTCCACTACTGCTTTTCCGCCGACTTTGGCGGTTTTCTGCTCGTAGGTGAGTTCGCCGTCTTTGGTTATTATCTGAATACTGTCCACCAGTTCCTGCTTGCAATTTACGCCTGCAGGTACGGAAGTTTTGGTAAAGTTAACCACCGCTCCGTCCACAATGGCTACGTTTACAAGGCGTTCCGTCCCCAAAAATCCGTTGAAAGAATACTTGGCCGTGAGAACGTTTTTGAGATCCGCCATGTGGAAAGTGGCGTAGGTTCCGTAAGTGTTGATGTACTTCTTTTCCGTGAAGGAAATTTTAAGTTCCTGATTGACGAAAGTGTAGGTGAAGGGAACGGTGTTGTAGCCGGACAAGTCGAAATTTGCAATTCCCGTGCCGTAGCCATCCACGAAGATGAATTTGTTGTCCCCACTGTACATTCCGAACAAGCCGTCCTGTTGCAAAAGGGTGAAAGTTTTGCTTTCCGTGTCCAACAGGAATTTGTAGGAATAGAAACCCGTTTCGTCGTCGTAGGAATACACAAACAGTGTGTTTTCGGCGTGGTTTACACCGCCGTTTTTCATGTTGTCGTAGTCGTAGGTGCCGACAGAGAAAATGTTTTCGCCGTCGCATTCCAACGTTGCGCCTTCGTACTCGTTGAATTTGAGTCTTGCACTTTTTCCGTCAACAGTGCCGTCAAACGCCAGACCCGCCCAAAGTTTCGAGCCGTCGTCCTTGTTTTTGACACCGACGGAACTGCTTGTCATTGTGAAGTTGAGACTTTCGCCGTTGAAGGTGAGAGAAGACACCGTGCCTTTTGCAGGTACAAAACCGTCGGCATATTGCACCACGCCCCACGAAACGTCATAGACGGTATCGGAAGAAGTCCTTTCCACCAATTCCGTACGCAAAGCGTACCAAACATCGGCAGAACCGTCCGTAGCCACAATGTTGAAGGTGTCGTAGGAACAACCCTGCGTTGTGGTTGTCAAAACGTGATTGGAAAGCGTGTTGATTGTTACATAATCTTCAATTTCCCACACGCCCTTTTTGAAATAGACGAAAGGACGCATGTTTTCGTGAAATTGCATTCTGAAATTATTGTCGGGATCAAGTACCACAATGCCGTTGTCGTAATACATGGTGTATTCGTAACTTCCGATTTGCACACGCATTGTGTTTTCGTCAACGGCATCCAGAAACTTGGTTGTTTTGCCGTTTACCACAATGCTGCCGTCGGCACTTACCACCATGTCGCCCAACTTTACCGCCGCAGCCCCTTCGTCCGTTTCGTAACCTTCGGAGTCGGAAGAACTCTCACGGGGGATTGTGGTTTGTTCCGTTTGGTATTCGCCCACGATGTCGTGATTGAGAACAACTACTTTGGCAGTTGCGCTTACCCCTTTGTACAGTGCCGTTACGGTGTACACGCCCGCTTTGAAGGTGTCCACCTTTCCGCTTACCATATCGTAGGTTACTTCAACGTTTTGTCCCCCCTCGGTAACGGTGAACAAATCCGTTGTGTAAATTGTTTCGTGTCCGAAAGTGGTCAGATTTTGCGCAGTGATGACGACGTCGGTTTGTACCTGAATGTAATAACTTACACGCACCGCTTCGCCCAAATCGCCGCTTCCGAAATAGTTGACGTACACGTCAATTTCCACAAGTTGTTTTTCCGCTTTGGAAAAATCCGGTGCGGGGGAAACCAGCAGACCGTAGCAGTACAGACTGTTTACCCATTCCACGTTGTCGCCAACCTGGTTGGTACGTCCGTTTCGAACTACGCTCAGGTTGGAAAATACGTTGTAGGAAGTTGTACCCTTTTCCAGATAGACAACATCCTGATTGACGGAAATGCTGTACTCGGTGTCCACGACACGGTAGACGATTTCCTTGTCATAGTAGGTGAAGGTGGCGCCGCTGAGTCCGAAACCCTTTTCGTTGTAGGGTACGGAAAGCGTTGCAGTGTACTCGCCCGTTTGAGAAAAATCCACCTGCGACACGTCGATGTAATCGGCAATGTTGCGGAAGCGCACACCGTTTATCATTACCACAAAGTCGTCGGCAAAAACATAGGTGTTTTTGTCGGTGTTGACCTTGACGGTTACGATATCGCTTGCGGCGTAGTTGATGACCACGCCTTTTACCACTTGCACCGTTGCCGTGTAGGTTTTCCCGCCGTAGGAAAGCACGATGTTGTTGATACCCTCTTTGGAGTAGTCGACGGCACCGCTAATCATATCGTTGGTGACAGTTACCTTTTCGTCGCCTTTGGTTACTTCAAAAAGCGTCGTAAGGTCGATGTAGTCGCTGTTGGGATAGGTTACTATGTTTTTGGTTTGCACCCTGACAACTGCCTCGGGAACAATTTGCAAAACCGTCGTTGCCGAACACTGCGAACTGTCCCTGCTGTAACTGAAAGTTACTGTGTACTGACCGCCTTCCACGGCGTTTTCCAGTTGAGTAACGTCCAACATCTGCAACGTTACCTGCACCGCTTCGCCGTCCACGTACAGAGAAAACAGTTGCGTGTAATCGAACGTTTCCAACTGCGCCAAAGTCAGTTGCAATGTTTTGTAGGAAGCCACCGCCAACATTTCGTGCGCATCCGTTACAATTACCGTCAGCGTTGCGGAAGCGTTGCCGCATGTAACGGTGTAACTGTATTCGCCCACAGAGGCGGTAACGTTGCTGCTTACCATGTCGTCGGTGATTGCCGCAATTACCCCGTCCACTTTCACGGTGAAAAGGGAATTGAACTCGTAGTCTTCCACCAAAGAAACGTTGAGGGTGATTGTGTCACGTGCAAGAGTAACTTCGTACAGTGTGTGCGATACGTTTACCGTTACGGTTGCACTTTGATTTTCGTAGGTGCATTTGACGGTGAAGGAATCCGCCTCCGCCGACACCTTGGACAAATCCAGCATGGATTTTTCCACCATAACGGCAACATCGTCTTTCGTTACGGTAAACAGCGCAGTGTAGTCGTAGGATTCCACTTCGGTATCCTTCAAATCCAAACTTTCGCTTTTTGCCGTCACACTGACAGTGTGGGTGTCGGGTGGAACGGGGTCCACGCACCCACCTACAAGAAGTGTTACGACAATCAGCAATGCGATAATCGCAGAAAATGCTGATTTTTTCATAAATTACTCCTGTTTTCAGTCTCTGTTGAGAATGTAATCTCCTGCATTGTAGAAATCAATCCAGAAATAGTTGGTACGGTTGTTGTCAACGATAACCTGAATTCCGAGTTCGTCGTTGATGAATGCCATCTGACGGTCGGAGTAGCCCGTTGCGCCACCCGTCGTATCGCTGTTGGCGGCGTCGTACACAAATCCGTACTTGGCAAGTTCCGTTGTGAGTTGATCCATTATTTTGAAGTAGGTTTCCGTTGATATTTTGGAATTTTCGTCACATTCGTCGGTGGTAACCGTGATGGAAACACTCTTCTTGAAGATTGTGTTGCCGTCGGGGTCGGTGCCGTTTTCCGTGTAGTCATAGAAAGGACCGGAAATGTTGTCGCCGAACACGTTGAAGAACGCCGAATATTGCGGGAATTGAGAGTTGCTGTACTTTGTTCCGAAAGCGTCGCCGAAAGCCACGTCGGAAGCCACCGTCTGACTTGTGAGTGTGGAACAGTCGGGGCTGTAGTACTTGGTTTGCGTTTCCGACCACGTTGTGGGAACGGTACGTGCCACGTATCCGTCAAACAAGCCGTCAACGGGCATTTGAGTTGTGCCTACGTTGGAATAAGTTACCGTAACGTAACCGATATATGTACCGGACACCAAAGAATACGGATAAGTTACCGAAACAATACCGTTTTCGTTGGCAACAATGGTAAATTTGGATTGCAAAGTTGCAGACGCATTGCTTGCATTGTACAAACCGAGTTGCATTGCAACTTCTCTGGAAATACTTGTTTCCTGCAATTCGTAGGTGTAGTTCGTAACGCCGTTTGCCGTTGTGGAACTTACAAACTTGAAGATGTTTGCGGAAAGTTGGAACGAGGGCATCTGGTCCATAACGTTACCCTTGATTCTCTTCACGCCGACGTAACTTGTGGTGTCGTAATCGTACTCGAATTCGTCGTAGTAATCCTCGTCGATTTTTTTGTAACCGTAGTATTCAAGGTGATATACCTTGTCATCCATTGCGTAGTCGTACTTGCCTGTTTTGCAAAGAAGGATAGCGTCGGATGTTACCCAACCCTGCAATCCTACAGTACCGCTGGCTGCAGTTACGTTGCCCAAAGCGGAATTGTGGACGGTGGGATTGGACAAACTCAACACCGCTTCCGCTTTGTAATCGTCGGGGTTGGTGCTGGGCGCACTTTGCTGCGTGTCCACTGCGTGGAAGGAGTAGTTTGTTGCCTGCGACATCTTTTCAAACGCCGCCTGCAACAGGGAAGTGTTTTCTCCCGCTTGGTACACCTGCGGTTGAGGTACCGTGGTTGTGCCTACTTCCGAGAAAGTCAGTTCCACTACGGAGTAGGTTGTGTAGTCGGGTTCTTCGGCGTCGATGGGATAGCCGATGGCTTCCGTCTGGGCGATGAGTTTGGTTATTTCGCCGTTTTCCACTACAAGATAGAGTTTGTCGAGAGTTTCCGTAAGCATGGGAGTAAGGCTGTAGGCAAGATACGTCATCAGATACAAATCGTCAACGCTTGTACGGTCGTACTCGTAACTGTACACCATGTTTTCGGCGTCATACTCAAACTTCGTAACGTTGAGTTGTCCAAGGTGATTCCACAGGTGCTGACTTTGCCATGTTGCAGGAATACCGCTGTAGTTTTTGACAAGAGTGGAAGAAACCTGGTTGTCCTTGTTTACATAAAGTTCTTCCAGACCGTTGCCCTTTTCGCCGTACTCGTTGGTAACGATATCCGTGCCCTTTTTGTAGGTGTTGGTAATCACTTCGGAAGAACCTTGCGCATTCCATGAACCCTTCCACAAACCGTCCTGCATCTGAACGGTCATGTCGTACTTTGTTTCGTAACTGTTGAATGCCTGAACGTGATCCACGTAGTAGTCGGTGAGCGTTCCCGTAACGGTGATGCTGGCGTTGCCCAAATCCTCAAGCATGTCGGAAGTAAGTTCGCCTACCTGTCCCTGAACAACGGGAGCCTTTACCGTGAGAGGCAAGGAAGCCGTGGCGTTTTTGTCGGCATTGGATGTTGCCGTGATTACAACATAGATGTCGACGGTCATGTCCGTTTTAACTACCGATACAACGTTGTTTTCCACCTTTACAACGTTTTCCACGCTGTAAGACCAGGTGTATGTCTTGTCTTCGGCATTTTCCACCGTAACCGTAACGGGCAAAGTTTCATCGTAGTTGATGACGTCCTTTTCCGCAGTTACAGAGATTGTAACGGGCTTTTGAGGCTCCGGCATGGGCTTTTTGCACACGTCGCAAATTCCGTCGCCGTCAAGGTCGACGTGAGTTGTGCATTCTTTCTGGCATGCGGTGAGTGCAAAAGTCATCAGCATGCAAAGAACAACAAGCAATGCAACTATTCTTTTTGCGTTTGTTTTCATTTTTACATCTCCTTATTTTCTTTTTAAGATATGGCCGGCGGATTTTCCGTCCAGACATAAATTAACAAATCCAAATCGTTGTCCACAGGTTCCACTATTACGTTGCCCTTGCGGTATTCGCCGAAGGAATTGCGTACAAATCCCAAAGAGGAAAGATATTCCGTAACCTTTGCCAACGAAGTAGTTATCGTGTAGTCGTTGTCAAGCGGAACGTCGTAGTACAGCACAAAGGACAGTTTGACGTTGTCGGCGCTTTGCGGTTTGCGGAATGTCGTCATTCCGAATCCGTAAGAATCGCCCAAAACGTTTCCGAAGAAGGGAACGTCTGCCGCCCCTTGACCGAAGTACTGTGCAAAATATTCCGCAGCATTGATTTCCACGTCTTCTTCCGCACCTGCGACGTCGGAAGTTACCTGAAGTGTAAGTTGGTTCCACGAAGTGGGAACGTTGCGCACTTCGTAACCGTCGAAGGACACGTCGGAAGGAGTTTGCGTTGTGTTGAAGTTGCTGTACTTCAATTCCACGACTCCGTACATAAGTCCCATATTGAAATAGAAGCGGGCTTTTGTTATGTAGCCGTCTTTCACCACCACGTAGGGAGTGAAGGAACTTGTGGAAGATGTGTATCCACGGGCGGCAAAGATGCCGTACAAAGAAAGGTCGTTGCCTATGCAGTTGTAGAACTGCGTTGCCACTCCGCACATCGGGTCGTCAACGGAGTAGTACAATTCTCCCGTTTCCTCATCCTCGTAGTAGGAAGTGAAGATTTCTGCGGCAAAATTGAACGCAGGACGGGACGCCGAAACGTTGCCGCTGTACGCACGGGATGCGACAAACTTTCCTTCGTTTGAGAAATAACTGTTGTACAGCGAATCGGAAGCCTGCACATATCCGTAACTTGCAGTCGGGTCGGGAGTGTGTATCTCCGTGTAGTCGCTTTGGTAGGTTACGTCGTAAGGCACAAAGTGCATGACGTCATCCGTTATCGTTTCCACAAAGCCCTTTTCGATGATATCCGACGAATACACCGACGCCGTGATTTCCTTGAAGTCCATTGTGTAATTTTGCAACTGCTGCATGTTTGCAATGGCTTGGTTGAGAGGGTCGTGAAGTTCGTCGTGAGTGTACTTGGTGATGGAAGGTACCACAAGGTTGTCGTCCACCGTTGCCAATACGTACAGTTCCTGCACGGATCTGTATCCCTGAGCCACGGCGTAGTCGTCGCCGCTCTTGGCGTAAATTCCGCTGACGGCTCCGTCTTCAACAATAAGCGCAAAGCCGTTCACCACGAAATCGTAGGGGTTGACGGATGCAATCATCTTTTTGGGAAGGTCGTCGTCGCCGTTGTACTCGTAACGCCATGTGTCCTCGTTGAAGGTGAAGTCTTCCACCGTGAGGTTTTGGAAATTGTTGTAGTAGCCCGATTGCTCCCACGTAATTTCCGTTCCGTCCGCTTCCTTGATGGGATAGTAGGTTTCCTCGTTGGTGAAACTGAGTCCCACCTGAGAGGCAAGTCCGTCGTTGTTTTTGCAATACAAAGCCGTTTTTCCGCCGGCGGCGTTTTCGTACTCGGCGTACCAGTTGGTACCGTCAAGCATGGTGCGAAGTACCACCGAATAGGTCGCTTCCACTGTGGGGAAGGGTCCTATCGTGTACACGGTGATGTTGATGTATCCGTCAAAGGCAAGTCTTTCGCCCTTCAATGCGTCCAACATGTCTTGCGTCAGTTGCGGTTTTGCAACTACGGTAAGAGATTTTGTGGCAAATTTTTCCGAATTGGCGTTGCTTGTCGCCTGAATTTCCACCACCACGTCGCCGCTGACTTCATTGGCCGTTACAAGACCGTTTTCGTCCACCGACACAACGTCGCTTCCACGGGTTACGCTCCACGTTACCGATGTGTCTTCGGCGCCGCTGACGTTTGCTGTGAGTTGCAACGTTTTGCCGCTGCGAATTTCCGAACCGCCGTCAATGCCCACCGTAACTCCGCTGAGATCCGGTTGCGGGGGAACGTTTCCCTTACCCTCGAAAGTGAATGTTTCCGTGGGGTCGGAAAGTTTGTAGCCTTCGCCCACCGTAACGATGCTGTAGGTGAAGGTGTTTACAACGGACGCCACCTGATAGGAATTGGTGGTTACCGAAGTTTCGCTGTCGTTGATTTTTACGACATAGCCGATGGCTCCTTCCACTGCGTCCCATGTAATAAGGCCGCTGTCGCTTATCTGCACGTTTTGGGGCGTCGCCGGCTTTTTATTTTCGATGCAACCTGCAAAGGAAAACAGCAGGATTGCCACCAGCAAAACGCTGAGTATTTTTTTCAAATGCGTTACCTCCTAATATTTGTAAGAATACTCTACTACCACCGATTTGCCCGAAAGGGTTGCAAAACTGACGGTAATGGTGTTGAGAACGTCCCCTTGCATGCTCACGGTTACAACTGCGTCGCCGTCGGCTTGGACATTTACGCCAAACAGGGAAGAAATGTTGTCATTGGACACTTTGCACTGCAAACCTTCTGCCGTTTCCTGTATTTCCGACACGTTTTTGGAAGTGAGGGAAACGGATTTGATGAGAGAGCGGTCCAACAACATGTCCACCGATGTGGACTTTTCTTCCAACACAAAGGAAGAGTTGAGTTTGGATTCCACCGTGGTGACGGACATTGAGTCCGTCATCAAGGTGAGGTTTTTGCTGTAAACGTACACCACCGTTCCGCCGTCGGTAACGGTAGCGACGCAATCGAAGGAGGTTACTTTTTCCGCCGCACTTTTTTGCGCCTTGGAAATGCTGTTGAGTTGAGCATTGCACGCCGTGCACACAAGCAACGTTACGCACAAAACCGCAACCAACGAAATAATAACTGCTTTTTTCATTTTGTCCTCCATTACAGGTAACGGCGTTTGATTACCGTTGCCACCGCTGTTGCCGCAAGTGCCGTTGCAATGGCGGTAACGATGTACACGCTGTCCACAACGTCTCTTACGCCCTGCATTTCCGCAGTGAGCGATTCGTTGTACTGTGTAAGTTGATTTTGCAATGCGGTGTACTTGGTGAGATCGAGAATCATTCTTTCCGCAGGAACTAGTTTGGCAATTCTTGCGGCAAGATCGCTGAGCATTGCCACGTCTTCCACGCTGAACACCTCAGGCAAAGCGTCAATTTCCCGCTGAATTTGCTGAGCGGACAGGCTGGCGTTTGCAAGTTTCAGGTTGCGCAACGTTTCCTTTGCTTGCAACACCAAATTTACGTAGTTTTCCCATTCTTCACGGCTGTAACCGTACTGTGTGGGATCCTGCGTGATGGCGTTGTAGGCGGAAACGGCGTTGTTGATGAGCGTTTCGTTTACCAGCGTGATTGAGTGAAGTTGAGCAATTTCCTTGGCGTAATCGAAGAACAGCACCAAGTTTTTGTCCCTTGCAACGTAGTCGCTGCGCTGGGCATCTTCCACACTGCCGAAGTACACGAGGTAAATTACCGAGTCGTAGCCGACAATTCCTTCGTTGGCAGGCAAAATCATGTTGATGGGATAGTTTTTGCCCACAAGGTTGATGAAGTTGTAGTAGCCCAATTCCCAACCGCCGATGTCAAAACTGTTGTGAAGCAGATTGTAACCGGGATCGGAAGGACTGAGTACTGCGTTGGAATCGTAGGAACTTTCCAAAGCGGGTGCGGTGAAGGATTTGAATTCCACCGTTTTAAGCGCCTTGTAGCCGTAGAAAGCGTAGTTGCCGATGATTTTGAGGGAGTCGGGCAACACTACTTTGACGATGTTTGCGTTGGCGTTTCCTGCGTAGTAGTCGATACGCCATGTGTTTTCCAGCACGTTGAGGGTGTCAATGTCCATTGCGGCAGGCACCGAAGTCAGTTGCAGGTAGCCGGAAGGCATCACAGTGTACAGCACGCCGTTGTCCAGCAAAGCATAGTCGTTGATTTCTCCGTCGTTGACCGTTTTGCCGTCCCGGTAACGCAAAAATTCCGTAAGACTGTTGTTGTCCAAAAATGCCTGCGGAGCAATGCTCTTCAATGAGTCGGAAAATACAAAAGCGGTGAGCAGGTTGTTTTGGAATGCGCCCGTGCCTATTGTTTGCAGACTTTGCGCAGTGAAGGAAGAGATGTAGGCATCCTTGAATGCAAAGTCGCCCACCGTTTTGAGGTTGTTTGCAACGATATCGCCCGAAACAAACGTTGTTGCAAATGCGCCTTCACCGATGTTTTCCGCACTTGTAAGGTCGATGTTTTGCAACGACGCAGCCTGATAGAAGGCGTAGGGTGCAATTTCCCTGACATTTTCCAGATTGATTTCCGAAAGTCTTTCGCAGCCGGCAAATGCGTAGTCGCCTACGTAGGTTACCGATTGAGGCAACGTTACGGAAACAAGGTTGATACAGTAAGTGAACAGGTAGTCGGGAATCTCCGTTATTCCGTCGGGGATTACCACTTCAATCAAGCCGTTGCATCCCATGAATGCGCCGTCGCCAAGATGAGTGAGCGTTTGCGGCAACACTACTTCGCTTATTTGCGGAGCGGTGCCTTCTTCGGAATATCTTCCGAATGCGCCGTTACCGATACTGACGGCAACGGGTATTTGCAGGTGACGCAATCCGCTGCAATCGGCAAATGCGTAGTTGCCGATGTACTTGACGTTTGTCAGCACTGCCGTTACCAGCGATGTGCAACCGTAGAACGTTTCGTCCTCGATGGTGTCGTCCACCTTGGAAAGGTCGATGACGGAAAGCAAAGCGTCACGGGCAAAGCATCCCTGTCCGAAATGGACGTTGCCGCCCTCGGGCATGTTGACGGTTGTGAGGTACTTGCAATCCTGGAAAGCACCCAAACCGAATGTGCTGTTTGCGCCTATGGTTACTTCTTCCAAATCGGAAAGGAAGAATGCTCCCTCGCCGAAGGTGCTGTCTGCACCCAGGACGACGTTTCTCAATCCCGTGTTGGCAAATGCGTAGTCGCCCACTTTCTTTACCTTGTCGAGATTGGTGATTGCCGTGAGGTTTTCGGCGTAGTTGAAACTGTGTTTACCCACAACCGTACCCTCTGCGTCGGCAAAGTTGATTGTGGTAAGGTCTTTGCAGTTGGCAAATGCGTAGTCGCCGATGTTTACCGCCGAGGTAAATGTCAGCGTAACCACGTTTGTGCCGCAAAATGCGCCTGCGCCTATGTTTTCGTAGGAAAGAACAAGATTGGTGAAATCTTTTGCCGTTGCGGCAAACACCACCGTTTTTCCGTCGGCGGAAAGCAACAGTCCGTTGTCGTTGCCGCTTGTGTAGTTGGCGCTTGCGGTAACGTCAAAGTTGGCAAGAGCGGTGTTTTGGAACACCGAACCCAACACTTCGGCAAGCACCGTGTTGGTGTCGAACACTACCGTCTGCAAGGATGTGCAATCCAGGAAACAGTAGTTTCCAAGCGTTACGCTGTTGTCGGGAAGGGTGAACGTGGCAAGAGCCGTACATCCGTAAAATGCCTGTTCGCCTATGTTTTCCACCGTTATGCCGTCGTTGAAACGGAAACTGTCCAAAGAGGGACATTCGCTGAATGCGCCCTTACCTATGGAAACAAGGCTGTTGTTGATTGTTACCGATTGCAGGTTTTCGCACTGTGCAAAGCAGAAATCGGGAACGGAAATTTTTTCGTAAACTTCCACCGACTGCAAACCGCTTCTTGCAAACATAGCGTAGGAAAGTTTGGTGTTTTCGGTGAGAACAACGCTTGCAAGCGCAGTGCAATCACGGAATGCTTCCGCACCGGTGTTGCGCAATGCGGAAAGGTCGGCGCTTTGCAATGCCGCACAACCGGCAAACGCTCTGTCGCCTATTGCAAAAATCTTGGAAATGTTGATGTTTTCAAGTTTTTCGCAACCGTAGAAAGCGTATTTGCCCACCGTTTCCGCCTTTGTGGCTTCCAAACCGAGGTTTTCGCTGTCGGAAGAACCCAAAAGTTTCACGGTAGTGAGTTGTTTGTCGTTGTAGAAGGCGTATTCCCTGATGTACTTGAGGCTTGTGGGAACTTCCACAACACGCAAAGCCGTGCAGTTGTAGAAGGCGTACTTCTGAATTTCCTCCACGCCGTAGGGGATTACCACTTCCGTTATCGACGTGTTGGCAGAAGGAATCTTGTTGGCGTCGTAGTCGTCTTCCGGCAGTTCCACGCTGTAATCCGTTTCGTACAGACAGAATGCGTATGCGCCGATGTACAGTATTCCTTCGTCGTCGGGAATAACGACTCTTCCGCCAAGACCTTTGTACGCAACAAGCATACGGTCTTCAATTACAAATTCGCTTTTGACTTCCAACCTGACGGTTGCCATGATGTTGGAAACTTTGCCCGTATATTTGTTGGTGGCTTTCAGCGTTATCGTTGCGTTACCCTTTTTCAAAGCGGTAACTTCACCTTCCTGGTTGACTGTTGCCACCGTTTCGTTGGTGGAAGAGTAACTGAAAGTGTAGTTGTCCTTTGCATACCACGGGTCGAGGTCAAACGCCAGTTTGACTTTTTCGCCGGGATAGAAACTTATCTGCGACATACTGCTTAAAAACATTCTGTCGCCCGTCGAGCCTATTTCGCTTGTCTGCGCCGCACGTGAGTAGGCAAACAGCGTGTCGAAGTAGGAAAACCGCAAATCCGTCATTGTGGCGGAAGATACGTCATCCGTTATCGCCCCGCTTGTGCTTGCCAAAGCCACTGTGGGTGCCGACTTGACGTTGATGATGATGTTTGCCTTTTTCAAATCCATCTGTTCCGTTACCGTAACGGTGGCTCTTCCCGCTTTCAAACAGTGGATAATTCCGTCCTTGACGGTTACCACCGACGTGTCGGAAGACGTCCAATTGAGGTATTTGAGGTAGTCCTTGTCGGCATCGGCAGTTGCGTCCGCAGTTGCAAGATATTGCGTCAAATCCACAACTTCTCCTTCCGTAACGGGCAAAATTACCATTTCGGAACCGGTGAGAGTGCCGTCTTTGGTAAACTTGAAGTCGCCACGTGTACCGGGAAGTTGACACACGAAAATGTTGGAATTCAATGCGTAGTCGTCGATGGAAAACGCCAAACCGCTGGTTATCAAAGCGTCGTAGCCGATGTTTTCAAGGTAGTCGGTGATTTCAAAACGCACCGTTACGTCCTCGCCCCTTTCGCCGTAGACGGGAATGGGATTTTCCGTGAGCATTGCATAAGTAGAGGAGGACGTGAATACCAACGGCGTGATGGACTGCACGTAATGGTTGTCGTACACCGTAAGGTTGATGTAGTAACGGTCCTTCTTCAAAGTTTTGTCGTACACCTTTTCGTAGGAAACGTCCCTGATTATCGGCGCTTCGTCATCCATGTAGAAGTCGAAACTGAAACTGTTTCTGACGTTGGTGTTCGCACCGCCGTCGCCGTAGTCAAGCAAGCCTTCCATTTTGAATTCGTACTGACGGTTGTTGACAAAGCCCAACTGATAGGCACTTATCTTCAAAAAGTCAAAGTAGGGAATGGGGCTGCCTCCCAGCGAGTACGCCTTGTTGGCGTTGTAGTCGACGTAACTGTACACCACTTCGCCCGTTACCTTGTCGGTAATTGTGAATGTCATGGTTTTGGCGTTGCGCAGCAATCCGCCGTACACGGAGGAAATACCGTCTATCGTGCCAAGTACGTTGGACATTGCGATGTGGTCTTCCGAAGCGGGAATAGCGTCGTACTTTGTGGTGTCGATGTCGTACAGATACGTTCCCAAAGGAATGATGTAGTTGTAGTAGTAGGAACCGTAAGGCGTGGTTGCGTAGTAATCCGCCTTGACTTTGTCTTCGTCGTCGATGGCTTCGTTGTGCGCCGTGCTTTCCACTTCGTAGTAGGTTTTGTCAAACATGGGCGCTTCCGTCCAGTCGCCGTAAAACGCAATGAACGGAACGTTGAGGTTGATGCCGCCGTTGTCCGTCGTGTTGAGTTTC
>HF998492.1:3559-12271 GCA_000433775.1 Corallococcus sp. CAG:1435 | reverse complement strand
TTTGGAAAGAGTGTACACCAACTGCACCTTAACGGTACTGTGCGGTTGCACCGTCACTCTGTCGGTAGTTACGCCGTCCACGGTGGTTGTGTAGTTGCCGCCCAGAATTTGCGATTTTTCCGCAACGAAGGTGTTGTCGGAAGAAGACACGCTTTCCGTCATTGCAATGAGGGACAAATCGTAGTTTACTTCCTCGTCGGAGAAGTTGACAACGTTGAAATTCATTGTGTATTCGCCGATTCTGTCGGGGTCGTCGTACAGTTCGATTTTGCTTCTGTCCTTGCCGTCGACGGTTATGTACGCTTTGGTGTTTACGGCATTTGCCAGACTTGCAAGTCCCGCACCCTGCTTACGGGGAGAATAGGGATTGCCTTCCTGGTTTTGCACTATCGTTGCCGTAGACATAAGCAACTGGTTTGCCAGAACGGAAATTTCCTTCATGCTCATTTCGGGGAAGGAGTCTTTCAGATACTGACGGATAAGCACCACGATTCCGCAAAGGTTGGGCGTAGCCATACTTGTTCCGCTCAGTTCGTCGTAGCCGCCTCCCGGCACGGAGGAAAGAATGTTGCCTCCGTGTGCGGTGATGTCCGGTTTGAGTTCCAACGAGGGAGAAGGTCCCCAACTGGAAAAGTCTGACATGAACGGACCTGCCTGGTTGCCGTAACTTATCGTCATTTTGCCGCTCTTGTTTTGCGCAAGAGTCGTGCCGTCTTCCTTGGAAATGGACACGGTGGGAATGTGGTCGCTCTTGCCCATGGACATGTAGATGTCGCCTTCCACGTTGTTGTAGATTATGCAGGCAATGGCGCCTTCGCTTTTGGCAATCTGTGCCTTTTCTTCAAATGTGTTGTCGCCACGGCGTACCAACGCTATCTTTCCCTTGACGTCTATCGCTGCGTAGTTTACACGCAAGCCGTCGCCGGGAACCGTTACGTATTCGAAAGTTTTTGTCTGTCCCTCGGTAATGCCCAACTCTTTGAAAAAGTCGTTGGGGTCGCCCGTTATTGCGTTGGATTCCAAGAAGAAGAAAGTGTAAGGATTGTTGCCGTTGGAATCCGTTGCGGTGATGTACTTGCTCTTTGTACCGCTGATGGACGCCACCGACAGCGCCGCCGCATAGGTGGAGGGAGAACCTACCGTACCCGAATCGGGATTGGTAACCTTGTTGGTGTTGCCCTGTTCGCCGCCGTAGGCAGAACTGTAACTGTTGCTGGCGGCAGTGAGCAGACTGACGCCGCTTTCGTTGATGGCGTCGTACACGTCGTTGATTTTGTTTCCGTCCTCTTCACGGGCAAATCCGCAAGAAGAACCCAACGACATATTGATGGCGTCAACTTCCAGCAAAACTGCGTCTTCCAAAGCGGCAAGAATGTCGTCGGTGTCGGCGCCGTCGTCAAGGTCGGGGAACACTTTCATCAGTACCAACTGAGTGTTGATTGCCACGCCCGTGATTACGTCGTCCTTTCCGCCGATGATGCCGGCAACGTGTGTGCCGTGTTCGCTGTCGTAGGGGAAAACGTCGCTGTCTTTGTCGGCGTAGTCGTACACGAAGGGAATTTTGTCGCTGTAATACACGTCGGAAATTTTAAGTCCCGGGGTGGTCTTTGCGGCATTGCTGATTGCAACTCCGTCTTTGTCCGTTTGAGTGATTATTTGCTGGATTTTTTCCTGCGTGAGGAGCAAATCGTCCCCCTCGGGCATATTTTGAAACACCGAGTGGCTGCAATCGAAACCCGAGTCCAGAATTGCAACCGCCGTGCCGATACCGGTGTAGTCGACGCTACCGGAATTGAATATACCCGTGGGATACACGTCCACGTCGTTTTCTATTACCGAGGCGTCGTCGGACTTTGTGTCCTGCGGACGGTTGTAGGTGTCGGAAAGGATAACGTCCTTTACCGAAGACATGTTTTGTATTTTTTCCATGTCGCCGTACCTGATGGTTACGGCAACGGCATTGATAATTGTGGAATAGACGTGTTCGACGCTTTCAATCAGCCCTTTGGACTGCAAATTGTCGATGAGTTTTTCCTGACTTTCCGCAATACCCTTTGCCTGCTGCAATCCTTCCGGCGTTTTGGCGTATTCGCCTACGGAAGAATTGGTGTTTGCATACATTTTGTTGTAGGTGTCGATGAGCGCTTCGTTTTCCAGCGTTATCATTACCACAACACGGTCGTCATCTTTGTAACCGCCGTTTTCCAACAGGTACTCCGCCTTTATCTGCGACATTACCTGGTCCTGCGTCAGTTTGAGATCGCTTCTAAAAATGTCAAGTTGTCCCGCAACCGTTTCTTCACCCGTTTCTTCGGGAATAAGCGGTTGCAGTGCATCGCATGCGACAAGACTGAACAGCACTACAATCATTAAAAAACAAACTATCGCTTTGCGCATATTTACTCCTTTACTTCAACCAAAGATATATGAGAATGGCAACAATGCCGAAACAGCACACCACCGTTGCGAATATGGGAAAATAGGCGGCAAATGCCGCTTTGATAGCCGCACGGCGTTCCTTTTTGGAAAGCCCGACGTTTTTGTCCTTTCCGGTACGCTTCCAAAAGGGTTGCGGAACATTGTCCATATTGTAGACGGTGTGTCCGTCGTCAATGTACTCACTTTTCTTCTTTTTTTCTTTCATCGGACTTTACTGTCTTTTTCTTCGCCTCTTCTTCCTGCCGTTGTTTGGCAAGAATAAGTTTGTATTCCTCGTCGTAACGGGAAAGATTGGACATTACTTCATCATCGTACAGGTGGCAACTCACAAAGTGATTTTTGGTGTACTCGATGTTGCGAGGTTTGAAGAAACGGCACACGTTCATGCACTGCGAACACCTTGTGTGGAATTTGCACCCTGCGGGCGGATTTGCTGGAGAGGGAATGTCGCCCCCCAGAATGATACGTTTCATTTTCACGTCGGGGTCGGGCACAGGCACTGCGGAAAACAGTGCTTTTGTGTAGGGATGGAGGGGACTGTCGAAAATGTCGTCGGTGTCGCCCGTTTCCATCACGTTGCCCAGATACATTACCATGATTTTGTCGGTGATGTACTTGACCACCGAAAGGTCGTGGGAAATGAACACGTAGGTGAGCCCCATTTTGTTTTGCAAATCTTTAAGCAAATTTATTATCTGCGCCTGAATGGACACGTCCAAAGCGGAAACTGGTTCGTCACAGATGACGAGTTTGGGTTTTACCGCCAATGCCCTTGCAATGCAGATACGTTGTCTTTGTCCGCCGGAAAACTCGTGCGGATAGCGGTCGTAATACTGACGTTGCAGTCCGCATTGTTTCATTATTTGCCTTACGTATGGCTGAATTTGGTCCTTTGGAACAATTTTGTGCACACGCACCGCTTCGGCGATGATGTTGCCTACCGTCATGCGTGGGGGCAAACTGGAATAGGGGTCCTGAAATATCAACTGAATGTCCGTGCGGTATTTGAGCATCTTGCTCTTTTTGAGGTTGGTTATGTCGTTTCCCTCAAAGTAGATTTTTCCGCCATCGGGGTCGTACAATTTCAAAATTGTCCTGCCCAGAGTGGTTTTTCCGCAGCCGCTTTCGCCCACAACGCCTATTGTCGTGCCCTGTTGCAGCGTGAAACTCACGTCGTCCACCGCTTTGAGGCTGGAAAGCACCCTGCCGAACAGCGACTTTTCGATTGGAAAGTACTTTTTCAGGTTTTGTACTTCCAAAATGTCCCTTGTAACTTCAACTTCCGTTTCCTTTCCGTCCACGGTAACGGAAACGGCGTTTGCAAGATTGGTTTTGGCGGGAATGTGTACGCTGACCGTTTGGTCTTCGTGTACACAGATTTTCACACCGTCCAACGGTTTTTCGCCCGTAACATGCAGTTGCAGTGTTTTGTCGCCGCAGTGGACGGTAGCATTTCCGTTTTCGTCGGACAATGCTTCCGCAACGGAGGCAACTTTCTTATTGATTTCGCTTGTCATGTTACTTCTCCTCTTGTTGGTACAGGTAGCAGGACACAAAGTGGGTGTCGCTTACCTTTATTTCCTTCGGATAGCATCCGTTGCACTTTTCCACGCACCTGTTGCACCTGTTTTTGAAGTAGCAACTGTCGGGAAGGTTGATGGGATTAGGCACCTGCCCGGGAATGGAAAACAGCGGTTGGTCGGAAGCCGATGTTATCAAGGGTTTGCTCTTTTGCAATCCCACCGTGTAGGGGTGCAAAGGATTGTGGAATATTTCGCTTGCGGTACCCCTTTCGATGACACGTCCTGCGTACATTACCACAACTTCGTCCGCCATTTCGGCAATTACCCCGAGATCGTGGGTGATGAGCATTATGGAACAGCCCTGTTCCTTTTGCAATTCTTTCAGCAGTTCAAGTATCTGCGCCTGAATTGTTACGTCCAACGCCGTTGTGGGTTCGTCGGCAATGATAAGTTTGGGATTGCCGGACAGTGCCATTGCAATCATTACACGCTGACGCATTCCGCCGGAAAGTTCGTGCGGATAGGAATCGTACACTCTCTCGGGCATTGCTATGCCCACCTTTTTGAGCATGTCTATGCTGTGTGCCTTTGCCTCTTCCTTGGAAATTTGCGGATTGTGTACAAAAAGCACTTCGTCAAGTTGAAAACCGATGGTGAAAACAGGGTTCAGGCTTGTCATCGGTTCCTGGAAAATCATGGTGATGTCCTTGCCGCGGATTTTGTACATTTCGCTTGTGGGCATCTTCACAATGTCGTAGGCAAGTTTGTTTCCGTTTTCGTCTTCGCCGAGGTCGTCGGAATTGAAACGTATCTGACCTTCCACTACCTGTCCCTGAGGCGCCTGCACCAACTGCATTATGGAAAGAGAAGTTACGCTTTTCCCGCAACCGCTTTCGCCCACAACGCCCACTACTTTGTTTTTGGGAATATTGAAGGAAACGCCGTTTACCGAAAGCACAGTGCCGTTGTCGGTGAAAAACACCGTTTTCAGACCTTCGATTTCCACAACGTTGTTTTTGTCGTGCATCGTCGTGGTGTATTCTTCAGGTGTGCGCTTGCGTGTTTTAAGACTTTCGTAGTACTTCATCTGTTTGATGTTGTACTTCAAAATTTTGCGGCTGTCCTTGATGGATATGTAATTGTTTTCTTTTTTTCTCATTGTTTTGTCCTTGGCAACGGCAAAGAAACTCTCGCCGATGCACGCTTACGCTCTATTTCTTGGCTTTGGGGTCCATTGCATCACGCAATCCGTCGCCCACGAAGTTGAATCCCAGCACGGCAATTACAATAAGAATACCTGCCGGCAACCACATATTGACGTGGTAACTCAACACTGCTCTGTCGTTGGCGCCGGCAATCATCGTGCCCCACGCCGCCTTGGGAAGTTGTACTCCTAAGCCGAGGTAACTTAGTGTGGATTCGTACAAAATGACGCTGCCCAAGCCCAAAGTCATGGATACAATAAGTTGCGGCATAACATTGGAAATGAGGTGTACGAAAATTTTGCGCCATGTGGGCAAGCCCATTACTTCCGTTGCGGTGATGTATTCCTGCTCACGCAGTGAAAGGATTTGTCCTCTCACAAGGCGGGCGACGCCACTCCAACTGAACACCGTTATCATTGCCATAAGCACGTAGATGCTTGTGTCGGCATCCAAATTCCACGATTGAATTACCGCCGAAGCGATAAGCAGAATGGGCAACGTGGGAATACAGTTGAAAATGTCCACTATACGCATTATTACCTGGTCCACCCAACCGCCGAAGTACCCTGCCAAACCGCCAAGTACAACGCCGATGAGCGTTTCCAGAATAACCACGATAAAACCTATCGTAAGGGAAATTCTTCCGCCGTACATAAGACGTACAAACACGTCAAACGCCTGGTCGTCGGTACCGAGGAAATGGTCCTTGCTGGGGTCGGCATATCTGTTGTCGTCCAACAATGTCAGAATTTCCGTTACCGTTACCGTCTGACCGTTGGCGTCTTCGTAGACGTGTTGCTTGACGACTTCCTGTGCCACCTGTGTGCGGTCTGCCTCCGTTTCTCCCCAACGGCTGTACACCACGGGGCCCAAAAAGGAAAACAACAGCAGGAACACAATCATTACAAGTCCCACAATGGACAATTTGGAACGGAAAAACCTGCGTGCCACCAACTGACCGGGGCTCATCTCACGGTAGGTTTCCACCACCGTGTCTTCCTCGTCTTCCGTTTGTGCAACAGCGGCGCACACCTCGGCGGAAACCTCGGTAGCAACCGTTTCCTGTTGAAGGACGCTTTCGGCAATGGGGTTGACTTTTACCGCCGTTTCACCGACAGATTCACCGCTATCGCCCAATTCCGACGCTATACGTTGCAAGTCCAATGTTGCGACACGGCTTTCCTTTTTGTCCAAAGACACCAATTTTTTTGCATTTTGCGCTACTTTTTCCGCAAAGTCCTGCGCAGAAGTTTCCGACTTTGCCGAGTTGGAAAGCAAATCGCCGTCCACGGGTATGTCGGCAATGATGTTTTTGTTTTTCTTTTTCATGTCATCACCTATTTAGTAAGTTTAACCCGTGGGTCTACAATGGAATACATAATGTCGGAAAGCAACGTGCCGATGACCGTCAAAATTGCCAAAAACATATTGTATCCCATTACAAAGGGAATGTCTGCTTCCGTCAATGCCTGATAGGCAAGATTTCCTATTCCGGGGATGCCGAAAACCTGCTCGGTTATCATCATTCCGCCGAAAAGAGAGGGAAGGATGCCTGCAAGCAGCGTCGCCAAAGGAATGAGGGTGTTTCTGAATGCGTGTTTGTAGATTACCGTCTTTTCCGAAAGTCCCTTTGCACGGGCAGTACGTATGTAGTCGGCACCCAACACTTCCAGAGTGTTTGTGCGGGTGTAACGCATAAGTCCGCCCAAGGAAAGCACAACGCTTACAAAAATCGGCAACACCAAATGGTAGGAAATGTCCCCCAATTTTTCCATAAAACCTGCAAAAGTTTCGGGATAACTTGCCGTTGCGGAGATAAGTCCGCCGTAGGGGAACCAGCCCAAGTCCACTGCAAAAACTTTGATGGCTATTGCGCCGAAAAAGTAGGTGGGCAAGGATATGCCTATCATTGTGAAAACGGTAACTATGTAATCTGCCGCAGAATACTGTTTTGTTGCGCTGACAATGCCCAACGGTATTGCAATCAAAAACTGTAATATGGTTGCAATAATGGCAATGGCAAAGGAAACCCACATGTTTTCCCCTATTACCTGCGCTACCGGTTTTTCGTACTTGAAGGAACGCCCCAGGTCGCCCTTTATCAGATTACCCAACCAATTGAAGTAGCCTTTTACAATGCCCGAAAAAGAATTGTCGCTCAGCCCGTACAGTTCCTTGAAGTGGTCGATGTCTTCCTGACTGATGCTTCCGTTTTGCAACTGCTCCTTGTACTTGTTGTCTACAAAGTCGGAGGGCATCATGCGCACCAGCGAGTAGATAATCACCGAAACACCCAAAAGGATGATTACTGCAATGAGCAGTCTTTTGATGATGTATTTTAGCATTTTTCCGTTGCGAAGCCTGCTTATTTAACAAAGGTTAGAGGCCTCGTCTCCTGTTAGTCCGTCGTGGAAAAATCCACGGAAGTGTGTTTTGTTTTTTGACTTTTCCGACAGGGAAAATCAACGTGCGTCCCCGTCGGAAATGTTTACAATTTGTTGATACGTTACAAAAAATACGTTACTTTTCCATTACCAACGAAATGTTGTGAATGTCGCTTGTGAGTCCCTTGAAAGCGCTTGCCGGTGTGAAGAAGGTGCTTGCGTCAATCTTGTTGACATTGTAGGCAAACAGGTCGTTTCTTTGGTAGGTGGGAAGTTCGATGGCAAGTTCCATAACTATGTCCAACGCTTCGGAATAGATTTGAGCACGTTCCGTTTGGTCGTTGGTCAGACGTGCCTCTTCGATGAGTTCCGAAAGCACGCCGATTCTTTCGTTTTCGTAGGCGTACTTATCGGTGTTGGCAAGAATTTGCTTGTAACCCCAGTTGAGTACCGAAGTTGCGGTGGAATCCTTGTGGTACACCTGATACATGTCGGGGTCGATTGTGGAGCCCCAAGCGGCAGCCCACACGGTGAGAGAACCGTTGGCAAGTTTCTTCAAAGCGTCTTTGTCCGTTTTTACCGTTACGTTGAAGCCCACTTTGTTGAGCAATTCCGCCGCTTTAAGCATTGCGCTGTAAGCAGGGTGCTTTGTTTCCTGTCCGGCAATGGTAAACTCAAACATACATTCGTTTCTGCCGTTGTCGGCGTACAAGCCGTTACCGTCTATCGTGTAACCTGCCTTGTCCGTCATCAGCCATGTGATGAAATCCATTTGTTCCTGTTCGGAAAGTTTGTCGCCGCCCTGCTTGCCGTGTTCGGACATGTACTCGTAGTAGGATGCGTCGATTTTACCCTCGAAGTACAGTTCTTCGTAATCCTCGGGAACGGGATCGCCGATGTAGGGGTAGTAAGCCACGCAACCGTCGGGATATGCCCAACTTTCGGTAGACATGGAACGGTAGATGGGTTTTGCAAGGTTCATGTAAAACGCCACGCACATGGACACGTCTATTGCGTACATGATGGCACGTCTTACATAAACGTTGGGAATTTTGCCTGCGTTGATACCTATGTAACCGTAGCCCAACGTAGTGATACGTGTGTAGTCGTAACCTTCGGATTTTTTACCGTTGAGTTCCGATTCCGTTTCGGGAAGAGCGT
>HF998492.1:0-3541 GCA_000433775.1 Corallococcus sp. CAG:1435 | reverse complement strand
TTGGGTTCGGCGTAGTCCACCTGATTGGTGTACAGAGCGTCCAACATGGAGTTTGCCGCCACGACCTGATATCTCACCGACTTGATTTTTGCCGGTCCCATCAGATAGTAGGGGTTTCTTTCAAAGTAGATAACGCCCTTGTCGTAGAAGTCGCCTGACTTCACGTTTTCCAAACCGCCGCTTGCCTTGCTTGCGGCATACGGGCCTGCGCCTACAGGTACGCCGATTTTGTCGGGGTTTTTAACAACGTTTTCCATGAAGGACTGCGATTTGTACTCGACGCCGAATCTGTTTTCTGCGTAACTGAAACTGTTGATGTGCGCTTCGTCGGAGTAGTAGTACAGTGGCGCAATGGCAAATGCAAAGTTCCAGATTGCTTTCGGGTCGACGTTGTTGATGGTGATGCTTAGTACTTCGTTGTAGCCGTCCTTGACGGAA
Organism: Corallococcus sp. CAG:1435; assembly: GCA_000433775.1. Classification (GTDB taxonomy): domain Bacteria; phylum Bacillota; class Clostridia; order Christensenellales; family CAG-314; genus Fimimonas; species Fimimonas gallinarum. The sequence goes on along the minus strand of HF998492.1, from coordinate 3,103 downwards.
CCGTCGCTGTTGTACTGAGGTACTGCGTAGGAATTGCCGTTTACCGTAACGGCTGTGTCGTAGTTGGCAAACTTAATACCGCTGATGTTGGGGAATTCCAACACGCCGTCGGCAGGTTTGTCCGCTTCCATTTCTTCCTTGGTCAAAAAGTCGTACAGCGTTACCGATGTGTTCCAATAGGTAAGCACTTCTTCGACGGAGTCGGGCATGGTAGCGTTGTACACCGTGTTGATTGCCTGCTCCTGCGTCCACGTTTTCAACGTGTCGATTTCGCTGTCGGCAACCAACGAGGAGTGAAGTTTAGCCTCGTCCTTGGACCATGTGATGAAACCTTCGTTCAAAAGGAACATTTCCACGTCGGTGGTGAGCAAATTGCGGTACACGTTGCCTTCCTTGTCGGTGAACAGTTGGTCGGTGTAACTGTCACGGGAGTTGCTGTAATCGTTTTCCAGTTCTTCCCTGAACAGTTCCGCCGTCTTCTGGAAGTCCTTAACGACGTTGGCGTAGGAATCGGAAACGTTTTCCCATTCGTCGGCAAGGTACTGCACCATTGTGTCTTCGTCAATGTATTCGTCCATGTGGTCTTCCAAAACGGCAGTCGTCGCTTCGATAAGGGCGTCTATTCTTGCACGTGCGGCAACCTTGTACTTGGTTTCAAAGGCTTCCTGCTCTTCTTCCGTGGCTGCCTGTGTGCGATATTCCTGCAAACCGACGATATCGGTGGAATAGATTGTACTGCTTCCCGTGTAGGCGGGGTCAAGGTACACATACAGGTTGAACAGCACGTCCTTCATTGTGAGAGGAGAGCCGTTGGAAAACTTTACGTTGTTTTTCAACACAAAGTAGTAGGTTGTTGTCTGGTCCACGTTGGGCGTGCCGACAGTGATGATTTCCAAATCCTTTGCCACCACCGCTTCGTCGTCGCCGTACACAACGTCGCCGTTTTCGTCGTTACCGACCATGCCTATCTGCGTCATGCCGACAACGTTGCTGTCCGTTGCGGATGTGGAAAAGAAGGGATTGAACACCTTGTCCACTTCCTGCGTGGAAAACACCAACTTGTCCGTTTCGTTGTCGTAATACTGTTTGTCGGAATCATCGTCGCAGGCAGCGATTGTAAACACAAATGTAGACAGCATCATTACTGCCAGTACAAGACTGATGATTTTTGCAAATCTCGTTTTTGTAGTCATCTTATTCCTCCAAATTATTTTCCGTAAATTTCAGTTGAGATGTAAATTCCGTAACCGTTGAAGATTGGTCTTTGAAGCACACCGCATCCGTCAGTTGAAGTACCAGTCGGTTTTCCATGTCCGCCTGAACGTCCGACGGCAAACGTGAAATTGTTACCGTGCCTTCCACCGTTACGTTGGAAATTTCCGTGTTTACGGCATTGACGGAAATTGGCGCAACGTAGATTTTGTAAATCTGCGAGAAGACGGTGTCCACGTCGACGGTGACCCCCGTGAAATTGACATCACATATCTTTGCCCCGTTTGTATCGCCAAAGAGGCTTATTGAAAGACTGTTTTTGGAATTGTCCTCGTAGTCGGACACAAGACTGTCCTTGGTGGAACTGTAGGACAACACAAAGTTGCTTATCGTGCAGTTGTTACCCAAAAATTCCTTGGTGAAGTTTTTGAAGGAAAGGGATTCCCCCTGCATGTCTATGTCGTTGGCAATGTAGATGTTGTTGTTGCCGTTTGCCGCTATTTTCAGTTCCGTGGCCGTGCGCACAACCGTGTAGTCGCCTTCCAGATACTTGGCGTACACCTTCACTGCCGTGTCCGTTTCTCCGCCGGGGTGAGTGAAATTGCTGTCCCACGGATTTTTGTTTTCATCAAACAACCCAATCAACGTGTAGCCGTTGCGTGTGGCGTACCTGTCGTTGAACTTGACGCCTTGGTTCACTTCCCTTGTGGCAATAAGTTCGTCGGTGTCGAAGTCGTAAACCTGGTAGGTGTACTTGACTTGTTTTTTCCAACATGCGTACAGAGTAACGCCCTCTGCGTCTACCGTGTCGGTGTCAAAGTTCCACTTGTCGGTGTAGGAAACGTTTCCGTCTTTGTCCGTTTTTTTGGTGAGATACCAGCCTTCGAGGTCGTAACCGCTTTTTACAAGGTCGTCGTCATCGGAGGCAAAATCTTCCAAAGGCCTGATTAAAGTCTGCGCTCCTTCGGGAAACTGATAGTAATAAACTACGCTGCCTTCGCCGTTTTGAAAGGTTCCCCCTTCCAGCATAAACACTACTTTTACGCCTTCGTACTGGACAACGTCGTCACATCCCGCAAGAAGCAATAGACTTGCGCTCAAAATTATTATTAAAATTAAGACTAACTTTCTCATTTCAGTTCAACCTGTTTACAATGCATTAAAAATGCCCAAATGTATGAGTATAAGGACAATTTTATTCCTCCCGTTTGCTTTTGTCAAACAATTGAGCGCTGTGTATTGTATATTAAATAAAAAAAATTTTGTTTGAGATACAAAAGTTATTCCAAACGCATAAACGGCTGAAAGCAGGCTTAAACTAAGCTGAAAAATACGATATCGAACGATATTTACAACGCTTGAAGGGAAAATAAGTAACGGCGTTTTGCCTGCATAAAAAGGGCAAAATTGACAAGCATTCATTTTTGAAAGAGCATTTTTGAACGTGGCGGAAAAGGTTGGAATCCTGCTACGCACAGGCAAAAAACTGCCGATGTTTGCAAAGCATACAATGACACCGTTGCAATTCGGACAATTTGTTAATGAAAAAAACTGAATGCAAAAAAACGTCTGCCGTTTGCAAAACTACCTCAACTACCGAAAACCTACATTGAGAAAAAACGCACGCCACGGCATTTGTAGCAACACACGGTTTGGACTACCCCGACTAAAACCGCACCACGAAAACGTCGGGCAAACAACCGCTTGCGATAAAGGGCAAAATTCGGGATTGCAAAAAAAAATCAACCCCCTCGAAAAATGTCGGACATCAAGCAAAACTTTTTCTTAAAAAGCGTGGGTAACTACTGTTTGAACAAAATTTGCAAACATCACACAAAAAACACGGAAAATGTGCCTCAACGGTAGCAAAACCTGCTACCGTTTTGTAAAA
>HF998491.1:75283-88739 GCA_000433775.1 Corallococcus sp. CAG:1435 | reverse complement strand
TGTGTTCGATACTGTCTTTACGATTGAAGGCAATGTCAAAACATTCAAACAGTTTTTCCAGTTTTTCCGAAGAACAAAAATCTATTGTAAGCACGTCTTTTGCAATACGTTTGCAGTATTCACCCAGCATTTCTCCAAGCGCAACCACATTTTTACCCTTCAAAGAGTCGAGATTTTCAAAATCGTCGGCAAAAACAACGTTGGCGAAAGTGTCGGATATTTGCTGACATGTTTCGGCACTGTTAAGACGGTAACTCACCACACAGTAGTCCTCATTTCCGAAAATTTGCTTTGCAATGCGTTTTACATTGACAAAGTCGGTGTTTACCTGATAAAACAGTAGTGGATTGTGCACACCGGAGTTCAACGCCAACAACGGGCAGTAGTTGTTTTCCGCCACATTGCGGAAAAGTTCAATGTCGGTGTCGCAACACACAATACCGTCGCAGTAGTCCAGACGGGAAACGTCCTTGTTTGGAAAAATGCTCAACGAGTAGCCTTTTTTTGCAAGAAAACGGCAAAATTTGTCCACCGTCAGCAAATGTTCCGCCTTGTGCAGGGCAAAACGATGTTTTCCAAGGCACATTGCAATGATGTTTGTTTTACCGCTGGAAATGCATTTTGCCGGAAAGTTGAGTTTGTAACCGTACAGGTTGGCAATTTGCAACACTTTCTTGCGTGTGGCTTCGCTGATGCTTTGGTCGTCACGGTTGTTAAGTACGTAACTTGCCGTAGCAACGGAAACGTTGGCTTCTTTTGCGATATCTCTCAAAGTAACTTTGTTTTTCATAATACAGAAATTATAACGTTTGACAAACAGTTTGTCAATACGCTGAAAGGTGTAACAATGAATATTCACGCAATCTATCACAGACCGGAAAGCAACTACTGTTTTGCCCTGGACGACAAAACGGTGGTGCTTAAAATCCGCTTCGCCAAGGGAGAAAAACTGCAAAGCGTATCCGTTTTGTACAACACAAAGTATTCCATTGCGCAAAAACGGTACGAAAGCAAAATGACGCTTATCGGAAGCGACGCTCTTTACAGTTACTATTCCACACGGCTCAATCTCAAAGATTCCCGCCTTGCCTACGTGTTCAAGGTGTGCTACGACGGAAAGACCTGCTACTTTTGCGAAGACGGACTGCTTCCCGACTATGATTTCGATTTTGCCTACTTCAACAGTTTCCAGTTTGCTTTCATCAACAAAAACGATGTGGTGGAAAATGTTTCATGGCTCAACAACGCCGTATTTTATCAGGTGTTTGTGGACAGATTTTACAAAGCGTCGCAAAAAAACGAAAAGTACATAAACGCACAGTGGGGACAGTTGCCCACGCCCAAATCTTTCTACGGGGGCGACCTTGACGGTATTTGTCAGAAGTTGGATTACATCACCTCCATGAACGTCAACGCATTGTACCTTACGCCTGTTTTTTGCAGCGACACCAACCACAAGTACGACATTTACGACTACTTCCACGTGGACGCCATGTTCGGCGGAAACGACGCCTTGAAAAGGCTTGTGTCGGAGTGTCACAAGCGTGGCGTAAAGGTGGTGCTGGACGCAGTTTTCAACCACGTAAGCGACAAATTCGCACCTTTTTGCGATGTCTTGAAGCACGGCAAACATTCGCCGTACTTCAATTGGTTTATTGTGGAAGGGGATTACGTCAACAAATCACGCACCAACTACTGCTGTTTTGCCGAGTGCAGATACATGCCGAAACTCAACACGGCAAACAGGGAATTGCAACGCTACCTCATTGATGTGGCAACCTATTGGATAAAAAACTTTGACATAGACGGTTGGCGTCTGGACGTTTCCGACGAAGTTTCCCACGGGTTCTGGCGTGAATTGCGAAAAGCGGTAAAGCAACTGAAGCCCGACGCCGTATTGATAGGGGAAAACTGGCACAACAGCGAAAGTTTTTTGCAAGGCGATCAGTTCGACAGCATAATGAACTACGCCTTCACCAAACAAATGATGGACTTTTTGGTGCAGAAAAGCACCGACGAAAAAACTCTTGCGGAAAAACTCATAGGTTTGCTTATGAGGTACACCGACACGACAAACAACATGATGTTCAACTTGTTGGACTGCCACGACACACACAGATTTTATTCCCTCACGGGGTGCGACAAAGAGCGGTTTTTGTGCGCTTTGGCAATTTGTGTGTTTATGCCCGGCAGTTGCAACCTGTACTACGGTGACGAGATACTCACCGAGGGAGGCTACGACCCCGACAACAGACGCACTTTCGATTGGGACAAACTGTCCGACGGCGAAACGATGCGTTTTCGTGAGGAAGTCGCCTCGTTGCTTGCCCTCAAACGTCAGCCTGCGCTTTGCGGCGACGTGTCCATATCCTGTAAGGGAAACACCTTTGTGTTGCAGCGCACCGCACCGCAGCAAACGCTCACGCTTCTGGTAAACACAAAAGAAGGGTTCCAAGGGGTAGAAGAGGAAAACGTAGTTACAAAAAAATATTTTGCAGTTCAGGGGAGGCTGTTATGAAAAAAATCTTGGCAATACTATTGGCTGTTTTACTGACGGTGGGCGCACTGTTTGTCCTTGCCGCCTGTGAAAAAGACAAAGAAATTATCATACGTGTGTTGGAAAACGACACGGCAAAAAAGGAAGGCTACTTGGACTACCTGCTCAACGCCTTCAATGAAAAATACGCAGGGCAAAACGTTAAGGCTGTGGACGCCAACATGGACGAATATTCCAACTTGGAACTGGACGGTCCCTACGGGCACGGTCCCGACGTGCTTTATCAGGCAAACGACGTACTTATGAAGTATGTGGACGGACACCACGTAATGCCCATCGACGTGCAATCGCTGGATTGCTACGATGAGATTCCGCAAAACGCATGGAACGCCTACAAAGCGGACAACAACGGGCAGACGGTGTACTGCGGAATACCCGTCAACGTGCAGCAGCCGTTGCTGTTCTACCGCAAGGACATGTTGCCGGAAAACTGGCAGACGGAGTGGGACGACAACCGAAACGGCGTGCCCGACATGGTGGAATTCTGGAACGAAATGTATGCTTACAGCGTGCAGATACGCAACAGCGACAGCCTTAAATTCGGTTTCGCTTTGCAACTCAACAACGAGTACTTCAACTCGGGATTCCTCTTCACCTACGGCGGATACATCTTCGGAGACAACAACACCGACGACACCGACATCGGTCTTGCCAACGCCAACGCCAAGTTGGGCGGAAAAATCATTTGGGATCTTGCGGGAATAATGGACGAAAAGTGTCTTGACGACAGTTTCACCGTGGGACGTGAAACCATGCTTGCCAACGGAACCATTTTCGCCACAATCTGCACTCCCGACATGACCAGCAGTTTTGTCAATCAACTTGTGTTGCAGTACCAAAATCAGGGCATGACGGAAGAGGAAGCCAAGGCTGCAACGGAAGAAAACCTTGTAATAACGGGTTTGCCCAAACTGCCTGCCGACGGCGACATTACCGTACGCAAGGACGTCAATGACGATTCGTTGTGGGTAGCGCACAAGACAATGGGCGGCGTAAACGGCTACGGCATTTCCAGTTACACCAAAAACAGAGAATGGTCGTTGAAGTTTGTGGAATTTGCCACAAGTCTGGAAATGGTAACGAAGCGTGCGGAAATGCTGGGCGTAGTGCCTGCAAGAGCCGACGCTTTGCAGGGAATAACGGACGAGGCTTCAAGAGTTACCTTTGAAAATCTGGACAACGGCACGCTTGTGGTAATGCCTTCGATATCCGCAGTGGGACAAATCTGGCTTCCGATATCGTCGGGCTTCAAAAAGATTGCTACCGACGGCTGCGGCGACAGAACATACACTCTCGACAACATTCAGTCCATTCTGGAAGATATCTCAGACGACATTTACAAGGCAATTCACACATTTTCCTGATAGGGTACGCTTATGAAAAACAAATTTTTCCAACGTGTGGGCAATTACTTCAAAAACATCCCCGCACGGTTCAAAAACTTTTTCGGTAACAGCGGAAGGGAAACATATGCTTCCATGTGCCTTATGGGTACGGGACAAATGCTCAACGGTCAGTACGTCAAGGGGCTTTTGTACCTGCTTGCCGAAGTGGCATTTGTGGCGTATTTCGCCGTTCGTGGTGTCGGGGACATAATAGGCTTTTTCACCCTCGGCACCCAAAAAGCCGACGCCTGGCTGGGCATTGAGGGGGACAACTCGGTAATAATGCTGTTGTGGGGCATTTTTGCATGGTTTGCCTTGGTTGTACTTGTGGCGTTGTGGGTGTCCAACATCAAAGACGCCCAAAAGTACGCCGATATGCGTCCTTTCAAAACCCTTCCCACCTTCAAAGACGACCTTTCCTCTTTGCTCAACAAAAATTTCTGCAAGTTCATTCTGGTGCTTCCCCTTGTGGGCGTGGGCATTTTCAACGTGTTGCCCATCGTGTTTATGATTCTCATCGCTTTCACCAACTACGGCGGCGACATTGTTCCGCCCGAACTGGTGGATTGGAGTCTGGACAGTTTCAAAAAACTTGTGGCGTTGGGCGAACTTTCTCAATCATTTGTTAAAATTTTGGGTTGGAACCTGCTGTGGGCTTTTGCGTCCACCTTTGCCAACTACTTCATGGGGTTGGGCTTGGCGTTGCTTTTCAACAAAAAATGCGTCAAAGGCAAAGCCATCTGGCGAGCATTTCCCGTGTTGGCTTACGCAATGCCCGGTTTCATAACTCTTTTGGCGTTCAAATTCATGTTCAGCAACGGCGGACCCATCAACAACATGATTGTTGCCGACGGCGGAAAGATAATTGACTTCTTCGGTATCAATTCCACATGGATGTCGAGAGGAATAGGTTTCTTCGTTAACGCATGGCTTTCCGTTCCCTCGATAATGTTGCTTGCAACGGGCATTTTGTCCAACATCAACGCCGATTTGTACGAAGCGGCAAAAATTGACGGTGCGTCAAGTTGGGTGCAGTTCAAAAAAATCACCCTGCCCTTTGTGATATTTTCCACAACGCCCGTACTCATCAGTCAGTTCATCGGCAATTTCAACAACTTCGGAGTGTTTTTCTTCCTTCGAAGCAACGTTACAAGCGAGGGGTACTTCCTTGCCAGCGACACCGATTTGCTCATCAACTGGCTGTACCGTATGTCAATCGACAAAAACTATTACAGCATAGGTGCGGCAATAAGCCTTGTGATTTTCATTATCACGTCGGTACTCAGCCTCATCGTGTACGTGCGTTCGGCATCTTACAAAAAGGAGGATACATTCAGATGAAAAAACCGGGAGTTCGTTCCAAACGTATTGCCGACGCTTTCCTCACCTACGCCATTTTGTTGGTGGTGTCGGTAGTGTTCCTCTTTCCATGTTTGTGGTTGGTGCTAAGTTGCTTTTCCGAAAGCGGCAGTATCTACTCTTTCAACGGATTTTTCCCCACCAAGTACTCCTTCAACAGTTTCGTGTCCCTTTTCACCGACACCTACTACGACTACATGAGTTGGTTTGGAAACACCCTGTTGGTTGCCGTGATAAGCAGTCTTTTGGGAACGTTTCTGGTGATTGTAACAGCCTATACCATTTCTTCCTTCGAGTTTAAGGGCAGACGCACCCTGATGAAAGGGGCGTTGGTGCTGGGAATGTTTCCCTCTTTCATGGGAATGACGGCTGTGTACCTTCTTATGACGCAGTTCAACTTCATCAACAGTCACATCGGATTGGCATTGATTTATGCCGGCGGCGCACCTATGGGGTACCTGGTGCAAAAGGGCTTTTTCGATACTATTCCAAAAACCATCTACGAAGCGGCACGCATCGACGGAGCAAGCAATATGCGCATTTTCTGGACGATAACGGTACCGTTGTCCAAACCTATTTTGGTTTACACGTTGCTTACGCAGTTTGCATGGCCGTGGAGCGATTTCATTTTGCCAAAACTTTTGTTGAAAAACAAAGATTTGTGGACGGTGGCAGTGGGACTTATGTCTTTGCCGGAAACGGAATTTGCCCGTTTTGCCGCAGGCGCAGTATTCATTGCGGTACCCATCGTCATTTTGTACTTCTGTCTGACTAAGTACATGATAAACGGTTTGTCGGCAGGCGCAGTCAAAGAATAATCATTTTTTCTCCTGGATTATTTAATTTCCGTTTCAAATCAAACCTGCCATAAACACCCCGCCCTTTTCGGGCGGGTTTTTTGTAGCAAATTTTTCTTACCGTGTGCAAGAAAATGTTACTTGCGGTGCACTTGCGTGTTTTACGCCGTTTGTCCACACCGTCGATGTTCAATAATGTGTCGTGCCAAAACAAAGTCAATTTACAAAACGCAGGCACAAAACACGTACAGCGTAGCAAAAACAAAGTCAATCTACAAAAGCAGTATTTTCATTGCACAAAATGCAAAGTGTATGCAGACAACGTATGACGTAATTGCCTGTTTTACAATGTATTTTGAGGTTTGTTTTGCAAAACGCAGGCACTTTTTACGTACAGCGTAGCAAAATCAAAGCCAATTTGAAAAACGCATGCACAAACCTCATGAATTTTTGTTTGAAAAACAAAGCAAATTTTTGTGCCTCACAAGGGGTTGCGTGTTGACTTTTTCACGTAAAAAACGTATAATAAACACAAAAAGACGTCGTTTTGTTTTTTGAAACAACAATAAACGTCGGTAAAAAAGAGGTGCAAGTCTATGAAAAACCGCATCATTACAATAAGCCGTGAATTTGGAAGCGCAGGGCGTACAATCGGCAAAAAAGTGGCAGAAAAGTTGGGTATACCCTGCTACGACCAGGAAATAATCGAAAAGGTGGCGGAAGAAAGCGGATTTGCCCATGACTACATTTCCGAACACGGCGAGTACGCCACTCAATCCAGTTGGATAGGCAACATTTTTTCCATGCGTGCCAACAACACCATGTCCAACCAGGACATTTTGTGGGTGGCGCAAAGCAACACCGTCAAGGAACTTGCGCAAAAAGGCGCCTGCGTGATAGTGGGACGTTGTGCCGACTACATTTTGCGGGACGACTTTCCTCTTCTCAAAGTTTTTGTGCATGCCGACATGTCTGTGCGTGCCGACAGAATAGTGCGTCTGTATGGTGAGCGTGCCGACAGTCCGGAAAAACGTTTGAAGGAAAAGGACAAACAGCGTAGCGCCTATTACCGCTACTACACCGATATGGAATGGGGCAAGGCGCAAAACTATCATTTGTCGTTGGACAGCGGCGTTCTTGGCATAGACAACTGCGTGGACACGGTAGTGCGTCTGTACAAGGCTTTGGACTGATTGCAACACAGTGGTTGCACATTTTCGCAAAACCTGCAAGGCGGTCTGCGTGCCGAAGATTTGTTTTCACCTTTTCTGAGGGGAAGCACACGTTGTTTTTAGGCAATAACGTCGCATGCAAGACGCCATGCAAAACTGCGCAAAAAAAGTACAAATAAAAAAGGGAAGCGTCAAACGCTTCCCTTTTTTTGTCGGAAAATTTTGCCGTACTGTTACGCTTTTTGTCGAACGGTTGTGGCGATAAAGTGCAATGGCAGACACATTCGTCGACTTTCACCAAAACTTTCGTCACAAGCCGTGTGACGGCCTCAGACGGTGCGGTACAGCCAGTTGAGAGCCTGTCCCGAGGCGAAATCGTTAAATTGTTTTTGCACGTTGAAGGAACTTGCGGAATTGTACAGCATGAAGCGGAAATCTTCCTGTCCCGCCGTGTAATAGATAAGGCGTGCATTGCCCTGTGCAATGAAGTAGGTTACCGGTACCGTGTAATTTGCCAGGGAATGAAATTCCCCGCTCACTTCCAATGTGTCCACGTAACTGTAATTTTTGCCTCCGCCGTAGAAGGCTATTGCGCCGTTGACGTACTTTTGACCGTTGTAGTCCTGCATAAGTTTTTCCGACTGTTGCAGTTGTGCGTCGTAGTTGCCGATAAGTTCCGAAAAATCCAGGTTGAGCCCTATCAGTTGGGCAACTTCCGTGTCGCTTCCTTCCAGCAAGGTGTCGCTGTTTACCGAGTCTACCTGTTTCCAGTCGTAGAAACGCACGTCGCCTTTCAAGTGCAGTGCCGCAGGGTAACTTGCGCCTGCAATTCCGCCCCAATTCAGTTTGGAACAGAAAGCGTAGTTGTCGCTGTAATCGTAGCGGTGCAGACACAACCCGCCAAACATACTTTCCAATCCCACGGAAAACAGCCCAGCATTGCGGAAGGCGCAGTCTTCAAGCGTTACGTCCGTCAAAACGTAATTGTTGTTGAAGTAGTCGTCGGTGGCATTGTCGGCGTCCTTTGGCAGGTAGTTTTCTCCGTTTGCTTTGGTGAAGAAGGGGCTTGCCTCGTCGTACACTTCCTGAGAAATGGTGCCGCTTATTTTGTTTAGGTAAGTTATGCCGAAATCGGTGTAGTTGCTCGGGGAAACACGGTTAATCTGGTTGGTGCCCATTTTCAAAATGAATTCCCGTGCGTATCCCAACAAACAGTTGTTCACGGTAACTTCCGCTTTGAAGGATTGAGGATTGCTTTGCACGTCGGCAAGACTAGCCGAGGCTTTGCCGAAAATGCGCAACACCGTTCTTCCGTTGTTCAGACGGCTGTAACTGACCGTTACGTTGTCGCTTGCCACTTCCAGCACCGTTCCGCAATAGTCAAGTTTGCCAAGGTCGGTGTAGGACGTGCCGTTTTCGTTTTGCGCAACAAGAGAGGCGTCGGAGCATCCTTTCAATTCCACGTTGTAAATTGCCACGTTGTCCGTTTTTACAAGGAACACTGCGTTGTCCTGCGATTTGACGGCGATTTTTTCCGTGTTGTTGCCCCAACTCACCAAATCGGTGGGGCCTGTAAACACTCTGTTGCCCGAGCGGCTGAAAAGTTTTTGCGTAAGGTTGTCGGCGTCGATGAAATAGCCGTTGCCGTACACGTTTGCGGAAAATTCCACTGCGTACTTTATCGTAGATTTTTCCCCTTTGTTTTCGTAGTATTTGTCGTCTGCCGTGGCGTCTGTCGTTTTAACGCAACTGTTGGCGTATGCGAGGAAGGGGAAGTTTCCGTCGGCAGTGTTTTGGGCAATTTCCGGCGCCAGCATAATGTTGTTCTGAAGCACCGTTTCGTACTGTTTGCCCTGTGTAACAGCCATCAGTTGATCGTAGTCGTACACGTTTACGCCGTTGGCACGGCAGTGTATCGTTACTTGCGCCGACGCCGTCGAACCGTACTCGATGTTTGTTACTGTAATGGTAACGTAGCCGCTTTGACTGCCAAGAGAAATCTGTCCGAGATTGTTTACCGTGGCAATTTTTTCGTTGCTGCTTTCAAACTTTACTTTGGAAAAGTCCGGCGTTGTTTCGCCCTTCACGGTGTAAGCCTTCACCTCAAGCGTAAGGGCGTTTTCTCCGCTTACAGGCGTCAAAACGTTGTTGCCTTCGGAAACGTCAATGTTGTACCTTCCCAAAACGTATTCCCGTTGCAATCCGTAATTTGTGGGGTTCAGTTCAAACAGCAGTTGCGTGTAGGGGTTGTGTACGGTGAATTGCATTTCCGTTTTTGCAAGCACTTTGCCGTTGCTTCTGTCCGTAACGGTGGCGTAAACGGTTACCGTACCTTCGGCAAGAGGCGTGGCAATGCATCTGTTGTCCTGACTTTGCACTCGCAAAATTTGTGCGTCCGACGAAGAGTAGGTAACGTTGTACCTTTGGGCACGCTGTCCCGTCTGAAAGTCGTAGCCGTACATCTCCTCGGCGTTTGTAAGCACGGTGAATTCCACAAAGGTGTTGTTGTTTTTGCTTACAACAAGGTCGGTACTTTGGGGAATCATCTCCGCAGTTGTAAGCAATGCGTACACCATAGTGAATGTAGCAAGCCGTTCGCCGTCTTTTTCCAATACTATCACGGCGCTTTCTCCGTACACCATACTGTCGGAGAATGCCGCTTTCAGCGTTGCCACGCTGTAATTTTGCTGTGAAAGCGTTTGCGTTTGAGCAGTAATTTCCACCAACGAAAATTTTTCGCTGTCGTAACGCAGATTTATGTCTTCCGTGGACAATTTTTCCGAATCGTACAGGAAGGAAAAAGTTTGCGGATTGTTTTTGTCGGAAGTGTTAAGCGGAAAGGCTCCTTCGCTTGCGCCGTTTATGCTGACGCCCGTTTCCGGCATATCCACGGTTACCGTAACGTCGAAACGCATTGAGAAGGTTTGCGGGGAAACATTGCCGTTGCCGTCTGTTTTTATTCCGTCAAAAGTAACGTTGACGGCGGTGTTTCCTGCTGAATGAGCGGTAATTCTGCCGTTGCTGACGGAGGCGATATCGGTGTTTTCGCTTTCCCACACGGCATTGGTAACGGAAGCGTCGTCGGGGGAAATTGCGTAGTCCACGCCGCTGCGTATTTGCGTGCTGCCGCCTACAGCCAGGTTAACTTCCGTAAGGTACTGATAAACGCCCATGGGAAGAGAAGAGTAAAACGCCACGGTAATGCTGTCGCTTTTGCCGTCGGCGTATGCCACAATGTTTACAGTGCCTGCGGTAAGGGGTTTCACCGTGCCGTCATCGGAAATTATCACTTCGGCTTTTTGCTGACCTTCCACCGCCTCGGCGCTGTAAGTAACTTTGGCGTTGGTGGCGTTGGCGGGCAAAACTTCCGTTTCTATTTTCAGTGTTCCCTCTTCGGCAATATCTATGCGCCTGTTTCTTTCCCCCAAAATGGTAACGGACGTAACGGGTACATCCACCAACAATTCCGTGGCTTGCACAACGGAGCCTGTCGTGAAAATCAGCAACAGGGGTATTACAAGCACAAGCGCAATAACTTTTGTTTTCATGTTTTTCATATTTTACACCTCAGTCTTCCGCTTTGTAGAAGTTGTCTTCCAAATCCCTGAAAAGGTACACAAGCGAAAGAATAAACACAAGTATCACGGCAATAAACACAAATGTCATGGTAACCGTAAGCGCCAGAGCGTTTGTGTACAGCAGTGAGAGAATAAGCGACATCGCCAGTGCGCCGCCTCCCAGAAATACGGCGCACACAAGTCCCAGCAGGGTGACGGCGGAAACGTTGTTGTTGTCTTCGGTAACTTCGTCACGGTCGTTTTGCGGAAGGTGCGGTTTGGCAAGGTCCCGTTTGGTGGCAAAGGCAATTTCCGCAATGTCCAGCAGCGACGCCACGGCAAAAATAACAAGTGCCTGCCACCAGTTGAGGTAGGATACGCACAGCAGCACTATGCAACTTACCAATACCGACGCTACCGACACTACCGAGCAAAACAGCAGTTTCGCCTTTACCACAAGGTGTCCGTCCACCGGCATGGTTTTCAGCATGGAAAACATTTTGCCGTCACGGGATATGTTGGAAGTGCAAAACGTGTTTGTCAGTACGGAAAACATTGCAATGACGAAAATTGCAATTTCAAAATCGCAGTTTATCAGGGCAACGTTGGGAAGCGTCGCCACCATGGAACGCATAAGATTTGCGCACACGTACACCATGAAAGGCAGCGTAAAAGTGGTGGCAAAGTAGGCAAAAGCGTAGGTGGGGGTGCGCAGAATTATCAAAAATTCCTTTTTTACCAACGCCGCCAAGGGCGAATGTATTTTTGCAACGCTCTTCTTTTTGCGGAAAATTTTTATGTCCCCTTCCAATTTTTGTTGCAACACCTTGAAATACATTGCACGTATCACAAAGTAGGTAACTACGCCTGCAACGGCGCAAATGCCCAACACCGACAGCAAACTTACCGCCACGTTTTGCCCGAAAAGCATATTGCTGAAAAACTTTACGGGGTAAAACTTTGCGGCAACTGCGGCAACGGCGTTAACGGTGGAGGAATCCAGCACGTACAGCAGTTCGCCCGTCTGAATGAGGTCCGTAAGCACCGACAAAAACATTCCGTACAGCCAAAATCCCAACGCCAGAACAATTACATACAGTATCAGGTGAAGCACGAATTTGCGTTGCACGAAACGCATAATGCCGTTGAAAGGCACCGTGAAAAGGGCTGCAATGGCGCATCCCAGCAATGGGCACAGCAACAGATGAAACACCACCGTCAGGTAGTACCAAAATCCTCCCACGGAAGCGGAAAGCACGTCAATTACAATTGCGGAGGGCAACAGTACCAGTAACGTGGAAACTATTTGTCCGATGTAGATTTTTATCAGTTTGTACAAAAACAGATGCTGTTGCGCTATGGGTTGGTAAATAAGCACGTCGCAATCGTTGCTGCTTACCAATGCGGAATAGATTTGTTTTACGCCCACAAAAATGTTGATAAGCAACATTGCTGCGTACACAAAGGTGGTCAGTTCAAAGGCACGAGCCCTTTCGGCGCCTTGCACTTCAAACGTTGCGGACATGTAAAACCTTGCAAAGTGGTAAAACACGTAGATAAACGTGCCGTACAGCAATGCAAGCAAAATAATTGTGGAAAGCGCACCGAATACGTCGTGGCGTCGTTTTCCGTTGAAGTTTTCCGAAAGGAAAATCTGTCTGTCCTTTTTCAGCAAAAGCAGTACGGTTTTCATCAGTCCTCCTCAAAGTACTCGATAAAAGCGTCTTCCAGACTTTTTTCGGGATTTTTCTTTTTGAATTTGGCAATATCGATACTGCTGACAAGTTTTCCGTTGTTGATGATGTATGCTCTGTCGCAGGTCTTTTCCACTGCGTCAAGGTTGTGCGACGAGTACAGCACGGCATTGCCCTGTTGCTTGTACACCTGCATGTATTCCCTCAACGCTTTGGATGTTTGCGGGTCAAGTCCCGTCAACGGTTCGTCCAGCAGCCACAGTTTGGGACGGTGAATGAGGGACGCCATTATGCATATTTTCTGCCTCATTCCGTGCGAATAGGAAGCAATCAGTTCGTCTATCTTTTCGCCGAGATGAAAAACTTTTTGCATTTCCACTATCCTTTCTTCACGTTCCTTCAAGGGAGTGCGGTGCAAATCCGCTACAAAATTGACGTATTCCGTCCCCGTCATTTTGTCGAACATTGCACGGGTGTCGGAAACGTATCCCAGATTTTGCTTTGCGGCAACGCCCTCTGTTCGGATGTCGTGTCCGCAAATTTTTATTTCGCCGCTGTCAAAAGGAAAGTATCCTGTAAGACACTTGATGGTGGTGGACTTGCCTGCTCCGTTTTTGCCCAGCAGCCCGACAATTTCCCCTGCACGGCATTCCATATTGATGTTTGTTATGGCAAATTTGTCCGCACCTTTGTACTTTTTGCACAGGTCGGTTATTTGCACGATAACGTCTGTTTGTTGTTTTTGCTTTTTCATAATTTTTCCTTGTGTAAATGTTGGATATATCAACGTGATTGCCACGGTAATGTCTGATTTGACGGGCAAAGATTTTTTGCCCGTACGCACACTGTGCGGTTTTTTCCATGAACCGAGAAAATTTTTTCGAAATATTCATGGGCAAAGGCTTTTGCCTTGTTGCACGCCTTGTTTCAGACGT
>HF998491.1:65577-75263 GCA_000433775.1 Corallococcus sp. CAG:1435 | reverse complement strand
CAGACGTGCGCTCCGCTTTTTGAGGCGGTTTTAATCAGGCGCTTGGGGTGTGTTGCCCCAAGCGCATTGTTCCTAGTAGGCGTAGGTAGCCGTAAAGGTAACGGTGGTTGCCGTATCCAGTTTGTAGGTTATTTGCAAACTTGCAAGTTTGTCGTTTTCAACGCACACGGTAACTTGAATATCGGATATGCGTTGCGCTTCCTCTGTGGTTACGCCAAACATTTTTTCCGCCGAAGATGCGGTAAATGTCAGCGTGGATTGCGTTTTTCCCGTGGAAAGCGTGTATTGTCCCTTCAGAAAATTGCCCTTGGAAATTTTAGATACGTCAAAGAAAACTTCCTTGGCTTCATCCGCCGTAAGGTTGGAAGTTTGTGTGCTTTCCAAGTACGTTTCCCCTTCCACGGGATTTTCGTTCAGTTTTCTGACGGTGGTTTGCACCGTTGCGGAACCGTTTTCGGCAAAGGTGTAGTTTACCGAGGTTTCCGCAAGCAGTGTTTCGCCGATAGCCGTGGTGCGTTTTGTCTGCAACGTGCCTGCCTGATAGCCCGTTTGCAGTTTTTCCACAAAAGCGTTGAAAAGTTTTTCATCGGTGTTGCAGGCGGTAACAGTTACCGCAGAAAGCACCAATATCAACACCGTTGCAATAATAAACAGTTTCTTTTTCATGTCAGTACCTCCTTTCAGCAACTGAGCCATTTTTTAATTACTACGCCTGCGGCAAGCAACATTGCCGTTACCGTTGCAACAACGGCAAGCAGTCCGTCGTAGGTCTTTTCGGCAAGTTCCACCTTTTCCGTTGCCTGTTGTACAAATTGCGTCCACGCCTGTTTGTATTCTTCGTAAGCCGTTTTGAATGCTGGCGTGTTTTCTATCTGCAACAGTTCGTCTTGGGTGAAGCCCTGCGCAATGCCTCGCAATTCCACAACAAGTTGTGCCTGCGCCTGTGTGAAGGTGCCGTCAAGTTTGTCTACCTTTTGCACAAAGTCGTTCAACTTTGCGTAGGCGTCGGCAATAGCCGTGAAGGAGCGTTGTTTGCTTCCCGTGTAGTTGACGTCGTTCACCACAGCAGTTGCGGTGTAGTCGCCGGCAACGCTTACCGATTCCACTTCCGTTTCGCCACGTTTGAGCGTTACGTCAATTGCCACGTCGTAGCCGTCGGCTGTTGCGCTTACAAACACTTCGTTGGTAATGATGAGTACGTCTTCTATTCCCACAAAGGAAATGCTGGCGGAAATGTCCTTCTTGGCAACGTGAATGTCAAATTCCGTCTGCGCTTCATCGGCAAATTGGTAGGCGCTTGTGTGTACGATGGACACAACCATTACGTAATCGCCTGCGTTTACAATCTGCAAAGGATTTTCTCTGTTCACGTCGTCGGCAGCGTAGTAGGTGGCTTTGAAGGAGTACTCCGTTGCGCTTTCAAGGTAGCCGCTGATGTTGGTTTCCCAATGGAAGGGTACGATTGCGCTTCCGCTGTAAACGTACTGAGTTTCTACATCTACTACCGTTACTTTGGGCAACGTCACGGAAAGAGTTCCGTTTTGCAGCGAGATGTTGTAATTGTCGTTGTCGAAACGTGCCGTAAGCGTGTGCGTACCGCCACAGAATGTCGCTCTGAAATTGTCGGCGGTAATTTCCGTTCCGCCAATCACCAGGTACACTTCCACGTTGAGGTCGTCGCCGTCTACGATGTTGCCTTGGCTGACAGTCCAACGGAATTTTTGCGTCAATGCTTCAAAGGTTACCGTGTTGTCCGTTTCCACGTCCGTTACCGTAACGGTAATGTCACGTTTGGTAATTGTGTAGGTACCGTTTGTGAAGGTAACGGTGTAGTTGTCGTTTACGCATTCGCCTGTGATGTCGTACGTTCCGACCGTTGCACCCTCATCCTTTGTGAGTGCAACTATTGTTGCTATTCCGTCGGCATTTGCCACGCCGTCCGTTGTAGTTGCGGTGAGTGTTTCAAGGTTGTTGCCGTACACGCTTGTTTTGTCGTCAATTACAACGGTAATTGCACGTTTTGTAACTGTGTAACTGCCCTTTGTGTTGGCAAAGGTGATAGAGTAGTTGTCGTTTGTGCAGGTGCCCGTGATGTCGTAACTACCCACGTCGCTTGCGCTTGTTGCGGTTGTGGACAGGGTGTACACGGTGCCGTCGCCTGCAAGCACGCTACCCGAGGTAACCTTGCCTGTCAGCGTTGCTATTTCGTCGCCGTACACGCTTGTTTTGCCGTCTACCGTTACGGTAATCTTGCGTTCGGTAATTGTGTAGGTGCCGTTTGTAAAGGTAATGTCATAGTTGCCGTCGGTGTAACTTCCCGTAATGGCGTAGGTGCCTGCGTCGGTGCCTTCCGCCTTGGTGAGGTTTACCACGTTTTGCAACGTCAAGCCGCCCACAAGTTGCAACGAACCTTCGGCGTAGTGCATCGTGAGAGCGGCAAGGCTTTCGCCGTACACGCTTTCTTTGTCGTCAATAACAACGGTGATGGGACGGGCGGTAACTGTGTAACTGCCTGTTTCGTTTTCAAAGGTTACAGCGTAGTTATTGTTTGTGCAGGTACCCGTAATGTCGTAATTACCGACGTTGCTTGCGCTTGTTGCAGTTGTGGACAAAGTGTAAACAGTGCCGTCTGCTTCAAGTACGCTACCTTCGGTAACCGTTGCGGTAAGGCTTGCAATGTCATCGCCGTAAAGGCTGCTTGCAGAGTTTACCGTTACCGTAATTTCACGTTTGGTAATTGTGTAGGTGCCGTTTGTGAAGTTTACGGTGTAGTTGCCGTTTGTGCAGGTACCCGTTATTGCGTAGGTGCCTGCCGCCGTTCCGTCCTGTTTGGCAAGAGAAACAATGTTTTCAAGTCCTTCGGCGTTTGCCACGCTGTCTGCGGTAGTTGCGGTAAGCGCAACAAGGCTGTCGCCGTACACGCTTGTTTTGTTTTCTACGGTTACGTCTATTTCGCGTTTGGTAACGGTGTAGGAAGCGGTGTATCTCACTCCGTCAACGTCTACCACAATGTCGTAGGTGCCAACGTCGCAAATGTATTGCACGGCGCCTCCGTTTTTGTTCACGGTAACAGTGAAGTCTTCCACTGCTTCCTGTGTGTCGGAAATTTTGACCGTTACGTCAAGTTGCATTTGCGTTGCGTCGTACACCTTGGTTGCCGTCTGGAAGCCGAAATCTACTGTGTAGTACATGTTTTCTTCCACAACGCTGAATGTGTTTTCTACAAAGGTCATGTCAAAGTTGTTGTCGGAATATTCCGCTACAACGGCGTATTCGCCTGCGGCAAGTTGTTGACCTTCCGCCACAGAAACGTCGCCGTTGGCGGCAACTGTTGCAACAAGCACGCCGTCTTTCAAAATACGGAATGTTGCACCGCTAAGCGTTGCTTTGTCGTACTGTCTGATTGCCGTAAACACGATGTTGTCCGTCTTGGAAATCATCACGTCGGAGTGTTCCGCAACGGTAACTTCCGTCGCACGTTTGGTAATTGTGTAGGTACCGTTTTGAGAGTCGCCGCTTTCGTTGGTGAATGTTACGGTGTAGTTGTCGCTTACGCATTTGCCTGTGATGGCGTACGTTCCGACCGTTGCACCCTCATCCTTTGTGAGCGCAACTATTGTTGCTATTCCGTCGGCATTTGCAACGTCGTCCGTTGTCGTTGCGGTGAGTTTTGCAAGCGCATTGCCGTACACGCTTGTTTTGTCTTCAATTACAACGGTAATTGCACGTTTGGTAACGGTGTACGTTCCCTTTGTTGCAACAAGGTTGTAGAAGTATTGGTAGTCGCCTTTCAGCGACGCAGTAATGTCGTGCGTGCCTGCATTGTTTGTGCCTGCTTTTGTAAGAACAAGTACACTTTCTTGCGTGTCGCCGTTGACAAGTCCGCTAACCTGTGCCGTCAACTTTTCAAGTGCATCGCCGTACACGCTTTCTTTGTTGTCAACGGAAACGGTCAAGGTAACTTTTGCTACGTTTTGAGTTTCTGCGGAAAGGGTGTACGCTACTTCTTGGTAGTTGCCTTCCCATTGGAAGGTTGCTACGACTGCGCCGTTTTGCACTGTGTATGCCGGTTTGTTCACGGTGGTTTCCGCAGTTGTGCCGTCAATGTAGGTAACATTTGCCGTTGCCGTTCCGTCGCCGTAGGTTACCTGTCCGACTATTGCAAGGGACTTGGCAACTTTGAAGTATCCTTCGTAGGAAGCAAGGTATTCTTCCAAAAATTCCAGTTCCTCGTTTTGTCTGCCGTCACGCAAAGCGGTGTAGGCTTCGTATGCTTTCGTAGCCTTTGTTACAAGCTGACTTCCCTCCGCAGTTGCCAAAGCGTTTACTTCTTCAATGTAGGTTGCAATTGCGGTGCTTGTCTGTTTCACCGTAACGGTGCTGTCAAGCACGGGGTAGGTAGCGTTTGCAAAGGTTACGTTTGCCACAAGTTTGCCGTCGGCAATGTCGCCTGTCAGTGCAAAGGATTCCGATTTACCACCGCCGTAGTAGGTGATGTAGGCTTTGACGTCAAGGTCTTTTGTTATGCCGTTGGTGTCGAATTCACGCAGATAGTTGTTGTTTTCGTCAAGTTCGCCACCCTTAATCACCTGCGTAAGCGTTACAAACGCCTCTTCCGTGCCGTACACGCCTTCAAAGGTATTGGTCTGTTTGCCCACGGTGTAGTAACCGAACTTGCCGTCGGTGTCAATCACAAGATAGGCGTTGTAAATTTTGCCGTTTTCATCGGTGGTGTATTCCCTTCCGCTGATGTTGACGGTTACGCCTGCGACGTTTTCGCCGATGTACACGTCGCCGTACACACCGTAAAGTCCATCGCCTTCGTCAATAAGGAAGATACCTTGCATTTGTTGGTTGATGGTTTCGCTTGTGTGGTCCATTCTGGCTGCGCTGTCCACCGAGAAACTTTCCAGCACAAACTGTTTTCCGCTGTACGCCTTGTAGGTTTTACCTGCTTCCAGCGTTGTCAGTGTGTTGTGAGTAAGCCCGAACACTCTTGCCGAAAGGGTAAGCATCGTTTTGTCGTTGGTGTAGCCGTACTCGCTTCCCTCTTTGATTGTGTCGGCAAGTTTGGCGCCTTCGGCAATTTCGATAACGCCGCTTGTTCCCGTTGTCTGCACAATGCCAGCAAAGGTTGCGCCTGCGCCAACTTTCAGTGTTCCGTCCACAACAAGGTTACCGCTTGCACTGAAACCGTAATTGGTAAGCGTGGTGCTGGTGGGGTATTGTTTACCGCTCTTGTCCGCCTGAATAAGTCCGTCGTACACGTACAGCCTGCCCAGTACGTCCAGCGTTGCGCCGCTTTCCACGGTAACTTTTGCACCCGGCATAATTTTGTATGCTCTGTCCGCAGGAACGGTGAGAGTGCCTTCCTTCACCACTATGTTGTAGGTGTAGGGCAGGGCAAGAATCATGTCGAATGAACCGTAGCCGATAAGACTGAATTCGCCGAGAGTTACGTTTCCGTAGATGTCAAGTGTGGTAAGTCCGCTGTCGCCCAGGTGAACTTTGTTGGTTGTCCCGTGCAGTTCGTTCACGCATTTCGTTCCGTCGTAGGTAACTTCAATGCGGCTTCCCTGTTGCATCCACAGAAGCGAACCTTCGCCGCTTGTTTCTTTGTTCTCGATGGCGTCCATAAGCACAACGTCCTGCGTTGTGATGGACGAGAAGAAGAACAGCGACGTTGAGCCGGAAACTTTTGCACCGTAGTTGATGATTTGTTTACATTCGATGTTAACCGTTGCAAACTGCACGAAGGGGAAATGCCCGTCTTCGTAGTAGTTGAGGGTGTTTGTGCCTCCTGCGTAGTTGTTTACAAGGAATGGTTGTTTAAGCGTGGCTCCGCTGTTTACCGTAAGCACGCCGTTGCCCGTCACTCTGCCGATAACGTTCATGTCGCCGTTCAACACAATGTTGCCGTTGTTGACAATCTGGCTGTAATCGCCGGAAGTGTGTCCCTGAGCCGTCTGGCTGAGGTGGTGCTGTACACCGCCAAGGGTAAGTTGTCCGTCAACGGTAAGCGTTACGCCGCTGTTTACGGTAACGGTGATGTAGGGGTCAACGCCCACGTTCCAGGAAACCCTGTCTTTGTTGCCCAATTCGCCGTATCCCGTCGTGTCCGTTGCGGAGTAGGGAACAATCAGGTGAATTCCCTCGGGAATTGTCGAGTCCTTATCGAAGGTAACGTCTTTGTACAGTATCAAGTCGCCCGTTACACCCTCGTTAGCGGCAGTCAATGCATCGTCCAAAGTTTCGTAGAAGTTGCCGTTGATTCTTGCCGTGTAGGTGCCGTTCGGTTCGATGATAGCCGTGTAGGAAACGTTGGACGTAACCGTTGCAACGTAGGTTTTGTTGATGGAAACAAGTTCTCCGCTAACGCTGTCCGCCCAACCGTAGAAGGTGTAACCGTCGTTTACCGTTGCCGTAAGGGTGTAGTTTCCTCCGCTGTACGTAAGTCCGTCTGCAGGAATTTCGGGGTCGGATGTTACGTTTCCGCCTTGTTCGTTGCTCACGCCTGCGGAAATGGTGTATTGCTGACTTACAAAACGCACGTTTGCAATGGCAAATGTGTCTTCGTAGGTTTCGCTGTTGTCTTTGGAACCTCTCGTGAATCCGATGTAAATGTCGTTCACGTCGCTTCCCGTAACGTCGGTGTTGATGGGTATTTGCCAACTCACCCAGCCCACGTCGCCGCAAGCCTTGTCGTACAGACGGCCACCCTCGGCATTTTCGTTTTGGTAGTTGCCTTCCAACAATTCGGTGCCGAGGTAACCCATGAAAGGATTGTTACCAACAATGCCGATGCCGGTTGTTCCCGTACTGCCTGTAAAGGGCAAAAGATTGTTGTAGTGCAAAGTGTTGTCGTCTTTGTCCAAGGCAAGGTGTTCGTTGTTTATTGCAAACACTGCCATGTCACCGTACACACTACCTTTTTCACTGCTGACGTAGTAGTCGAAGAACAGTACGCCGTTGCCCTGAACGGTAAATTTCAAGGTGGACGCAGAGTTGTGCACGCCGCTGTTTCCTGCGCTGTAAGCCGCTCTGTCGGCGCTGGACAATCCAAGATTGTAGGTGTAGGGGTACAGCGAGTCGTTTTCCCATGTTATCATTAGCGATTCGTCGGAAATCAAACTTCCTTCCATGGGTTGTTCAAATTGAATAAAGAAAGTGAACGTAACGTCGCTGCTGCCTTCCTTGCTGTACACAATGTCAACTTTGGCATTGTCGGCAATGTTGTACATCAGGCCGTAAAAGGTTTCGCTTTCTTCCTGCATGGTCAACACAAATTCGTTGTTGATGTACAGTTTCGCCGTTTCGCCAATGTTCAGATAGGGCGCTTTCAGCAACAGACTGTTGTCCGAAGGATAGGCTTCCACCGTGTAGTTGGTGTAAAACTTTGCCTGTTCGGAAATGACTGTGTCGCCTTGGGTAAATTCGAAGGTGAAATCCTCAAGTTTTTCGTCGGGAATTACAATTTCCGGCTGGAAGACAAACTCTATTTCGGTGTTTCCCGACAGGGTAATTATGTCGCCGTTGGAAGCGATGAGGTCCCCGCCGTTGATTTTGTAACCAACGTATTTGTAGCCGTCTTTTGCCACAGCCCACGGTTGAATTTTATCACTGATTTCTTTCTGTGAGTTAACCAAAGGAGTGTCGGCAAATGCAAAAACATTGGTTACGTCACCGTATTCCGAATTGTAAGAAACAGTTAAATCTATTCCCGCTACTCCTGCCGTTATCTGATTTATCCAAGCGGTGTGAATATAGTTAGCATTACGAAACTGTGCACTAACAGTGATTGTCCATACATAGTCGCCTACAGTATCGTATTTTTTTTCAAAGATTTGATTAGTATCTATCGACCCACAAATTCCACTCAAAAGCGTTGTGTTTGTACCATCAGTGATGTCAACGATGCTCATTTCACCGTACAGTGCAACCGCAAAAGGACAAAAATCATAAATGTATTCGATTTGTATTGTATCTACACCGTAAAAATGCAATGTCAAAACTGTTGTGTCAGTGGTGAAACCGCCTGCTCCAATGTAACCGGTGAACTGCTTGTCGGAAAGCGTCCAAGTATTTCCTGCCGTGATGCCGGGAGTGATTGTGTAGTACACGTTGTCCGAATATTTTTCCGCATTTGAGGGGAGATTTTCCGCTGCAACGGAAGTCATCTTGGCAGGAGACTGTCTGTTTGCAGTTGTCACAGTGTCGGAGGTGTCGGCAGAAGAGGGAGTCGTTACATTAAGCGTAACAATTGATTGTTCATTTTGTCCCATCAACTTCATGTACACGGAAACCACGTGCGATTCACCGCTCGCCGTCAACTCAAAAGTATTTGACCACGGAACGGTATTGTTGTTGGCACCTTGGTTTACGGTGTGGTATTCTGCAGGTTCGCCGTCCACGAGGATTTGGAATGTGTTAGGATAGTCTGCGCCTACAGAACCGTATGTCCAACTGATGTCGTAGTCAAAAGTTACGCTTTCCGCACCTGTCACAAAAAAGTCGACTTGAGTTACGGTGTAACCGGAATATTCGTGTTTGAACTGTCCGTTTTCAAATGTCCAGTACGTCCAATCATCGTTAGGGTCGGCAATTACGTTGCGGTAGTAAACGGAATCGTTGCCTGCGATAAACTCTTTCCAAACAAAGATATTGTAGGTTCCGAGTTCATAAGTCTTTGTGGCGGATTCCAGCGTTACAACAACAGGGTCAACAGGGATTTCGGCAAATGTAATGCGATTGCTTTCGTCTGCCCGTTGTCCGTTTGCCATATAAACGTATCCTTCCGGAACGGGAGCGTTGAATTGAATGGCAAAATTCGTTGCGTTTTCCGTAATGTTCAAAGTGTTACCTTCTATCTTGAGAAGATAAGGGCTGTCGTCAATTGCAACATTATCCATCAAAAAGCCGAAAGACATGTCGCCTGACGTGAGAGCATATCTCGCCACAAATATGCCGTCGGCATAAATGTTCACTACGCTTTCCTTGAAACCGTCGCCAACGGCAAATTCCACGATTTTTCCGTCGGGGTTTGTGTCTTCCACGGTAACGCCGCCAACTGTAACAACTGCGTCGACTTCAACGTCAAATTCTATTTTGACGTTTTGCACGTTTTGTGTTAGCGCAAGTGAACCGTGTCCGCCGTACACGTCTGCAAGTTTATCAACGCCGTCCACAAGGAAGGATTTTTCCAACAAAATTCCGTCGTAAGAGGTGTCGCCCGTGAAGTAACTGGAACCGCCGAAAAGCCTTGAGGTGTAGATTTTGGCATAGGCGTCGTACAAAGGATAGTTGTCCAAAGCAGAAACAACCTGCTGTGAAAGTCCTACTTGTGAAAGGTCGTATTTGTCGTTTTGGAATGAACCTGCCGTGTAATTTTTCATGTTGGTGTGGAAGTTCTCCACCGTTACTGCATTACCTTCGCCGCAAATCAACCCGTAATTTGTGCCTGATTCGGGATTTCGGTAACTGAGAAGGTAGGTGTTCCAAATGTTGCAGTTTCTCACCACGCTGTCGTATTCGGAAGCGGTGTTTCCTCCCAGAATACCGCCAAAGCGGTAGCCCATTGCGCTTGCCTCGTACAGGATACTGTTGGAAATGGTGCAACCGTCAATAAGTATTGCCGCCTTGCTTCTGCCCACCAGCAAACCGTTTTTGCCGGAATCGGGATAGCCTGT
>HF998491.1:51856-65558 GCA_000433775.1 Corallococcus sp. CAG:1435 | reverse complement strand
GGCTTGAAAATTAAGCGCACTGTCCACAACGTCGCAGTTGACGATTCTTGTGCCGTTGGCGGTGTTTTCGCCCAGAAGCAGTCCCAAGCTTTTGCTGTTGAGTTGTTCTTTTGAAACTTTGGAACTGAAATTTTTCAGCGTCAGGTTTTTGATGGTGACGATTTTGTCAACGGTTCCGAAGAAGCCCACGTTTGCGGAACCGACAATGTTTAGCACGCCGTTGCTTACGGTGTGTCCGTTGCCGTCAAAAATGCCTGCAAAGTTTTCGATGGGGTACCAGTCGTGTCCGCCAAGGTCGATGTCGGTTTCCAGTTGGACGGTAAGCCCCTCAAAGGTAAAGCCGTTTCCCGCCAACGTCTGCAATCCCTTTAATTGGTTTGGGGTGTAGATGTGCAGTGTGTTGGAAGAAAAGGTGTAAAAGGAAGTATCGCTACTCACTCCGTCCCACGCATTGGGGTTGGTGGATGTCGGCGTTTGAGAATCGGCGTTTGCAAAAAAGTCGATTCTGTCTGCAAATACTCCTAAAAGCACGCTTGCCACAAAAATTATTGCAAGCAAAGGCAGTGCAATTGCCTTAAGTATTTTGCATTTTGAAGTTGTCATGGTTAAACTCCTTTCCCACAAACAGTGTTTGTGGCGTATTTTCAGTATGTTAAAAACGTTAAAAAACGTGTATGCCCCAAAAAAGGCTTTTCGGTGTGTCTTTGTTACAAACTGTTTCCCGCAGGTATTACTTTCGGGCACGTTTTCCCGTCGTTTTGTGCAAAAGTGTTTTTCACTGTGTTTGTTGTTGAAATACACTTTTTTTGCAGTGCAAGAAGCCTTACACACGCAAAAAACGACGTGTGCTTTTTATGCACGGCAAAAACGACGACAGGAACTGTCGTTTTCAAAAGTTGCGGATTTTGTTGAAATTAGGGAAAAAACAAAAAACAAAAAAAATCAGTTAAGCAAACGTTCCAGTGACAAATACAGTTTGTTACACACCGGATTTTGATAGTTGAAAACAACTTTTTTCACCGTAAGGCTTTCGCTTGTTTGTTGTTTGCGAATTTTGTACCAACGGGAATAAAAGCAAAGAATTGCCGTTGCCAGTGATGACCCTACAAACAGCAGCAACAGGTAGCCTAAAAGCAACTTCGCTGCGACGAATACCGATTGCGTACCAAGTGTAAGTTGCAGCAAAGCACGGCAGAAATCCTGAAATTCCTGCGTAAGACTGTTTTTAAGAACAAAACTTATTTCCGCAAAGTTAGCCAAAAACAGCGTGGCAAAAGCACTTAGGGGCGCAAAAGCCACAAGTGCGTACATGAAGCAATATTTAAGCAAGTCCACCGGAGTTTTGACGGAAGTCGTGCCTCTGATGTACCTAACCAATCTGAATTCTATTGCAATCAATGCTGCCGCTGTCAGCACAACGAAAATTTACTGGTTCAATTTGTCCTCCGTAAAAACGGCTCAATACAACGCAGATTTTGTCGAATTTGTTGTATTTGTAGTGTATTTTAACACATTCAATAACGAAAATCAACCTATAGTAATAAACTTTATCAAATTATATGAATAAAACATAACAAAATTGAGTAAAAAACAAATTTTTTTGAGTGAAAAATGCCTTTTTGTTGTAAAACTTGTGGTGGTAAATGTTTTTTACGCTTAAACTTGGTTTGAAAAACGTGCAGGAAAAACAAATACGTGCAATAAACCGATTGACGTCGGCAACGCCTTTGGGGTAAAACACTTGATATAGGCAAACGGCTGCTTTTGCAAATTCTCGCTGCGGCGTCTGATGCGCACAGGCTGCGTGTCGAAAAAAAACAAATTGAAGTTGCAAGAGGCATTGTTGCAAGGTACAGCGGTTCAAACCTGCTTTTCACTTCGTTTGACGACAAAAAACAAAAAAAAGACTTGCCCGCAAGGACAAGCCTTTTTTTGTTTTGCTGTATTGTACCAAAAAACTTGATACGTATTGGAAAAAGCGGTACATTTTTCCTGCTTTCTCGCTACAATTCAACCTGCATTACTTCACTTTTACGGTAAAATCGCCGTTTTCCACATCCACGACAAGGGTGTCGTTTGCATGCAAATCCTTGGCAATTATCGTCTTTGCAATGAGCGTTTCCACTTTGCTTTGCAAGTACCGTTTAAGCGGTCTTGCGCCGTAAACGGGGTCGTAGCCGTTTTCGATAATCAAATCTTTTGCTTTGTCGGTAATTTGCAAATTGAGTTGTTTTTCCTTCATACGTTGGGCAAGGTCTTTTATCAGCAAGTCGATAATCTTGGAGATATTGTCCTTTGTCAACGGTTTGTAGTACACAATTTCGTCCAGACGGTTAAGAAATTCCGGTCTGAAACTCTGTTTGAGCAGTGCCGACACACGGTCTTTGGCCTCCTGCGAAATTTCCCCGTTGGGTTCGATTCCTTCCAAAAGGTAACCGGAACCGAGGTTGGAGGTGAGAATTATTATGGTGTTTTTGAAGTCCACCGTTCTGCCCTGCGAATCGGTAATTCTGCCGTCGTCAAGTACCTGCAACAAAATATTGAACACATCGGGGTGCGCCTTTTCTATTTCGTCAAACAACACAACGGAATAGGGTTTTCTTCTTACCGCTTCGGTAAGTTGACCGCCTTCGTCGTAACCGACGTATCCCGGGGGCGCACCGATAAGACGTGAAACGGAAAACTTTTCCATGTATTCCGTCATGTCGATACGCACAAGGTTGTGCTCGTCGTCAAACAGACTTTCCGCAAGTGCTTTGGCAAGTTCCGTCTTGCCCACGCCTGTGGGGCCAAGGAACAAAAACGAACCTATCGGGCGGTTGGGGTCGGCTATGCCCGCACGGGAACGGATGATTGCTTCGGTAACTTTGGTAACGGCCTCATCCTGACCGACAACACGTTTGTGCAGTATGTCGTCAAGGTGCAGTATCTTTTCCCTTTCACCCTGCATAAGTTTGGTGAGGGGAATACCTGTCCAGCGGGAAACGACCTTTGCGATTTCCTCTTCGGTAACGGTGTCACGCAACAAAGTGTTTTGCTTTTTGTCGCCGTTTTTCTGCGCTTCGGCAAGTTGTTTTTGCAAAGCGGGCAGACGGCTGTACTTCAATTCCGCCGCCTTTGCGTAGTCGTAGTTGCGCTGTGCCGCCTCGATTTGGGCGTTTACCTTTTCAATTTCCGATTTTATGTCGGAAACGGAATGTATGCTTTGTTTTTCCTTTTGCCATTGCGCCTTCATTGCGTTGAATTTCTCACGCAAATCGGCAAGTTCCTTCTGAATGTCGGCAAGACGCTGTTGCGAAAGGGTATCCGTTTCCTTTTTCAGTGCCATCTCTTCAATTTCCAACTGCATTATCTTGCGGGATATGTCGTCCATTTCCGCAGGCATGGAGTCAATTTCCGTACGGATTGTGGCGCAAGCCTCGTCCACCAGGTCAATGGCTTTGTCGGGCAGGAATCTGTCGGTAATGTACCTGTTGGAAAGCGTAGCAGCCGCAACAAGCGCCTGGTCGTGAATTTGTACTCCGTGAAACACTTCGTACCTTTCTTTAAGACCACGCAAAATGGAAATGGTGTCCATGACCGACGGTTCGTCCACCATGACGGGTTGGAAACGTCTTTCCAAAGCGGCGTCCTTTTCGATGTACTTGCGGTACTCGTCCAGCGTAGTTGCGCCTATGCAGTGCAATTCGCCACGGGCAAGCATGGGTTTCAGCAAGTTGCCTGCGTCCATTGCGCCGTCGCTCTTTCCTGCACCCACAATGGTGTGCAGTTCGTCGATAAACAGCAAAATTCTGCCGTCGCTTTTCTTTATTTCGTTTAGGACGGCTTTCAGCCTTTCCTCAAATTCGCCACGGAACTTCGCACCTGCAATGAGGGCGCCCATGTCCAGTGCGAAAATGGTTTTGTTTTTCAATCCTTCGGGTACGTCGCCACGCACGATACGTTGCGCAAGACCTTCGGCAATGGCGGTTTTACCAACGCCCGGTTCGCCGATAAGCACGGGGTTGTTTTTGGATTTACGTGACAAAATTCGTATTACGTTTCGTATTTCGTTGTCACGTCCGATGACGGGGTCGAGTTTTTGCGCTTTTGCCCTTTCCACAAGGTCAAATCCGTACTTGTTGAGGGCGTCGTAGGTGCTTTCGGGGTCGTCGCCCGTAACGGGAGAACTTTTCACCTTCTTCAGTTCCTGCAAAAATTTGTCTTTCGTCATCTGGAAGGTGCGGAAAATTTCCCTTATGTTTTCCGGTGCGTTGTCGAAAAGCGCCAGCATTATGTGTTCGACGGAAACGTACTCGTCTTTTGAAGACATGGCGTTTTTCTCCGCCTGCGAAAGAATTTTGTCGGTAATGGGGGAGATGTAGATTTTGTCCGGTTCTCTTCCGCTGCCGCTGACGCCGGGGATTTTTTCAATTTCCCTGTCCACGGCGGCAAGCAGACTGTCGCAGTCCACACCCTGCTTTTTAAGCAGTTGCGGAACAAGTCCTCCTTCCTGATCTACCAAAGCGTACAACAAATGCTCCGGCATTATTTGCATATTTTGATTTTCCAAAGCCATGTTCTGTGCGGCAGATATGGCTTCAAGACTTTTTTTAGTGAGTTTTTGAGCGTCCATGTTTTTCACCTCCTTGTTAAATCAGTTGCGCTCCGCCGTTGAGGTAGGCAAGATATCTGCTTTCCATCTCTTCCAGCGATGTGTATTTGCCGTCAAGATAGGTTTTCATCATTTCGTCAAATGTGGCAATGTAGTTGCCTATGGCGTTGCCGATGTCCTTTTCCGAGTAGTCGAAGTGGTTTGGTACGGCAAAGGTACGTGTGAACTTTCCGTTTTCCAAACCGTAGGAAATTGCGCCTTTGTCAAAAAGATTGCTGATGTACAACTCTTCCAGGCGCATCCATATTTTGAAAAACCTCGTCAGTTCCACAAGCAGTTCCGGCGATTGCGTGCGGTACAGTATTTTCAACTGTCCTATCGTTTCCTTTGGCATGCGGTACATTTCCACTTCGTACCTTATTGTGGGGCGGTAGTGGTATTTCAGCGAACTTTTGATGGACATTGTCAAATCGTTGGGTTGACTGTAAAACAAAAAGTTGCTTTTTTGACCGAACATCTGTTCCACCACGTCGAAAATGTTTTTGACGTGTTTTTCCGGCGTAATGAGGGAAACGTATTCCGCAAGAATCTGGTTGACCAAATTGGAACGGTTTGTATTTTGTTTGTCCGCCAAAATGTCTATCTCCCGCACGACGTCGGGGGACAGCATCAGGCTGTACATGCATTTTTTCATTGGTTTTCCTCCTTTCCTGTTTTTCGCCTATATTATATGCAAAAACACAAATTTGTCAACGAATTTATGTAAATTTTTGCACAAAAATATAAAAATTTTTGCAAAAGATGCAAAATATTGTCACAATTATTCTTTTTTTGACGTCTGTTCGTAGAGATACAGATTTTGTTTTTGCAAATCATTTATCGTCAATCAAACTTTTTCCAAAGCCGTTGCGTTAATGCGGCTTCGCCGAGAATCGCCTTCCATAACAGAAAAGTCGGTTTGGCAAAGTCTTATCGGTGCGTTGCAAAACGGTGGCAGGTAAAGAAACGCTCGTGCAGTACAAGGCGTGTTTTGCAGTTTCCTTTGCCGACGGCAGTGCGTTTCGTTGTTGAGATACTTTTACGGCGCTTAAACTTGAACCGTCGAAAACTTCATTACAAACAAAACAGGTTTTGTGCAAAGTTTGTATTGTCAGGCAAAAGGCACCTTTTGGTCGTTAGTTGCATTTTGTACACGCCTCTTTGTAACTACTATGTAATAAATACACGGTAAATAAACCTTAATATTGCGTCCGGATATTGCGTCCGGTCTTTTACTGTGGGATGAGCCTGTCAACCGCTCTTGTTGCCGTGCGGTTGAAATCAGATGTACAGTTTTTCCACCAAAAAGTTTACTGTACGCAACGGAAGCAACTTTACCAAAAGGGCAATGGCTTTGCTGTCTGCGCCCACCGAAACTCTCAGCGGCGGATTTTTGCGTTTTGCAAGCGCAACTGCAACTTTTGCCACAGTGTCGGGACTTTTGCCACTCCTTTCCGCCTTTTCCATTTTGGCTATACTGTGATTTTCGGCGTCGGTATTGGCGGAAGTTTTCACACGTGCGTCGGTAAAGCCTGTGCGGATATCCCCCGGCATAATGGTGCAGACGGCAATTTTGCGTGGTTTAAGTTCCGTGCGAAGGGCACGTGCAAAGTTTTCTATTGCCGCTTTGCTTGCCGAGTAACACGCCTGGTAGGGCAGGGGAATGATGGATGCAAGCGAACCGGTGAAGAAAATCTTTCCGCCGTTGTTTATCAGCGGTAGCATTTGCACCGTCATTTTTACGTGCGACACCAAATTTACGGCAAACAGTTTTTCAATGTCGCCAAGGCGGGTGTTTTCCATGCTTCCGCCTATTCCGAAGCCTGCGTTACAAAACAAAAAGTCGATTTTGCCGCAATCACGCTGCAATTCCGTTACGATTTTTGCAACGGCGTTGTTGTCGGTGATGTCGGCGGCGTAATTTTTGAAGTAACTTCCGTCCGTTTTCAGTGATATGTCCACAATTTTCGCCCCTTCTTTTTGCAGGGCTGTTGCAATGGCTTTACCTATGCCGGAGGACGCTCCGGAAATTACGGCGATTTTGCCGTCGAGTTTGTTTTTCATTGTTGCTCCTTTGCCGTTGTACGGCGAAAACAAAGCCGTGTCCGCCTTTCGGTGACACGGCTGTAAATGTTATTTTGCAAGACGCTTGTCACTTCCTTTCAGCATTGCCACAAAGGTGATTTTTTGGTCCATAAGACGTGAAAAAATCCTCGGGTCGTAAATTTCCTGCAATTTGGCAAGGGAAAGGTTGGTGCTGATAAAGGTTTGTTTGCCACGGGCAATTCTTTCGTTAATCAATGCAAACAGGTACTGACCGGTAACGTTTTTGTACACGTTTTCGGTACCTAAATCGTCAATTACCAGCACGTCTACGTCTGTGAGATTGTCCATTATTGTCTTTTGCGTTTCCAAGTCGCTCAAATGGCATTCCAAAAACAGCGAACTGAGGTTGTAAGCGGTAACGCACAGCACGCTTTTTCCAAGTTGTGCGCACAGGTTGGCGCAAGCGGTAAGCAGGTAGGTTTTCCCCGAGCCTGTGCCTCCCGTAAGCAAAATGTTGGTGTGTACGGAATTTTCGCATACGTTGCGTGCTTTTGATGCCACTTTCAGGTTGTGCTCGTCTGTTTCGGAAGAGTTTTCAAAGGTGAAATTTGCGTTTTGCACGTTGCTTTGGCTGACAAGCAGTTTGCGAATTTCCCTTTGAAGGCAACTGCACGCTTTGCCGTTCACAAATCCCGTGTCGGAGCATTTCCTGCAACGGAAGCGGGGCGAAAGGTCTTTTTTCGTGAGATGATACTTCTGCAAAAGTTCGTTGCGCTTTTGCGTGTACTTTTCTATGTTGGCTTTTTCCTGCGTTTTGTTGTACAGAGCAAACGCCACCTGCGCATTTTTCAGCGCCTTTTCGCAACTGTTCCAGTCGTCATGACTGCGCAAAAACGCCATGGTGGCGTCGTAGCCGTCCAATGCCTTCTGACGATGGCTTTGCACATTTCTCTTTGCAAGAAACACAAGTTGTTGTTTGTTCATCACTCCTCCCTGTCGTCAAGCGCAGTAAACAGTGCGTTGAGTTGCTCGTCGGTGTACTGTGTGCGGGCAATTTCCCCGCCAACGGTAACTTGTTTCGGTTCGGACGACTTGGCTGTTGCGGTTGCTGCCGCCTTGTCAAAGGCTTCCGCCTGACCTACAGTAACAACGCCCGCCTGCTTGTAGGTTGACAAAATTCTGTTGACGTATGCCATGGGGTTGTTTGCGCCTACTGCCTTTTCCGCAACAAACTTTACCATGTCTTCCGACATGTTCCATCTGTCCGTCCATGCGCGGTAAAGTGTTCTGTCGTTGTTGGTAACGTTGCGTTCGATGCCACATTTTTCCAATACGTACTTGATTTTTTGGTCTTTTTTTGCCGTTTCCGCCAGGTAATTGTCCAATGCGGCAACGGTGGTGATACCGTTTTTGTACAGTTTTTCCACAATGGAGGCAAGCCCTTGCAAAGTGCGTATGCCGCTTCGGAAACAGTATTTTGCCACCGCCAAAAGCGTTTCGTCGTCGTAACCTTTGTGAATCCACCCGACAATGTACTCGTCCACGACGGAATCGACGCTTTGGTAGTACACGCCGACGGTGCGGTTTATTTCCCGTGCAAGGGCGACGAGATGTTCCTTTTCCTTTTGGTAAGTTTCAATTTCCTGAACGGAAAGTGCGCCCTTTTTGTAGTATTCGGTGAGCATTGCGTCCAGTTTGCCCATTCCTCCGCTTTTGCAGGTTTTGGCAACGGCAACTATTACTTCGCCTGTGAAACCGTAGTCCTTTGTCCACTTTTCGTACATTTCCCTGTCGGAGTGTTCGAACTTGCCCGTCTTGCCCAAGGCTTTGAAAACCACCTTCAGATCTTCGTCGTACTTTTGTCGGCTGTCCAGGCTGTCCTGAACGACGGCAAGTGTAGTTGCGCCACGTTGCAACAGATTGCGTGCAACGGTAAGTATGTAACGGTAGTTGATTTCCGTACCCTTCAACGCCACGCAGTACTTTGCAACGGCAATAAGCGCTTCCGGCTGAAAGGTGGTGTTTTCCAAAAAGGTGTAGTACTCGTTAAATTCATTGGCGGTAATCATTCTGCCCTGAATTACGTTTTGCATTTCACGGGTAAATTTGGCGTACTTGGAGGGTTTCACCTTTTTGAGGGAGGAAACGGAATCTCTCACGCTCAGGTACACAACATGAGGGGGATTGTCCGACGTTATGTGCACAAGGCCGAGTTCTTCCCAATACAGGTATGCCGCCATCACCTCTTGCGTGGAAAGTTCCAATTTGTCGGCAAGCGTTTCGCAGGAATTGTCCGTGCCGTTGCTTTGCGACAGCGTCAACCCCAACAGATACACCGCCACGCACTTGTCGGGGGCGTCGGGAAGGTAGTTGAGTATAAACTTGTTGTCGACAGGTGTAATTCCGCCGTCAATAAGTTGTTTTTCCTTGTCGCAGAAAGCCATAATTTACCTCATTTTTACCCAAAACCTTGATTATTTCACAGTTATAGAGTATAATTATTAAAACACAAGGGCTGTTTAACGTCCGATATGTCGGAAAGTATTTTACCACAATTTTGCGGCGTTATCAACAGTTTGCCAATAACTTGTACAAATCGGGAGAGCAGCATGCGAATAATCAAAGTTATCGCCACAGATCCTCAAACCAAAAAGAAACAGACCTTTTCTTTCGGCACCGCAAGCCAAGGCAAAGAGATTGTCACCGTGAAAGGGGGCAGGCTCAATGCCTACATGGATTTTTGTTTCAGCGAAGAAACGGAAAATGTCAGGGACGTGGAAGTCGTTTTTGATTTGGACGGAACGGAATACTCTCTTTCCAAACTGCACGGCGACGACAAAACACGCCTTGTGCTGAAAAAGAACGCCGAGGGACGTTGGCAGGTGGTGGCACGCAACAAAAACGCCCTCAATTACATAGAGCAGATTCTTCACGACAGTTTGCAAGACGTGTTGCGCCTTGCGTACGTCAACAATCTTTCCGTGGAAAATTTTCACGGCGATTTGTCGCAGTTTGAAGAAATAAAGATGTTGACGGAAGTGAAGGAGGAAATAGAAGAGTCTTCCCTCAAAGCCTGTCGGCAACGTGAGGACGTGTACAGTCGTGTGCGTCAGTACGCCTCTCTTCCCGCCGAAAGCGTAACGGCGGAGCAACTGGACAAAACCGACGAGCAGTTGTCTGCCCTTTCGCAGGAAATTGCCGCAGTAACGGCGCAACTTGTCGAAATGAAGGCGGGGCAGTCGGTGGGCGGCATACGCAGAGAAATCGCCGCCAAATTGGAAGAGGCGCAAAAGAGTTATCAGAACCTCACCGCACACAAGGAAGAAATAGAACAGGCTCGGCGCATTGTTGCGCTTCAGGACGAAATTGCCGTGCTTGTGCCCAAGGTGAAGACTTTGCAAACGTTGGCAAAGCAGCGTGACGAGCAGGAAAAACGCCGTTACGCCCTCACCACCGAGTTGGAGTGGCAGGAAAACGAGTTGGCAAACGTCAACAGGCAGTTGGAGGAAAAACAGCGTCAGTTTGCTTTGACGCAGGACAAACGCAACCGCATAGAGGCAATCAACACGGAACTTGCCTACATTGCCACTCTTTACGCCGACAACAAAAAACTCAACGAACTGCTGTTGGAACTCAACGACAAAAAACAGCATCTCACAAGCGAGCGTGTGCTGTACGTCAACAAACTTGACGCCGTGGAAAAATCCCTTTCTGAGGTAAAGGACAGTCTGGACGCATTTGAAGTGCCGGCAAAATCGGTGGGCGAACTTTTGGAAACGGTGCGTGTGGACGTAAAAATCGACGAAGTAAAGTCGCAGATGGAAAAACTGCAAAACGAAATTACCGTCAAAGAAAGCCGCATAGCCGAAAAGGAAAGCAGTCTTGTACTTCAGATGAAACGTTTTCGTTCCGTTGCGGAATTGGACGTTGCGGTAACGCCCATCAAAGCCAAGGACACCATTTTGCAGGTGCTGGACGCCAAGTATTCCAAGTTGGAAGC
Organism: Corallococcus sp. CAG:1435; assembly: GCA_000433775.1. Classification (GTDB taxonomy): domain Bacteria; phylum Bacillota; class Clostridia; order Christensenellales; family CAG-314; genus Fimimonas; species Fimimonas gallinarum. The sequence continues at coordinate 54,879 of HF998491.1, read as the reverse complement.
CATCAACATGTCCTTGCAGGAAAAGCAGCGCAACTTTGAAAGAGCGTTGGAAGACTATCGCTACCGCATTTTGCAGTTGGAAAACTCCCGTAGCAAACTTGAAGGGGAAAAGAACAAAGCGTTGCTTCGCAAGCAGGAAGAATTCAAACGGGAAGTGTTTCTCAACAGTCAAAAGGTTTTCAACGACGACGCTTCCAGCGTGTTTGCCGTAAACGCCAACTTCCACGACGGCGAAATTGAGGCGTTGGAACAGGAAATATCTTCACGCAACCTGGACAGGGACCAACTTGTGGAACTTGCCTCGCAGTTGGAAGGCGCAATAAAGGAAATAAAACGCCATGTGGAAATCAACGCAGCCGAAATGGACACTTTGCGTGGCGAAAAACAAAATATAAACAACCGTTACAAAGAAATTGTTGCACAAAACTCTTCGGAAACGGTTTTCAACTACCTGAAAGCACTCAACAACGACAACGGAACAAAGTATCTTTTGGACGTGCAGCAGGACGCCGTGCGCAGTGAAGTGGAACTTGCCGACCTCAAACGTCAGACGGAATCGTTAAGGGCAAAGGTGAGCGCACTTAAATCCCGTTTGAAGTATCTCACCGACACGCAGTTGCAGTTGCAGGGGACAAAAGACACGGTGGACACCCTTGTTTCCACCAACGACAAAGTAAAGGAAACCCTTTCCGACATAAGCACTCGCCTTTCCTCCGGATACGAACAGTACCTTTCGGCGTACCGTCAGTTGGAAAAGGTCAATTCCAAACTTGACGACATCAACGCCGCCATAGTAGAAACGCAAAAAACCGTGAAAGTAAACGAAACGCAGATACGTCAGTCCACGGAAAAGGCGAAAAAACAGGCGGGAAGCGACGACATCGAACAGGCTGTGGCGAATTTCCGTTACGACCTGGGGGACGTGGAAAGCGAGCGCAACATGCTTGCGGAATCCAAGCAGGCTGTGGAAAAGGAAGTTTTCAAAAAACGTCTGGAATTGGAAAAGGCGCAGTGGTTGTACGAAAGCAAAAGCAGAGAGTACGACCAACTGTACGGCGAATTGCAAATGGAATTTGACCTGAAAGGGTTGGACGTGGAAAAGGTAACTTCCGCCGACTTTGAAAAAAACATAAGTCAACTTCGCACGCAGATTGCGCAGTACGACGCATTGAAAACAAACCTGACGGAAAAGATAGAAAACTACTACGGCATACTTAAAGACAGCCGTTACAGCGAAATTTCGCAAGGTGAAATAGACCAAAAACAGCAGCAACTTGACAAACTTGTGCAACGTAGCAACGATTTGCAACAACTTCGACGGGAACAGTTGGAAAAGTACGTTTCCGCAAGTACCGCAAAAATGAAGGTAACTGCTGCGGCTGCGGAGGCAAAAACTTTTGCCATGCTGGAACAGACCCTCAATCACAATCAAATTGTGGGGTTGCTTGTCGCCGACAAGGTAAAGTCCATTTTGAAGGGGGCATCGCAGTACTACAACGCTTTCACTCAAAGCAACGCTTCCGTTGTGGAAAAGGACGGCAAGGCGTGTCTTGCGGTTGACGGCGTTTCCCGTGAGTACGACAGTTTGACAACTGCGGAAAAAACCGCATTGTACGTCAGTTTGCTTTTGTCAATACCCAACACCGACGTTACCGACGGCAGATGGCTTATTTTTGAGGAACGCATCAACCTCGACAGAAAGGCACTTTCGGCAATAGGGAAAAAGGCTGCCAACATCAGTTTCGTGGTGGACTACAGGGAGGAACAGCCTGCCGTTTTGCAACCAAAAGCGACAGTTCCCGAGGTGCAGACGGACGTTTCAAAGCAAGACGTTGCCTTGACCGACAATAATACGCCCAATCTTACAAAGGAAAACGAGGCGTTGCCGTCGCAAGAGCAAGACCAAGTCGACGTAGGCGCACAAGATGACACCTGCGAAGTTGTACAGCCGTCGGAAAGGGTGGAGCAACAGCCTGTTGACGTTCCTTTGTCGGAAGCATTGCCTCAAGAGGACACTCAAAGTCAAAAAATCGAGGAAACCGACGCCGAAGTAATGGCGCAAGGGGTGGCTTTACACCAAGAGGTGCAACCCGACGACCTCACCGACGTCGCAAATTTGCAAAAAGAGGATACAACGGAACAACATTCAAACAGTTCGGAAACTCAATCGGAAACGCAGCAGCAAACAGAGCAACAAACAGTTACGGAAGGAGGTAACAAATGATTTATCAACAGTTGAAAGACGCCAATATTGCGGCGCTGAAAAATCACGATGTAAACGCAAGGTCGGTTTTGTCCGTTTTGCTCAACAAAATCAAGTTGGCGGAGATTGAAAAACGCACGCAAAATGCGCCTCTCACCGATGCCGACGTGGTGGCGGTACTGCAAAAGACGCTCAAAGAACTTGCCGAGGAAAAGGAGGCCTTTCAAAAAGCCAACCGTGCGGAAAACGTGCGTGTGTTGGAGGAACAAATTGCATTTTTGTCCGCCTATCTTCCCAAGATGATGACTGCGGAGGAAATAAAGGCGGAAATACTCACGCTGGACGACAAGTCGGTTCCCTCTGTCATGAAACACTTCAAGGCAAATTTTGCCGGCAAATGCGATATGCGTGAAGTGCAGGCGGTTTTGAAATCTCTGTAACCGTCAAAGAAAACAAAAACTAACACCGTATGCAAAAATCCTGTCCTTTCGGGCAGGATTTTTTTGCACAAAATGTAAAATTATTAAACTGCGATAGTGTGCTTTGCCTGTGCCGTGTGTTTTTGCAATGCCCAACGCTGAAGTGAAGTAAAACGTTGACAAGTCCAATGCCGACGGTTTTTGCGGTCGGCTTACTGTCGCTAAATCGAATAAAAACAAAACAACCGTGCAAAACACTTTACATTGCAGGACGTACGCAGGCACAACGAAAAAACGTCGTTTGTACTCTGATTTTGTGGAAAAGGCAAAAGGGCAAGCCTTGTTGCACGTTGCATGCAAATTGCCCGAAAAAGCAAAAACCGCAACAAAAGTTGCGGGTT
>HF998491.1:38863-51846 GCA_000433775.1 Corallococcus sp. CAG:1435 | reverse complement strand
CCGCAACAAAAGTTGCGGTTTCGGGTGTTGTCCGTTTGGTTGGTGTCTTTTTTGTACAATGCAATGCTTTCACCCCTAGGAAATTGTCCTTGCATCAACAACAAAACCACAAACAATACAAAGGCGGAACAGATATTTTTCCGTTTTTGCCATTGTACCGTATTTTTTAATACGTGTGTTGAATTTTGCGACAACGGCGTCAGTTTTCCGCCAGACTTACACGGTACAGTTCCTTGTAGGTGGGGGCGTTTGCGTTCAGAATGCTTTGGTACAGTACAATTTCCGTTGCGTAAAATTGCTTGTTGAATACGTCCACGCTTTTTGTAACTTCGGAAAAAGGCAAACTGAAACGGTATTTTCGGATAATCGTAATGTGCGGACGGTAGGCACGGTGTTCCACGTCAAAGCCGTTTTTCTCCAACAAATCGCCCAGTTTGTCGTGAAGTTGCGTAAGACTGCCGTCTTGGCGTATGCGTGCGCACACAACGTCGCCGCCACGCAACACGGTAAATTGCTGAAGTGCTATCAACGGTGCTTTTTCATTGCGTATTCCGTCCATGGCGCTCTGCACGTAAATCAGGTCCGGTTCGGCAACCTCTCCCAAAAAGTGCAGCGTGATGTGGTAGTTTTGCATGGGCACAAAGTTGCCTTTTTCGGCAAAGTGTTTCATTTGCCCTGCCGACCTTGCCAAATTTTCCTTTGTTTTTTGCGGAAGTTCTGCCGCTACGAAAATTCTCATCTGCCTCACCTCGCTGTTTTGTACCTACATTGTATCACTTTTGAGGCGTTTTTTCAATACTTTGCATCCGTTTGCAAAAATATTGTGTTTGTAGGGCTTGTTGAAAAACTTGCCATTGTATGCCGAAAGTTTTCAGACGTTCGCCCTTGTGAAGGGTAAGACATTCGTTTTTTTGCGGTTTATGTCCTTTTTTACTGCGTGATTGTTTGTTTACAGCACCTTGCAGCAGGCAGGTTTCGCCGTAAATTTCATGCAATAAGGTGCCCGGTGGTAAAACCGCTTTTGCGTTTACTGCGTGCGACGACATTTTGCTGTGTGTTCTGTCTTTGCTTGCTTGGCGGTGGAGCGTTTTTTTTACAACGTACAGCGTTTTTGTGTCCTTTTGGCTGTTTTTGCAACAAAAAGGGCGTTTGCCCTTCTTGGTCGCAAACGCCGTCATGCATTTGTTTGTTTTCAGTCGGTAACCTTTCCCACAATTTCCTTTCCCTCTGCGTAGTTGGCAAAAATCGTCGACAGTTCCGCTCCGCCCGTTTTGGAAAAGCAGTCGCTCATTTGTGCAGGTGTGGCAATTTGGAAAGAGTAATGCTTGTAGTAGTCGCCCAGTGCTTTGAAAAACTTGCTTTCCCCCATTGTTTCGTACAGCGTGTTGAACATCAAACTGCCCTTAATGTATGTCATTATCACGTATTCGTTGTCGTTTTTGTATTTGTCCAGACTGCGGTAGGTAATGTCCACGTTGTCGTAGTAGTTGTTGAGTACGTCCACGTAGGTAGTGTACGTCTTTATGTTTGCCAAAATGTTTTGCGAAAGGGGCGTGTCGTCGCAGTTGTCAAGGTACAGGTAGGTTAGAAATTCCGCCAGACCTTCATCCATCCAGGCGTCTTCAATCTGATTGTTGCCCACCGTTGCGTAAAACCACTGATGCGCCGTTTCGTGTACGATTGCTTCACGGTAGGACTTTGAACCGGACGTTATCATCACCAACGAGGGGTATTCCATTCCGCCGTAGCAAAAGTCCGTTTCGCACACGGAAAGTTGCTTGTAGGGGTAGTCGCCTATCTTCCGGCAAAAGTACTCGAAAGCACGCACGGCGGTGTCCAGCGAAGCCTCGCTGTCGGTGTCGTTGTAGTAGTAGTAATTTATGGTAGTGTCATCCACGGTTTGCGAAAGTTTTTTGTAACGGTTGCTCAAAACAAGTGCAAAATCTCTTACTGCGTCGGCAGTGTAGTTGTAGTTTACAAACCCGTTTTCCGCATGGGCTTCCGTCAGGTTTCCCGTGCTTGCCACCATGTAACTTTCATCTACTTTGATTGTTACGTTGTAGTTTGCCACTTCGCTGACAAAGGGATCGCCCACGTTGTAGTAGGGGGAAGTGCTGTAGTTGTCGTTTTCTATGTGGCACAGTACGGGGTAAAAATTGCCGAGGTTGACGCTGTTTTCCGTCCAGCCGAGGCGGTGTTTGATGTTGGCAAGGGAAACGGTGTAGGTAATTTCCACGGTAATTTTCTCGTCGGGGAACCATTCCTCCACAGGCACGGACAAAATGTCGCAGTCTTCCCCCTCGACGGTGTAGGCAACGGGGTTTCCTTTCGCCTTCACGCCGTCCACTGTAATTTCTCCCCAACTTTCGCCGTTAGGGTAGGCAATGCCCTTGTAGGTGGCGGAAACGACGGCGTTTTTGGCGTCTTCCCTGTAAGCGTTGGGGTACAGGTGGAACTTCACCGCTTTGAAACTGTTTGACGAACGGTTGGTCATTTCCACCGTCTGTACGGCGGAAAGGATGTGATTTTCCCCGTCGTAGGCACACACAATGGTGTAGTTGTCGGCGTTTTTGACGGCATTTTTCATGGAGTTGTCGTCGCATGCCGTCAACAATACCAAGGTAGTCAGCAAAAACACCGCAATAAGCACACAGGCAAGTTTTTTCATTCAATATCTCCAAACACTGTTTTTGGCTTAATATATGATTGTTTTTTGCGTTATATGATGTCGCCGTTCATTTTGCCTTGTCGGACTTTTTTGTAGTTTTTCTACTTTTACTTTGAGATTCCCTTTTTGTGCCATGCCGTCAACGGGGTAGAAAGGAAATTTTTCGGCTTTTGTTGCATCGGTGCGTGAAAGCGTTACTCGTAAAGGGAAAAACTGTCAGTTGCAGGTAAATTGCGCACAAAGGTTTTCTCACGCATGCGTGCGTACACGTGCGTGCGATACGTGCGTACACGTGCGTGCGCGTATATTTATTATGGTTGTAATCCGCATGGTTGCAATCCGCTTCTGTTTTGCAAAAGTTGCCTGAAATTTGTTTGTCCGTCGAAAAAAACTTGCTTAAACGTTTTAGCGACGGCTTTTGCGGCATAAAATGGCAACATGAATTTTGTTTTGCTGCAAAATTTCTTTGCAAAGCGTGTTACATGACGTTGTAAAAGGCGTTTTTTTGAGCGATAAAAGACGAAAAAAGCCTGCAAAACACCTCCAAACACCCAGTTGCAGGGTAAAAAAACAGGCAAAAACATGTTTTTCGGGCAAAAAATCGTGTAAATTTCTTAAAAATTGGTCAAATACAGTTGACGGTGCTGTGCGTATATGATAAAATTTACGCATTATCAACAGAGAATAGTTATCTCGCCAGAACGTTGAAGTTAGGGCTCCGAAGGTTCTCCAAGTTGTATCGATTAGCCACGAACTTAATATTGTGCGTTTTTTGGTAAGCTCGGAATTGCTTAAGGCGAGAGGTATACTATTTTCATTTTGATGATGTAGTATATTTGCTTTGTTGCGGTTTCGGGCATTTTTGATTTTTGCGGAAAAGGCAGAGAACCTTTCGCAAAATCGCCCAATAAACAAGGGTTAGCCACCCAAAAGGCTGAATAAGTATTGTACCGAATTTTTCGGAGCAATAAATTAAGTTGAAAATTTTTATGGAGGAACTACAATGAAAAAGACAATGAAACTTGTTTCCGTAATCCTTGTCTTGCTGTTTGTGGCGACATTCGCTTTGACAGCGTGCCAAAAGCACGAATGTCAACACGTTTGTCCTATTTGCGGCAAGTGCACAAGCGATTGTACGGACCCGGTGTGTGCGGATAAGTGCCCCGGTCACGGTACCGATCCTACCTATCCCACTGACGGAAGCGTTTACAACGACTTTGAAATCGGCGGTACGGTAATTCTCGGTAGCACCACGCAGCTCAGCGGCGACTTCCGTTTCCCCGGATTGGGTCAAGGTTCTGCAGGCGCATCCGACTTGGATATCGCTAACCTTACTACTGGTTATTCCACAATGGAACTCAACAAGGGCGGTTCTTATGTCTGGAACGAAACGGTTGTTGACTCTCACAGCGAGGAAGTAATCGAAGTTGGCGGAGGCGTTGAAAACCTGAAAGTAACAATCAAAATCAAAGAAGGCCTCAAGATGAGCGGCGGAACAGAAGTTACGGCAGCAAACTACCTTGCTTACACGCTTGCAATGAGCACCCCCGTTTCTATGGAAGGCTTGAAATACAACCTTGCAGGTCAGGCAGTTGTCGGATATGATGCGTTCAGCGCATATGACGGAACTAATGACGGCGTAAAAGGCGCATCCAAAACATTTTCCGGTCTTAGATTGATTGACGAATACACTTTCTCCATTGAAATTGCAGGTCCCAATTACTATCCCTACTACTATGCGGATACATTTGGAGCAGTTTCTCCTTACGACCTCGGTCTTATTTTGGGTGATGGTGTAGAAGTTAAAGACGACGGCAACGGCGCATATCTTTCCGATTCTTGGTACGCAAAAACGGAAGATCCAGAAGCGAAATATTCCTACAACAAGGCATCTCACCTTGAAGACGCAAGATTCGACTACACAACCTATGAGTACACCGGTCCTTATGTAGTCAGCCAATGGAACAATACTTCCAAAGAAGCAACGTTGACAATCAACACTAACTTCGCCGGCAACTTCGAAGGACAAAAACCCCACATTGAAACCATCGTTTACCGTCTTGCTCAGACAGAAACGCAATTTGCACAGTTGCAAAACGGTCAGCTTGATGTTTTGGCAGGACTTTCCGGCGGCGATGACGTAAGACAAGCACTGTCTATGGTTGCTGACGGCGGTTTCAAAGAAACACACTACGACCGTGCAGGATACGGCAAATTGCAGTTCAACTGCGACTTCAGCCCCACAATGTTCACGGAAGTACGTCAAGCCATTGCTTACTCTTTGGACAGAGAAGAATTTGCAAACAGTTTCACCGGCGGATACGGTTATGTAACAAACGGTCCTTACAGTGTAAACTTTGACGCATACCTTGCAAATGAAGACGCTTTGGAAGCAAACCTCAACACCTATGCCGTAAGTGCAACGAAGGCTAGACAGGTTTTGGAAGAAGGCGGTTGGATTTATAATTCCGACGGATCTACTCCTTATGATCCCGCAAAGGGCAACGGAATCCGTTACAAGAAACTTTCTGCAAGCGAATACGGTCCCGACAACGTTAACTTGACTTACAAAGCCGTTAGCGTAACGGACGGTAAGACCTATCAGACGGAAAAGATCGGCGACGATTACTATATGCCTCTTGCAGTCAACTGGCTGTCCAGTGAAGATAACCCCGTTTCCGAATTGCTTACCACAATGCTTCTCGAAGGAAACGCTCTTACCAGCATCGGTATGTTGCTGACCAAGACGGAAGTTGACTTCACGAAACTTCAAGGCGAACTTTCTCGTATTACCGAATACGGTTACGGCGGAACTCCCGTTTACGGAATGTACAACCTTGCAACAGGTTGGAATTCGGCTATGTACGTCTACTCCTACAACTGGATTGGAAACGATAATCCTGAAATGTACGATGCATATTTCAGCTACAGTGTAAACTTCCTTTCCGACCCGTACGATGCAGAATTCTCCTGGTGGGATACTGAAAACCAAGGTTTGAGTTTTGACGAAGCGGCTGCAAAAGCAGGCGGAGCAGACAAACTCGGCATGAACTACATCTCGTTTGCAATGGTTTACAGCGTAGAACCCGGTGACACCGAAGAATACGACAAGTGGTTCTATCAATACATGATTCGTTGGAACGAATTGTTGCCCGATATCCCCTTGTACAGCAACATCTACTACGATGTGTACAAAGCGGACATCCTTAACTTCAAGACATCACCTTTCTTCGGACCTGCACAAGCCATCCTCTACTGTGGATCTTTGGCGGCTCAAGGCTAATAACACATTAAACAATTTGGTGCGTAAGGGACAATTTTTTGTCCCTTACTGCAACAAAAAAGGCATTGTTACAATGTCTTTTTTGTTGCAGTAAGCAGCACTTAAGGAGACACTATGGGAAGATATATAGTTAAAAGATTGTTTTACATCTTGGTAGTATTTCTGATACTGTCATTTTTGATGTATTGCATTTACGATCTTATTCCATTTGACCGTGCAAGAACACTTGCCGATGCCCAGAAGGATGCCTTCAAGCAGGATCCTGAAGGGTTGGAAAGACTATACCAAAGTTACCGTGTGCAGTTGGGATATGCCGATGAAAACGGCAATCCTATAAATATTGTCAGACGGTGGTCTAATTGGCTGGGTATAACAAAACTTAACGGTAAATTTCAGGGAATGTTGCAAGGCAATTTCGGCGTGAGTTACACTAATGTCCAACGTCCGGTAATAGATGTTTTGCGTGAACCCATGAAAAACACGCTTTTCATCAATATTTTTGCTACCATTCTGGCTTTGGGCATAACAATACCCCTTGGAATTTTCTGCGCCGTTAAAAAGGGAAGTAAAAGAGATGCGGCAATTCAGGTAGGAAGCATAATTGGCTACAGTATGCCCACATTCATCACGGCAATACTGTTCATTTTCCTGTTTGCCATCGTGTTGAAGTGGTTCCCCGTTTCCGGACAGGAAACTCCGGGAAGCACGCTCACCGGTATGGCAAGATTTTGGGACAGAATGTATTACATGACATTGCCGTTGATAGTAATGACTTTCTGCTCGCTGGGCGGCATGACCAGATACGTACGTGCATCCATGATTGAAGCGCTTTCGATGGACTGTATCCGTACTGCCCGTGCTAAGGGCGTCAAGGAAAAGGTAGTAATTTATTCTCACGCTTGGAGAAATGCCTTGATACCTATTGTTACTCTTGTCGTTGGATGGTTTTTGGGAATATTCTCCGGATCAATTATGATAGAAAATATTTTCGGATTGAACGGCATGGGCAAAATTTACATCAACTCGCTTAACAATAAGGACTACGACGTCGTGCTGACGTTGCAAATGTTCTATGTTTTGGTGGGTTTGCTTGGCAATCTTATCATAGATATGCTGTACGGCATCATTGATCCTCGTATTAGAGTTTCTAAGTAAGGCGGTGGCAAAATGAACAAGAAGAAAAATATCGTAAATAAATCGGATAACGCCATCGATGTCAGAGAGCAGATGGATACGACTGAAAACAAAGAAGTTGTGCAGCAAAGTGAACTTACTGAAGAAAACGGTCAGCAAGCGGTGCAATCGACGACAGAACAAACGGATGGTTTGTCGGAAAAGGATGGCGCCGAAAAAAGTAAGGTTGCCAAATTTTTCTCGTCCGTGGGGCACGTGTTTGCCACCGCAGGGAAAACAGTCTGGCGTTGGACGAAACGTACGTTTATGGGCGCCAGCAAAGATCTGACAATTTCTACTCAGGACGCAATGAGCGTGGAGGCAATAGAAAGTCCTTTCAAGCAAACAGTAAAAAGTTTCTTTCGCAATCGTCTGGCGGTTGTTGCATTGACAATAGTCGTGATAATGTTTTTGATAGCGTTTATAGGTCCGCTGTTTTTGCCTATGGACTTGTCATATCAGGAAAGTTATCATGCGAATATGTCCCCTGGGTACAATTTCATGAAAGTTCCCAAGGATTTGCAAAACAACGTCAAGAGTATTTCAAGTTACTCGTTTTTCTCCGTTGGCGTGGATAACGACGGTAATTTGTATGTCTGGGGCAACACTAAGATGCCCATTTCCGCAAACAACGTGGATTTTTCGGAAATTCCCGAAGAACTTAAAAACACCAAAGTCGCTTTTGCTGCTGCAGGCTACGACCATGCGATTGCAATAACAACGGAAGGCAAAGTTATAGGTTGGGGCGAGTACGACTGTGCCCAGTACGGCACGGGAGGTTCTCTTTCAGGAACGTCCAACGTTATCGATATGCCTCAGGAATTGTTGGAAGGAACAATTGACGTAGACAACGTTGCACAACTTACCTGCGGATACCAGGTCTCGGCAATAGTTATGAAGGACGGCTCCGTTTACGTTTGGGGTAACTACAAGTCGGGCGCAAGCAACATCAGACAGTTGCGATCCCGAACTGACGTTGCACAAGTAGAATTTACCGGCACAAAGGTTATTGCGCGTCTTAAAGACGGTACGCTTTGGCTTGGTAATGCTGCGGACAGTTTCGGAACGCTGGAAATTCACGGTCAAGACGGAACGGTGAATTACGTAGACATTGAAGACTACATCGGCGAAAGAAAAGTGGTGGATATTGCCACGACCAAAAGCGGCATAGTTGTGTTGCTTGACGACGGAGAATACATCGTAAGCGGCAACATCACTTCCAGCAACACCCGTGTCGAACAGCCCATTTTGGCAGAGGGTGAAAAGGTGGTGCAAATTGCCGGCGGCGCAAAACACGTTTCCGTTCTTACCAGTGCGGGTAAAGTGTACAGTTTCGGCGACAATGCATTGAAACAGTCCAATGCTCCTTCTGCACAAGTTGACCCTGACGGAACATTGTTTGCAGGTGCTTTCCAAAGTTATATGGTTGACTCAAACAATAAATTGCAGGAAAAGTGGGGCTGCAAGGGTTACATGATGGGTACAGATAACCTCGGAAGAGACATTCTTACACGTATCGTACACGGCGGAAAACAAACAATGACGATTGGTGCCGTCGCAGTTATCATTTCTGCTGTGATTGCAATTATTGTCGGATGTATATCCGGTTACTTCGGCGGTTGGGTTGACATGCTTCTTATGCGTGTTACGGAAATCTTCGGAGCAATCCCGTTCTTGCCCTTTGCGCTTATTCTTTCGGCAATACTTGCCGGCAGTAACATTCCCGAAAACACCCGTATTTTCATGATAATGGTAATTTTGGGGTTGCTGTCATGGACAGGGCTTGCACGCATGATAAGAGGTCAGGTCTTGGCGGAACGTGAAAAAGAGTTTGTAATCGCCGCAAAGGCAATGGGTATAAAGGAAAACCGCATAGCATTCAGGCACATTCTGCCAAACGTCATATCTGTAATTCTGGTCAGTCTGACATTGGATTTTGCAGGCTGTATGCTTACCGAATCAAGCCTGTCCTACTTGGGATTCGGCGTAAAACTGCCTCAGCCCACGTGGGGTAATATGCTTAACGGTTGCAACAACGAATTGGTAATAGGCAGTTTCTGGTGGAGATGGCTTTTCCCGGCACTGTTCCTGTTGATAACGACAATTTGCATCAATATCGTCGGTGACACTTTGCGTGATGTGTTGGATCCCAAGTCCAATGCGGAAAGGTAGGAGGTAAAATTATTATGTCATTACTTGAAGTAAAAAATCTCCACACCTATTTCAAAACACGAAAAGGCATCGTAAAGGCGGTAAACGACGTCAGTTATTCCGTAGAGGAAGGCAAGACGCTGGGCATTGTCGGAGAGAGCGGTAGCGGTAAGTCCGTTTCCGCCATGAGCATTTTGCAACTTCTGGATGCAAACGGCTACATTGACAGTGGCGAAATTCTGTTTGAAGGGGAGGACCTGACCAAGAAATCGTTGCAGGATATGTATCAGATTAGAGGAAACAAAATATCTGTAATATTCCAAGAACCGATGACCAGTCTGAATCCTGTTTTCAGCGTTGCCAAACAACTCAGCGAACCATTCATAATACACCAGAAAATGCACAAAAAGGAAGCGTTGCAAAAGGCAATAGAAATGCTTTACGCAGTGCAGATTCCCAATCCGGAAGCAGTTGCCAAACAGTATCCTCACCAACTTTCCGGCGGTATGCGTCAACGTGTGATGATTGCAATGGCATTGGCATGTAAGCCTAAAATTCTTATTGCCGACGAACCGACAACGGCGTTGGACGTAACGATACAGGCGCAGATTCTTAAATTGATGAACGACCTGCAAAAGGAAAGGGGAACATCCATTTTGTTCATCACTCACGATTTGGGCGTAATAAACGAAATGGCGGATGACGTGGTAGTAATGTACTGCGGACAAGTGGTGGAAAAGGCAAGCGCCAAAATTATTTTTGCGGACGGAAAAGTCAGTCACCCTTACACCGAAGGATTGATGTACAGCATTCCCAGAATAGACAACATAACGCACAAGTTGGAGCCTATTCCGGGGGCAGTGCCACACCCGCTTGCTTTGCCCAAAGGATGCAAATTCGCACCTCGTTGTAAGTACTGCACAAAAAAGTGTTTGGAGGAGGAACCGGAATTAACGGAGGTTACTCCCGGTCAACTGGTAAGATGCTTCTATCCCAACAAGGAGGAAAGACAAAAAAATGTCAAATGAAAGGAAGAAATTGCTTTCCGTCACTAATCTGAAAAAATATTTCCCCATTGCAAAAAACAGTATCTTCCAGAAAGAACAACTTTATGTCCGTGCAAACGAAGATATCACCTTTGACGTGTACGAAGGGGAAACAATAGGAATAGTGGGAGAAAGCGGATGCGGAAAATCCACGTTGGGCAGAGTTATTTTGCAGTTGTACGATCAGACTGCGGGAACTACAATGTACTACGGCAAAAGCCGTTCGGAAGTGGCGCCTCATTACGTATGGGATACGCTCAACAACGTGGACAGATATATTGAGAAGTATCGCAAAGCACAGCACAAAGCAAATGTCGCTGCCGAGGAATGTTCCGCAGCGGGAGAAAAAGCGACATTTTTCCAGCATCAGCGCAAAAATCTCGCCGAAGCCAATGCTCAAACGGCATTGACGGACGTTGCAAGCATCATAGGCGGGTTTGTCGCCGTGCCTAACAATCACGAAGGCATTGCGCTGCTTAAAAAGAGGCACGCAAACCATGTGGATATTGCTCGCACTAAATCTTTGATAAGAGATATCGAAAATAAAATTTCTTTAATAACGGAGAAATTGCAAAAGAGCGAGAATGCCAAGCAGAAGCAATCTTTGCAAAAACGCCGTGACGCACTCAATCAGAAAATAGAAATTTTGCAAGGTGAACTTGCGGAAAAAAATGAGTTGCGCAAGACGTTGCGTGAAAAACTTATTGCCGAAAAACAACGCTTTGCCGACAACGAAGAATTTCAAAAGTATGAAAAATTGTTGGATTCCGGCATAGACCTTTCTCGCTTGCGCTACAACGAAATGCGCCACCTGCGCCGTGATTTGCAAATAATTTTCCAAGACCCGTACTCTTCATTGAACCCTCGAATGACCGTCGGTCAGATAATAGAAGAAGGTTTAGTTACTCACAAAATGTTCACACACGGCACCGATGCCATGAAACAGTACATTTTGAAAATAATGGACGAGTGCGGATTGCAAGACTATATGTTGCACAGATATCCGCACCAATTCAGCGGCGGACAACGTCAGCGTATTTGCATAGCACGTGCTTTGGCGGTTCAGCCCAAATTCGTTGTCTGCGACGAATGCGTTTCCGCTTTGGACGTTTCCATTCAGTCGCAGATAATCAATCTGTTGCAGGATTTGAAGGAAAAGGAACATCTCACCTACCTGTTTATTTCTCATGACTTGTCTGTAGTGCGTTTCATCTCCGACAAAATCATAGTCATGTATTTGGGCAACATTGTGGAATATGCCTCTGCAGAGGAACTTTTCAACGATCCGCGTCATCCATACACGTTGGCGTTGCTGTCCAGTATTCCTACTACCGACCCGAACAGTTTGGACAAAGAACGCATTTTGCTTGAAGGGAATATTCCCAGCCCGATACGTCCGCCTGACGGGTGCAAGTTCCACACACGCTGTTACATGGCTTGTGAGGAATGCAAACGTGTACCGCCGCCGTTGGTAGAGGTTAAGCCGGGGCACTTTGTGGCTTGTCACAGACTTGAAAAGAAAGTGGAAAACGGAAAGTACCTGTTTGAAGTTACTACCGAAAAGAGACTTAACCGTGTCGAGCAACCGGAAAAGGACAACTCAAAGAATAATTCACAGTCTGCTTCTTCCGAGAAGTGACGTGTTAAGGAGTGCAAGACCGAATGAAATTTTTCAAGATAGTCAAAAAACCCGATCCTGAAAAAGAAAAGGAATTCAAGGAAAACATGCAGTCGGAAAATCTCGAAAAACACGACAGGTTTGCAATGTTTGTTTCGGCGTTTTTGGTAATCATTTTGCCTTGCCTGCTTATTTTGTGCGGTATCTGCTTTGTTGCAATGCTTTTGTTCGGAGCAATTTGATACAGCATGGGAAATTTGTTCATATCGGGAAAAAATTCAAAAAATCATCAAAATACCTCAAAAAAGGGTGTCAAATTGTTTGACACCCCCTTGTTTTTTGTGGTAAAATCTTTACGCTGCGAAAAAAGGGGATTGAAGCGCAAGGTTACTGAGACAACAGAAAACTTGCTGCCGACCCACACAAAACCTCGAGTTTTGTGGCCGAATTGTTGCTTCAGGCGTCAAGTGGCATCAACAGCCAAACTACCGTCGATGCGTAATCAAGCAAATGAAAATTTGCTTTATTAAAAGTCGCAGTGTGAAACACACGGAAGTGTTGTCGGCACACGCAATTCGGTGAATAAAACAATATTAAAGGAGTAAAACACAATGGCAAACCAAAGAATCAGAATCAGACTCAAAGCCTACGACCACAACCTTGTGGATGTCGCTTGCAACAAGATAGTGGAAGCGGCAAAGAAAATGGGCAGTAAAGTGTCCGGTCCCATTCCTCTTCCCACCGAAAAGGAAATAGTGACGGTGTTGCGTGCTACGCACAAGTACAAGGACGCTCGTGAACAATTCGAACTTCGCACTTACAAACGTTTGATTGACATTTACAGTCCCAATTCCAAGACCATCGACAGTCTTACAAAACTGGATCTGCCCAGCGGAATCGACGTCAAAATCAAACTGTAACATTATAGAAATACTCGGAGGTGAACTTTATCAATGAATAAAGCAATCATAGGTAAGAAATTGGGAATGACGCAGGTGTTCCTTGCAGACGGAACAATGGTCCCCGTAACGGTTATTCAGGCAG
>HF998491.1:21244-38810 GCA_000433775.1 Corallococcus sp. CAG:1435 | reverse complement strand
TGACGGCTACAGCGCATTGCAATTCGGCTTTGACGACGTTGCGGAAAAGAAACTCAACAAGCCTCAACTCGGACATCTCAAAAAAGCGTCGGTAACGGTGAAACATCTTCACGAATTCCGTCTGGAAAACAGCGACCTCGAAGTGGGTGCGAAAGTGCTTTGCGACGTATTTGCCGAAGGCGACGTCGTGGACGTTACCGGAACAACCAAAGGTCACGGATACACAGGCGTTATCAAACGTTGGAATCAGCACAGACTGAAGGAAACCCACGGTGTGGGTCCCGTTCACAGAGAAGTGGGTTCCATGGGCGCAAACAGCAGCCCGTCCAGAGTAATGCCCGGCAAGCACCTTGCAGGACAATACGGTGTGGAACAGGTAACCATTTTGAATCTTACAGTAGTAAAAGTCGACAAAGAAAAGGGCGTTATCCTTGTTAAGGGTGCGGTTCCCGGTGCCAAAAACAGCATCGTGTACCTTCGCAACGCCGTTAAGAAATAGGATGAAAGGAGTTATTGAAAATGCAAGTTAAAGTTTACAATACATCGGCTGCCGAAGTCGGCAAAATGAAGCTTGACGACGCAGTGTTCGGCTGTGAATACAACGAGGCTCTTATTCATCAGGCAGTCGTGGCGTATCAGGCAAACCAAAGACAGGGAACAAAATCGGCGCTTACCCGCACTGAAGTCAGAGGGGGTGGCATTAAGCCGTGGCGCCAGAAGGGCACCGGAAGAGCACGTCAAGGCTCCATCCGCGCTCCGCAATGGATAAAGGGCGGCGTGGTGTTCGCACCCAAGCCGAGAGATTTCTCCAAGAAAATCAACAAGAAGATGAAGGCGCAGGCTTTCCGCAGCGCAATCAGTTACAAGGTTGCCAACAACGAACTTGTTGTGGTGGACGAAATCAAATTGGCTGCACCCAAGACAAAACTCGTGGCTGAAATACTCAAAAACTTCAACTACGACAAAAAGACGCTTCTCATCGTTGCCGGCGAAAGCGACGACGTGGTGAGAGCGGGCGCCAACATCGAAAAGTTGACGGTTACCGATGCTTCGTTGGCAAACATCTATCAGTTGGTGTCCAACGTTGCGGTCATCGTAACCAAAGACGCTATCAAGCAAATTGAGGAGGCTTATTCACTATGAATTCCTACGATATCATCAAGCGTCCTGTATTGACGGAAAAGAGTTACGCAGGAATCCCCGCAAAAGTTTACACCTTTGAAGTTGCCACAAGCGCCAACAAAGTGGAAATCAAAAAAGCGGTGGAAGAAATTTTCGGCGTAAAAGTAGAAAAAGTAACCACAGCTACCGTAAACGGTAAGTTGAAAAGACAAGGCAGAACACAAGGTCACACGCCCGATTGGAAAAAGGCCACGGTCAAACTCACATCGGACAGCAAGGCAATCGAGTTCTTCGAAAGCTTGTCCTAATAACGGAGGTTAAGGAAAATGGCTATTAAAAAGTATAAACCGACCTCTCCGGCACGTCGTTTCATGTCGGTGTCCACTTATGAGGAAATCACCACGACCAAACCGGAAAAGAGTCTTTTGGCGGTAAACAAGAAAACGGGCGGAAGAAACGCCAGCGGTAAAATCACCGTTCGACACATCGGCGGCGGAAACCGCACCAAATACAGAATAATCGACTTCAAGCGTGACAAGCAAGTGCCCGCAAAGGTTGCAACCATCGAGTACGACCCCAACCGCACGGCAAACATTGCGTTGCTTCACTACGCCGACGGCGAAAAGAGATACATTCTTGCTCCCGTTGGTCTCAACGTAGGCGACACCGTCGTTTCCGGCGCAGACGCCGACATCAAAGTGGGCAACAACCTTCCTTTGGAAAACATCCCCGTGGGTACAATCGTGCACAACATCGAAATGAACCCCGGCAAGGGCGGACAAATCGCACGTTCGGCAGGCATCTTTGCTCAACTTATGGCAAAGGAAGGCAAGTACGCAACGTTGCGTATGCCCAGCGGCGAAATGAGACTCATTCTGTTGAAGTGCCGTGCCACAATCGGACAGGTAGGCAACCTCGACCATGAAATAGTTTCCATCGGTAAGGCAGGCAAAAAACGTCACATGGGCGTTAAACCCACTGTGCGTGGTAGCGTAATGAACCCCTGCGATCACCCTCACGGCGGTGGTGAAGGTAAATCTCCCGTCGGCCGTCCCGGTCCCGTTACGCCTTGGGGTAAACCTGCTTTGGGTTACAAGACAAGAAAAAAGAAAAAGGCTTCTTCGAAATTTATCGTAAAGCGTGTTAACTAATGCGGAGGAAAGAAAATGAGCAGATCAATCAAAAAAGGACCTTATGTTCAACCTGTACTTTTGAAAAGAGTTCAAGAAATGAACGCCAAAGGTGAAAAGAAAGTTTTGAAAACGTGGTCGAGAAGTTCTACAATCTTCCCCGATTTTGTAGGACACACGATTGCGGTACATGATGGCAGAAAGCACGTTCCCGTTTACATCACGGAAGAAATGGTGGGCTTGAAGTTGGGCGAATTCGCTCCTACAAGAACATTCAGGGGACACGCCGGCAGCAAAACGACAGGTGCCAAATAGGAGGAAAAGAGATGGCTACAAGAAGTAAAGCAAAAGCCCTTGTGCGTGCAGAAAACAAAGACAAGCGCCCCAAGGCAATAGCAAAGTACATCCGCATTGCTCCTTCCAAAGTTCACGTTGTTTTGGATCTCATCCGTGGTGTGGACTACAAGGACGCAGTTGCTATTTTGAAAACAACCACAAAAGCGGCGGCAGAACCCGTTCTCAAATGTCTGAACAGTGCCGCAGCAAATGCAGAAGTGAATCTCGGTATGAACAAAGATACTCTTTATGTTGCAGAATGTTTCGCCGATCAGGGACCCACCCTGAAGCGTATGCAACCGGTTTCTCGTGGTAGAGGCTACCGTATCTTGAAGAGAACAAGTCACATCACGGTGATTTTGGACGAGAGAGCGTAAAGGAGAGTTAGAATTATGGGACAAAAAGTTAATCCACACGGACTCAGAGTAGGCGTTATTCAGGGTTGGGACGCAAAATGGATTGCGGACAAAAAGGATTTCGCCAAATACATCAAGGAAGACGACACCATCAGAACTACTTTGAAAAAGAAGTACTTCGGCGCAGGCATCAGCAAGATTGTTGTTGAAAGAGCCGAAGGCAAGGTGATTGTCGACATTCACACGGGACGTCCCGGCACGCTCATCGGCAAGGCCGGCGCAGGTGCGGAAGAAATAAAGGCAATTGTTTCCAAAATCGCCAAGGACAAGCAGGTTACCGTCAACATCGTTGAAGTAAAGCAACCGGATATGGACGCTCAACTCGTTGCAGAGGCTATCGCCGCTCAACTGGAAAAGCGTGTGTCCTTCCGCAGAGCAATGCGTCAATGCATGGGCAAGGCGACACGTTCCGGCGCAAAGGGAATCAAAACAATGGTTTCCGGACGTCTGGACGGTGCTGAAATCGCAAGATGCGAACAGTACCACGAAGGAAGCATTCCTCTTCACACTTTGAGAGCGGACATCGACTACGGTTTCGCAAGAGCGCTCACCACATTCGGCGTCATCGGCGTGAAGGTTTGGATTTACAGGGGCGAAATTCTGCCCAAAAAGAAAAAGACCGTCAAAAAGGAGGTAACTGAATAATGTTAATGCCTAAAAGAGTTAAAAGGCGTCGTCAGTTCCGTGGAAGAATGAAGGGCGAAGCGCACAAGGGCAACAAGGTTGCTTACGGCGAATACGGTCTTCAGGCTTTGGAATGCGCTTGGGTTACCTCCAACCAGATTGAGGCGGCCCGTGTCGCAATGACACGTTTTGTAAAGCGTGGCGGTAAAGTTTGGGTGGACATCTTCCCCCACAAACCCGTCACAAAGAAACCCGCAGAAACCAGAATGGGTTCCGGTAAAGGTTCTCCCGAATATTGGGTAGCCGTTGTAAAACCCGGCAGAGTAATGTTTGAAATGGCAGGTATCCCCGAGGATGTAGCCCGTGAAGCATTGCGTCTTGCCAGCCACAAACTTCCCGTCAAGTGCAAGTTTGTGAAGAAAGAAGATGAGGTGAGTGCAGATGAAAGCAAGTAAAGTGCGTGAACTTAATAATGAAGAATTGGTAGCCAAACTTGCCGATTTGAAGAAGGAATTGTTCAACTTGCGTCTTTCTCACGCAACCGGACAATTGACCAACCCTCTTGCGCTTGCTAATGTCAAGAAGGATATCGCAAGAATCAAGACCGTTTTGCATGAAAGAGAAACGGCTACAAAGGCGTAAGGCGGAGGTAAGTTAAAATGGCTATCGAAAGAAACAGCAGAAAAGAGAGAATCGGCATCGTTGTGTCCGATAAGATGGACAAGACAATCGTTGTCGCAATAGTCAATAAATACAAACACCCTCTTTACAAAAAGACGGTGTCCACAACAAAGAAGTACAAAGTACACGATGAAAACAACGAATGCGGAGTAGGCGACACCGTAAGAATTGCCGAAACGAGAAAATTGTCCAAGGACAAGAACTGGCGTTTGTTGGAAATCGTAGAAAAGGCTAAATAGCAGGAGGAAAAGTACAGTGATACAACCACAAACAAGACTTAAAGCCGCCGACAACAGCGGCGCAAAAGAACTTATGTGCATCAAGGTACTTGGCGGTTCCTTCCGTAAGTTCGGCAACATCGGCGACATCATTGTTGCCAGCGTAAAAAGTGCAAACCCCGGCGGAGTTGTCAAAAAGGGCGACGTTGTGAAAGCGGTCATCGTAAGAAGCGCTTCCGGCGTCAACAGAAAGGACGGAACACACATCCGTTTCGACGACAATGCCGCAGTCATCATCGACAATCAAAAGCAACCCAGAGGAACCCGTATTTTTGGGCCTGTGGCAAGAGAACTTCGTGAAAAAGACTACATGAAAATTGTGTCTTTGGCACCCGAAGTACTGTAATTGGGAGGATTTCTAACATGGCTAGTATGAACATCAGATCCGGTGATACGGTAGAAATTCTTGTCGGCGGTATCGAAAACCGTGGCAAGCGTGGCAAGGTCACCGTGGCTGACCCCGAAAAGGGCAGAGTTGTTGTGGAAAACCTCAACATGGTTACAAAGCACAAGAAACCCCGTACCGCACAGGAAAAGGGCGGAAAGGTGCAGCAGCCCCGTGCAATCGACGTAAGCAACGTGGCTTTGGTTTGCCCGAAATGCGGAAAGACCACAAGAGTGGCGCATGTTTTGGGAGAAAACGGCAAGTATCTCAGAAGTTGCAAGAAGTGCGGCGCCGTTATCGACACCAAAGAAGAAAAGAAACAAACGAAGACAGCAACAAAAACTGCAAAGAAAACTGCCAAGAAGGCAGAAAAAGCCGATAAGTAAGGAGGAACAAAATGGCTACAAAGAAAACCGCTGCAACAAGCGTTAAACCGGTTGAATGTAGATTGAAGAAACTGTACACAGAAACGGTTGTTCCTCAACTCATCAAAGAATTCGGTTACAAAAACATCAACGAAGTACCCAAACTTGAAAAAATCGTTTTGAACTCCGGTTTGGGCGACGTAAAAGACAACTCCAAGTCCTTCCAACTTGCAGTGGAGGAATTGAAGGCAATTTCCGGTCAGAAACCCCTTGTTACCAACAGCAAACTGTCTGTTGCAAACTTCAAAGTGAGAAAGGGCATGGCCGTTGGCGCAAAGGTTACTCTCCGTGGAGAACGTATGTACTCTTTCTTCGACAAACTCGTCAGCATTGCATTGCCCAGAGTCCGTGACTTCCGTGGCGTAAACACCAATCTTGACGGTCGTGGAAACTACACATTGGGTATCCGTGAACAACTTATTTTCCCCGAAATCGTGTACGACCAGGTGGAAAAGACAAGAGGCTTTGACGTTACATTCGTTACAACGGCAAAGACCGACGCAGAAGGCAAAGCATTGCTCAAGTACTTGGGAATGCCCTTCAGAGCATAGTTGAGGAGCGTAATTATGGCAAAGAAATCAATGATAAACAAACAACAGAGAACACCCAAGTATTCCACCCGTGGATACACACGTTGTTCTATCTGCGGCCGTCCGCATTCCGTTTTGAGAAAGTACGGCATTTGCAGAATTTGCTTTAGAGAAAAAGCCTACAAGGGAGAAATTCCCGGCGTTAAGAAGGCAAGTTGGTAAGGAGGAAAATACAAATGGTTGTTACAGATCCTATTGCTGATATGCTGACACGTATCAGAAACGCTATCACAGCGAAACACGCCGATGTAGAAATTCCTGCTTCCAAAACAAAGAAGGCAATGCTGGACATTCTTGTTGAAGAAGGATACATCGCCGGCTACGAAGAAATTGAAAAAGAACTGCAAAACTCTTTGAAGGTAACGTTGAAGTACGGTGAAAAGGGCGAAAGAGTAATCACCGGTTTGAAGCGTATTTCCAAACCCGGTCTGAGAGTTTATGCAAAAAGCGAAGAACTTCCCAAAGTTTTGAACGGTTTGGGAATTGCCATTGTGTCCACAAGCAAGGGCATAATGACGGACAAGAAGGCTCGCAACCAGAATCTTGGCGGCGAAGTACTTGCTTTTGTTTGGTAAGGAGGGGCGGATATGTCAAGAATCGGTAAGAAACCCATCGTACTGCCCGCCGGCGTAACGGCTACCTACAACAACGGTACCGTAACGGTAACGGGAAGCAAAGGCACACTCACCCGCACAATCGACACGGTAATCGGTTGCCACGTTGAAGGAAACGAAATCACCTTCTCCTGCCCCGAAAAGGCAGACGGAAGCGTGCAGGCGAAACACGGTTTGTACCGTGCGCTTGTAGCCAACATGGTCAAGGGCGTTTCCGAAGGTTTTTCCAGAAACCTCATCATCAACGGCGTAGGTTACAAGGCTGCCGTGCAGGGCGACAAACTTGTTCTCAACATCGGATATTCTCACCCCGTGGAAGTAGTGGCACCTGCCGGAATCAAGTTCGAATGTCCTTCTCAGACGGAAATCGTTGTTTCCGGTTTCGACAAGGAACTCGTTGGACAAACGGCTGCCAACATCAAGGCTAAACGTCCCGTCGAACCCTATCACGCTTACGGCGTCCGTTACAAGGAAGAAGTCGTAGTGCTGAAGGAAGGCAAGAAGGCAGGTAAGTAAGGAGTGCAGATATGATAAATAAAATGAACAAAAACGCAGACAGAAGAATTCGTCATGCGAGAGTAAGAAAAAAGGTTTTCGGCACCAGCGTTAAACCCCGTCTGTGCGTTTACCGTTCCACAAATTACATCTATGCACAGGTGATTGACGACGTGAACGGCAAGACGCTTTGCTCGGCATCCAGCAAGGCTTTGGCCAAGGAATGCGAAGGTAAGACCAAGGTGGAGGCAGCCAAGTTGGTGGGAGAAGCCATCGCCAAAAAGGCTTTGGAACTCAAACTCGAAGAAGTTGTGTTTGACCGTGGCGGTTACATCTACACAGGCAGAGTTGCCGCTTTGGCAGACGGCGCAAGAGAAGCCGGACTTAAATTCTAATCGGAGGCAGAAAAATGGAAAACGTAAAAGAAGTTGAAGTTGTTGCAGTTGATGCAACGGAAACGGCGGCTGCTCAGACAACGGAGCAACCCAGACGTAACTTCCGTGAAGGACGCCCCGACAGAAAAGGCGGCAGACGCAACAACCGTGAAAGAGACAACAGAGAAGACGACGGTCTCATCAAAAAACTCGTCAAAGTAAACCGTGTTACCAAGGTTGTAAAGGGCGGACGCACAATGCGTTTCTCCGCACTTTGCGTGGTAGGCGACGGTAAGGGAAGCGTGGGAATCGGAATGGCAAAGGCGGCAGAAGTTCCCCAAGCCATCGAAAAGGCAAATCTGAGGGCTAAAAAAGCCATGGTTAAAATTGCCGTTTTGGACACCACAATTCCTCACGAAGTAATCGGAACGTTCGGACGTGGCAAGGTGTTGCTCATGCCCGCTCAACCCGGTACCGGCGTTATTGCAGGCGGCCCCGTGAGAAACGTTTTGGAAGCAGTGGGAATCAAGGACATCAGAACAAAGTCCTACGGTTCCAACAACGCCATCAACTGCGTTAAGGCAACTTTCAACGGGTTGAAGGAACTGCGTTCCCGTGAACATATCGCCGCTCTTCGTGGAAAGAACGTTGACGAAATTTAAGGAGGCACACAATGGCAGAAGCAAAGAAAACAACTAAGAAAAAGGTTGCTGCTCCTCTTTACGTCAACGGAAGATACGTTGTTGAAAAACAACTTCCCGAAAAACCCAAAAAGGGAGCAAAGCCTTATGCAAAAGCAAAGGGAAGCCTGAAAGTAACTCTTGTAAAGAGCACGGCAGGCAGCCTTAAAGAACATCAGGCAACGGTTGCGGCTTTGGGCTTGACAAAAGTTCGCACCACAAACATTGTGCCGGACAACGCCGCAATGCGTGGAATGATATTCAAGGTTAAGCACCTTGTAACCGTTGAAGAAGTTAAGTAGGAGGCTAACAATGAGAATACACACAATTCAACCCGCAGTGGGGGCAACAACGTCCTCCAAGAGATTGGGTAGAGGTATCGGAAGCGGCCTCGGAAAAACAAGCGGCAAAGGGCACAAAGGACAATGGGCCCGCAGTGGCGGCGGAGTGCGTCCCGGCTTCGAAGGCGGACAAACTCCTCTCGCAAGACGTTTGCCCAAACGTGGTTTCAACAACAAGTTTGCTGTAAACTACGACATCGTAAACGTTGCATCCCTCAATGTCTTTGATGAAGGAACGGTAGTAACGCCGGAACTTCTTGCCGAAAAAGGAATTGTTACCGTTAAGTGCAACGGTGGCGTAAAAGTACTCGGCAACGGACAACTTACAAAAAAACTTACTGTAAAAGCAGATAAGTTCTCCGCTTCCGCCAAACAGGCAATCGAAGCGGCAGGTGGCGTTGCAGAGGTAATTGAATAATGTTTGAGACAATAAGAAATGCCTTTAAGATAAAGGAAGTACGCAGAAAAATTTTTCTGACAATTCTCTTTGTCATCATTTACAGGTTGGGCTGTATGATTACAGTTCCCGGATTGAGCGCAATTGAAATTGAGAACGAACAAGGAATCTTGGGATTGTTGGACTCCATCACAGGTAGTGCATTGAGTCAAGGTACCCTGTTTTCGCTCGGCATTTCTCCCTACATCAATGCCTCCATCATCGTGCAGTTGCTGACGGTGGCTATCCCCTCCTGGACGAGAATGTCCAAGGAAGGCGAAGAAGGTAGGGAAAAACTCAACAAAATTACCCGTTGGGTAACCTTTGGTCTTGCTATTCTCAGTGCAGTAGGCATCGTGCTTACGCTGGAAAACCAAGGCGGTTACATCAACTACGCATGGCTGGGTGGCGACGGTATCGTCATCAACGGCGTTGGCTTGGCAACTTTCTTCGAGACAAACAACTGGATAATGTACATCTACATCACCATTGTGCTTGTCGGCGGAAGCATGCTCACCATGTGGATTGGCGAACGTATCACGGAATACGGCGTATCCAACGGTATCTCGCTGCTCATCTTCGTAGGTATCGTGTCCACGGCAGTGCATCAGTTGCGTATCTCCTTTACGGGAGTGTTCCAAGGCAACACCGAAAACCTCATCGTCATCGGTCTGTTCTTGGTAACTTTGATTTTGGTCTTCGCTTTCATCGTTTGGGTGGACGGCGCAGAAAGAAAAATCAAGGTTCAGTACGCAAAACAAATCAAGGGAAACAAAATGTACGGCGGACAATCCTCCTTCATTCCCATCAAAGTAAACGCCAACGGCGTAATGCCTTTGATTTTCGCTTACGCTTTGATGAGTTTCCCTCAACTCATTCTCACCTCTGTTGCCAGCGGTTCCGAAGCGGAAAAATGGTACACAGAGTGGCTCACCGCCAACGGTAACGGCGTGGGTATTGCAGTGTACAACGTTGTGCTTGCAATCCTCATCTTCGGATTTGCCTACTTCTATTCGCAAATTCAGTTTGACCCCTCGGAAATTGCCAGAAACATTCAGAACAACGGCGGTTTCGTAACGGGTATCCGTCCGGGACGTGAAACGGCGCAGTACCTCGACAAGGTGGTAAAACGCATCACTTTGTGGGGAGCAATCTTCCTCACAATCATCAACCTTATTCCTTCCGTACTGTTTACACTGTTGCCACAATTGCTCAATTTGAGTGTGGACACACTGTTGGTAAGCAGTTTCAGCGCAACGGGAATGCTGATTGTCGTCAACGTGGCTTTGGAATTCAACAAAGCGTTGGAAAATCAGATTCTCATGCGTCACTATAAAGGATTTTTGAAGTAATATGAAGTTGATACTTTTGGGCGCGCCGGGCAGCGGCAAAGGCACCATGGCGCAAAAACTTACAACAACACTCAACATCCCGCAAATTTCCACAGGGGACATCTTCCGCAAAAACCTCAAGGAAGAAACCCCTTTGGGCTTGCAGGTTAAAAGCATTATGGCAAGGGGTGCGTTGGTTCCCGACGAAATCACCATTGAAATCGTCAAAAACCGCCTTGCCGAAGAAGACTGTGCAAACGGTTACATTCTGGACGGTTTTCCCCGTTCGCTGGCACAAGCCGCCGCTTTGGAAACCTTCCAGGACATCGACTTTGCCGTCAACCTCGACGTCGACAAAGAAACTGTGGTCAAGCGTTTGTCGGGACGCCGTTTCTGCCCCGATTGCAACGGTACCTACCACATTTCCACGTTGGAACAGGAGACGGTTTGCCCCCATTGCGGAGGTAAACTGATTATCCGTGCCGACGATGCCGAAGAAACCGTCAGGGAAAGACAAAGAGTGTACGAAACCACAACTTTGCCTTTGTTGGAATTTTACAAAGACAGGGGAAAGTTGATAACGGTGGACGGTGACGGCACTGTGGACGAAGTGTACGACAGAATTCTGTCCGTATTGAAAAAATGATTCTAATCAAGTCAAATTCGCAAATAGCGGAAATGCGCAAAGCAAACATCATCGTAAGGGACACGCTCGAACTTTTGCGTGAACACACAAAAGAGGGCGTTTCCACCTACGAGTTGAACAGGCTTGCGCACGAATACATCACAAAACAGGGTGCAAAACCCAGTTTTCTCAATTACAGCGGTTATCCCGCAAGCATCTGCGTTTCCATCGACTGCGAAGTAGTGCACGGAATACCTTCCAAAAAGAAAATTTTGCAGGAAGGGCAGATTGTCAGTTACGACGTGGGAGCGGTGCTCAACGGCTGGCACGGCGATGCGGCAAGAACCGTCGGCGTGGGACTTATCAGCCCTGAATGTCAGAAATTGATAGACGTTACGGAACAGTGCTTTTTCGAGGGCGTCAAAATCATCAAGGCAGGCACGACACGTCTTGGCGACTTGGGACACGCAATTCAAAGTTACGCCGAAAGTTTTGGCTACGGCGTTGTGAGAGAACTTGTGGGGCACGGCATCGGGCATCAGATGCACGAAGAGCCGGACGTCCCCAACTACGGCATTCCCGGACACGGTATGAGATTGTCCTCCGGCATGACGATAGCCGTCGAACCCATGATAACAATGGGTACGGAAAAGGTGGACTTCATGTCAGACGGTTGGACGGTTAAAACCCGTGACAGAAAACCCGCCTCTCACTACGAAAACACAATAGCTATTCTGGATGACGGAATAGAAATACTCAGTTTGTAAGGTGTATATGAAGGAATGTGAATTAGCCGTTGGCAGCGTGGTGCTGTCCAAACAAGGCAGGGACAAGGGCAACTACTTCGTGGTGGTTGCAACGGGTAAAGACGTCGTGTTCGTCGCCGACGGCGGTGCACGTAAACTTGCCTCCCCCAAAAGGAAAAACATCAAACACGTTTCTTACAGTGGCATCACTCTGGAAGGGATAGCAACCAAACTCTCGGAAGGACAAAAGGTGTTCGACAGCGAAGTAAAAAGTGCTTTAAGGCAACTAAAACAGTAACAGGAGATACAGTATGTCAAAAGACGATGTAATTGAGGTAGAAGGCGTAGTTGTTGAAGCGTTGCGCAATGCGGAATTCCGCGTAAGGCTCACCAACAATCACGAAATTACCGCCTATGTTTCGGGTAAATTGAGGATACACTCAATCCGCATTTTGCCGGGTGACGCAGTCAAACTGGAAATGAGTCCGTACGACCTCACCAAAGGCAGAATTGTCTGGCGCTCGAAGGGCGTTCAGCAATAACAAACACAAACACACAACAAAAGCAATTCAAGGAGGTCAACAAAATGAAAGTTAAACCGTCGGTTAAACCCATGTGCGACAAATGCAAGGTTATCAAGCGTAACGGCAAAGTTATGGTAATTTGTTCCAAATATCCCAAACACAAGCAAAGACAAGGCTGATTGCTTTGGCAAGTTCGTTGCCTCTGGCAGCGACAACTTCGGATACAATCACGAAAAAATCTGTGCAACATCATTCCACTTGGCTTGCACGGTTTTTTGCGTGTCAAGATAGATGCAAAAAAATTCAGTATTATAAAATCATTTTAAGGAGAAAGACAAATGGCTCGTATTTCCGGTGTAGATTTACCCAGAGAAAAGCGTATTGAAATCGGCTTGACCTACATTTACGGAATCGGACGCACCACGGCGAAGAACATTCTTGCCGAAACAGGCGTCAATCCCGACACACGTGTCAAAGATTTGACAGAAGACGACGTGTCCAAAATCCGTGACTGTATTGAAAAGAACATTCACGTCGAAGGCGACCTTCGTCGTGAAGTTTCCATGAACATAAAAAGACAAATTGAAATCGGATCCTATCGTGGTATCCGTCACAGAAAGGGCTTGCCCGTGAGAGGACAGTCCACAAAGCAAAATGCCCGCACAAGAAAAGGACCCAAACGTACCGTTTCTCGTGGCAAGAAAGCGACTAAGTAAGGAGGACGTGTACAATGGCAGTAAAAAAAGTTGTCAAGAAAAAACGTGATATAAGAAAAGTTGACAAAGGACAAGTGCACATTCACGCTTCCTTCAACAACACGATTGTTACCTTCACCGACATGAACGGCAATGCGCTGTCCTGGTGCAGTTCCGGCAGTCTTGGTTTCCGTGGTTCCCGTAAGAGTACGGCATTTGCCGCTCAGCAGGCAGCGGAAGTTGCGGCAAAGGGCGCAAAGGAATACGGAATCCGTTCCGTTGAAGTTTACGTAAAAGGCCCCGGACAAGGACGTGAGTCGGCAATTCGTGCTTTGCAAACGGCGGAAATCGACGTTACGCTCATCCGTGACGTGTCCCCCATTGCGCACAACGGATGCCGTCCCCCCAAACGCAGAAGAGTTTAGTTAAAGGAGATTATCGAAATGGCAAGAAATACAGGTGCAGATTGCCGTCAGTGCAGACGTGAAAAATGCAAATTGTTTCTTAAAGGCGATAGATGCTATTCGGAAAAGTGCGCTTTGACAAGACGTGCAAAGATTCCCGGAGTGCATGCCGACAGCAGAAAGAAGACCACCGAGTACGGTCTTCAGTTGAGAGAAAAACAAAAGACAAAGAGAATCTACGGTCTTCAGGAAAAGCAATTCCACAAGTACTACGAAGAGGCGGAACGTCAGAAGGGCGTTACCGGTGCCAACATGCTTGTGCTGTTGGAAGAAAGACTTGACAACGTGGTGTACCGCATGGGTTTGGGCGTATCCCGCAGTCAGGCAAGACAATTCGTAAACCACGGACTCATCACCGTCAACGGAAAGAGAGTAACTATTCCCAGTTACCAAATCAAAGTTGGCGACGTTGTTTCCGTCAAGGAAAACAAGCAGGAACAACCTGCATTCGTGGCATTGAAGCAATCCAAGAAGGCTGCAAACCTTCCCAAATGGTTGGACTTCGACCCCGCAACGCTCACAGGAAAAGTGTTGGCTAAGCCCACACGTGAAGACATCGACATGAGCATTCAGGAACACATGATCGTCGAATTGTACTCCAAGTAATAACAACTCGCATTGCAAAAAGTTTGTCCGTGCATTGTGCATTGCTTTGCACGTGGCAAACAAGGATGTTCAAAAAATCATATTAAAGGAGATTGTTGTCCAATGATGGAAATAGAAAAACCGGTAATGACAGTTGAAGAAAGCGGACAAAACGCCAGCATCATCAAAATCGTTGCTGAACCATTGGAAAGAGGCTACGGCATCACCCTCGGAAACGCATTGCGCAGGGTACTGCTTGCCGCTTTGCCCGGTGTGGCAGTGGTTGGTTTGAGAATTGACGGCGTTCAGCACGAGTTTTCCACCATTCCCGGAGTCAAAGAAGACGTTACAGACATCATCCTGAACATTAAGTGTCTTGCGTTGAAATCGGATAACGAAGACAACGATTTCAGAAAGACCATTACAATAAACAAAGCAGGTCCCTGCGAAGTACATGCAGGCGACATCATTACCGACAGCGAAGTGGAAGTTTTGAACCCCGACTTGTACATCTGCACTTTGGAAGAGGGCTACACCCTCAACATGGAACTGTACGTTGCACGTGGATGCGGCTACTACTCCATCGAAAAGAACAAGGAACGCAACAGGGAACTTAAACTCAACTATCCCATCGGTTACATCCCCATCGATTCCATTTTCGGGCCCGTCAAAAAGGCAAGTTACAACGTGGAAAGCGCACGTGTGGGACAAGACATCACACGTGACAAACTGACGTTGGAAGTGGAAACGAACGGTGCGTTTTCCGGAAGAGAAATTGTTTCGTTGGCAGCGAAAATCATTGAAGACCACATCAAAATGTTCGTGGATCTTTCCGAAAACTTCAACAGGGACATTTTGATTCCCCGTGAAAGCGACAATCACAAAAAAGTGTTGGAAATGAACATTTACGATATGGACTTGTCCGTACGTTCGTACAACTGCTTGAAGCGTGCCGGAATACAAACCGTGGAAGACCTCACCAAAAAGAGCGAAGACGACATGCTCAAAGTGAGAAATCTCGGCAGAAAATCGCTGGACGAAGTAATCGCAAAGTTGGAAAGTTACGGTCTGTCTTTGAGAAATAAGGATGAATAGGAGAATTGCAATATGGCAGCACAAAGAAAATTAGGAAAAGCAACAGATCAAAGACTGGCGCTGTTGAAAAACCAAGTTTCGCAACTTTTGTGGAACGGTAAGTTGGAAACAACCGAAGCCCGTGCAAAAGAAGTGCAAAAACTTGCCGAAAAATACATTACCCTTGCTGTAAACACCTACAACGACACAGTTGAAGTGGAAAAGACCAAGATTGTCAACGGAAAGGAAACCACCGTGAAGGTTGTCAACGACGGCGCAAACAAACTTGCCGCAAGACGTACCCTCATGGCTAACCTTGCCGACCTCAAGGAAGCACGTCTTCCCAAGGAAAAGGGTTTGGAATACAAAGTCCGTACCAAGACGGTAAGACACCCCCTCATCGAAAAGTTGTTCAACGTTTACGCTCCCAAATTCGCCAAAATTGCCGAAGAAAAGGGACAAAAGGGCGGTTACACAGCCATCTACAAGATGAATGCACGCCGTGGCGACGCAGCGGAAATGGCTTTGATCGTTGTTCTGTAAGTTTAACAATTACAAAAAGCATCTGCATTGTTTTGCAGGTGCTTTTTTGTTGCTTTTTGTGCGTTTGTCGGCACGCACAAGGTATTTTTTTTGTAAAAAGGCGAAATATTGCAGAAAAATTTCAACATTTTTATTGCGCAACGCAACCTTTTGCTTTGTTTTGCCGTTTTGAGGGCGTGGACGCCCTTCGGAGCGATATTTACGTGTTTTCCTTAACTGCGCACACAACAAACACAAACCGCTTTCAGGCGTCAATGTTTGTCCGAAAGCGTTTGGCGTGTTCCGTCAAAGTATTGTCGAAAAGTTTTGTCTTGCAAAAATATTTTGCGTGATGCTTTCCGCTGTTTTTTTGCGTGTTTTCGTACTCTGTTGAGGGTGAAAAGGCACGAAAATTGAGAGGTTGTTTTGCCGTTTTGAGGGCGTGTACGCCCTTTGGAGCGATATTTACGTGTTTTCCTTAACTGCGCACACACAACAAACACAAACCGCTTTCAGGCGTCAATGTTTGTCCGAAAGCGTTTGGCGTGTTTCGTCAAAGTATTGTAGGCAGGCATTGTCTTCAAAACTGTTTTGTTTGACGCTTTCCGCTGTTCTTGTGCGTGTTTTCGTACTCTGTTGAGGGTGAAAAGGCACGAAAAAATTGTGCGTTTATCTTGCGTTAAGCATGGCAAAACGCTTTAATATGTCAAATTCGTACAAGCGTCGGGCAGGTACGTAAACGTTGCAAAACGGGGTAGTTTGTTTTGCATTAAAAAATCACGGAAAATGTAAATTTGGCGCGAAATTTCGGCGGGTAGGGCAGTTTTTGGGGCGCAGTCAATACCGTTTGGCAATTTGTGTAAGCAGTTGCACAAATTTTTTTCGGAAAAAGGTGGTGCAGAGCAGTTGCTTTGCAGGCAGAAACACGGAAAAATCGTGTTAACGGCGTGGCAAAATTATCTTTTGACATTTGCCTTTAATGTCAATAATAATAGACAACAAAGGCAAATTGTGAGATAATAAGTCAGAAATAATCACTTTGGAGAATTGGTATGAAAGTAACCGAAGACATAAGATATGTGGGCGTCAACGACCACAACCTGGATATGTTTGAAAGCATGTACAAAGTGCCAAAGGGCATGGCGTACAATTCCTATGTAATAATTGATGAAAAAATTGCCGTGATGGACTCTGTCGAGGAAGATTTCGGCAACGAATGGCTGGAAAATCTGCGCAGAGAGTTGAAGGGACGCACGCCCGACTACCTGGTGGTACAGCACATGGAACCGGACCATTCGGCAAACATTGTCAACTTTCTGGAAGCGTTCCCCAACGCCACGGTGGTGTCCAACAGCAAGGCGTTTGCCATGCTCAACAACTACTTCGGCTGTTTGTGTTTCAACAGGCAGGAAGTAAAGGACAACGAGGTGTTGTGCCTGGGCAAACACAACCTGCAATTTTTGTTTGCGCCCATGGTACATTGGCCGGAAGTGATGGTAACCTACGACAGCACCGACAAAGTGCTGTTTTCCGCCGACGCTTTCGGAAAATTCGGCGCATTGGATTGCAACGAGTCTTGGGACGACGAGGCTCGTCGCTACTACATCGGCATTGTGGGAAAGTACGGCGTACAGGTGCAGGCGTTGCTGAAAAAAATTTCGCAACTGCCCGTTGAGGCAATATGTCCGTTGCACGGTCCTGTTTTGACGGACAGCATTGCCCATTGTCTGAAAATGTACGACGTGTGGTCGGGCTACGGCGTGGAAAGCGACGGTGTGCTGATAGCGTACACTTCTGTGTACGGACACACGGAAAAGGCGGCTTTGTTTGCCAAAGAATTGTTGGAAAAATGCGGTCAGAAGGTGGTAGTGCACGATTTGGCACGTTGTGACCTTTCGCAAGCCGTTGCCGACGCATTCCGCTACGGCAAAATTCTGCTTGCCACAACCACCTACAACATGCAGGTGTTTCCGCCTATGCGCAATTTCGTGCTTTCTCTCACCGACAGGAACTTTCAAAACCGCACCCTTGCGATAATAGAAAACGGTTCTTGGGCGCCCATGGCTGCAAAGG
>HF998491.1:18413-21164 GCA_000433775.1 Corallococcus sp. CAG:1435 | reverse complement strand
CGATACGCTCTTCCATGACGGAGGAAAACAAACAGCAGATTGAGCAACTTGTCGAAAAACTTTGTCGCTAAGGCTTTATCTGTCAAAATACGCAGAAAAAGACGCTTATCTTTGCGGTAAGCGTCTTTTTTACACCCTCTTGAAGTGTGTGTTTGTCGATATATTTTTGTGTTGTTGCACGGCGTTTTCCGGCGGTCTTTATCAGACGGCAAAATGCAAATTGCAACAAAAAAATGCGCTGTGCAAAAATGCAGGCGCATTGTTTTTGTCAGTCGGGGAAATTTGGCGAACAATTTGTTTTGCACGTTTTTTCTACACCGTTGCAATGTTTTTTGTACTTTTGGGGTGCGTCGGCAGTCATTTTTTCAGCATTTCAGCAAGCGGACGCTTTGACGTTGTGTTTTTGCATCACAATGTCTATGTCCGTGCCTTCAACAAATTGCAGTAATGCATCGGCGGCGTTGTCCAACGCAACGTCGGCAATTTTTTTGTCCTCTTCCGTCAGTTGCGACAGTACGAAATCCACAAGTGCAAGTTGCGTTTGCTTGCCTGTGCCTATTCTCACACGGGGAAAATCGGTGGTGGAAATCATTTTTATTATGTTGCGCATGCCGTTGTGCGTGCCTGCGGAACCTTCTTTGCGTATACGTACGCTTCCCAAGGGTATGTCTATGTCGTCATATGCAACTATGAGATGCCCC
This sequence comes from Corallococcus sp. CAG:1435, assembly GCA_000433775.1. Classification (GTDB taxonomy): domain Bacteria; phylum Bacillota; class Clostridia; order Christensenellales; family CAG-314; genus Fimimonas; species Fimimonas gallinarum. The sequence continues at coordinate 20,463 of HF998491.1, read as the reverse complement.
TTTTCCACCTTGTATTTGTGCACTAGTTCGCTTACCGCTTCGCCGGAAAGATTCATGTAGGTGAGTGGCTTTGCCACAATCACCTTTTCGCCGTTGACACGGGCGTGTGCCGTTACGCAGCGACATTCCGCCTTGTCGAAAGATACTTCAAGTTTTTTTGCCAACCTGTCCACGCACATAAAACCCATGTTGTGCCAGGTGTTGAGATATTTTTTTTCGGGATTGCCGAGTCCCACAACAAGATACATTTTTTACCGCCTGAGTTTGCATTATTTGGCGTTTTGCCTTGCAAATCATTATATCACAAAAGCGTTGCGGTGTAAATGTCTTAACCGCAGTTTACAAGAGCGTGTTTTTGTGGTATAATTAACTAACGTTTTTATCGGTAAAGACGTTTTGAAGGCGTAAAATGTACTTTTTCGACAGACTTACAAATACGCAGGCGTACAAAAATTTGCTGGCAGATACCCGTGATAAAAATTTTATCACGGCTTTTGGCGTGCAACCGAGCGAAAAACCCTTCATTGCGGCAAACGTTTTGGGGTTTTCGCTGTACGTTACTTCCGACTACGTCGAGGCGCAACGGGTATTGCGCACGGTAGGCGCTCTGTCGGAAAACACCGTGTTTATTCCCGTCAAGGACGACGTGTTGCTGTACAAAAAAAGCAATTCCAAAAATTCCGTGTATCAGCGCAACGCCGCTTTGTACTCTTTGTTGCACGGTGCGGAATGCGCCGTTACCACAGTGGAAGCGTTGATGCAGTTTCTGCCCGTCAAAGAGCAGTTTCTAAACGACTGTTTCACATTGAAGTGCGGCGGACACTACGACACTGCGCAGGTGGTGAAAAAACTTGTGCGTTGCGGTTTCCGTCGTGTAGAGGGCATCTCCGCCGAGGGCGAATTTGTGTTGCGTGGCGACATTCTGGAAATAATGATGCCTTTCGGCAAGCGTTTCCGTGTGGACTTTTTCGACGATTTGGCGGAAAGTATCAAATCGGTGGGCGAAACGGTATCCGACGTGCAGTGGGTGGAAGTGTATCCGTTGTACGACACAAGCGGTTTTCCCGTCAAGAAACTTTCCGACGTGCAAAAACTTGTCAACAGGCTCAAAGTTTCGCCCGACGCCAAAACACGTTTGCAGTCAATTCTGGATGACATTGCCCTTTCCTCCGACGAGGTTGCCGACACCGTTTGGCTGACGCCCTTTTTGCAGTCCTCACGCCTTGCCGACTACCTTCCCTGCGACACGGTGGTGTTCTGGGACGAGCCCAAACTGCTCAACAACCGTGTGGACTTTTTGTACAACGAGCACAACCAGCGTGTGGCAAATCTCACCCGTGCGGGGGAAATACTTCCCGCCCACTTTGCTTCACTTGCCGACAAAAACACGCTGTTTCAACTGGATTTTCCGCAAATATCTTTGCAGACGTTGCCCTACGACACGCCCTTTTTCCGTCCGCAGGCAATACACAATTTCAAAACGGGCGCCGTTGCCAACTACGCTTCTTCGGAAGACGCCCTTGCAAGGGACATCAAAAATTGGCGTCAGATAGGGTACGAAGTGGTAATTTTTGCCGGCAGCGACGGCGTACGCCCCGTTTCCGACAAGTTGGCGCAACAAGGCGTCTACGTCAAACAGGCGGAAAAATTGACGCCCAACCTTGCCGACGGACTCATTTTGCCCATAGGTGTGGAAAAGGGTTTTGTGTCGCACACCAACAAACTTGCGGTAATAGGCACAAGGGATATAGGCAGGGGGCTTTCCCGTCAGACGCTGCACAAAGCCAAAAAACAGGCGTTTTTGTCGTTGGAAAAGGGCGACTACGTTGTGCACGACATTCACGGAATAGGCTTGTGCGAGGGAATTCAGAAAATAACTTCCCCCACGGGCGAGGTGAAGGACTACATTGTGGTAATGTATCGCCACGGCGACAGGTTGTACGTACCCGTAGACGCTTCCGACATGCTGTCCCGTTACAGCGGGGGAGAAAATCCGCCCCTTTCCAAAATCGGCGGGGAAGATTTTGCCAAAGTTAAAAACAAGGTAAAA
>HF998491.1:10155-18275 GCA_000433775.1 Corallococcus sp. CAG:1435 | reverse complement strand
CAAGGCGACGGAAGACCAACTGCGCTGTCAGCAGGAAATAACCAAAGACCTCACCTCCGACAGAATTATGGACAGAGTTCTTGTGGGGGACGTCGGCTACGGAAAAACGGAAGTGGCAATGCGTGCCGCCTTTGACGTGGTGTCCAACGGCTATCAGGTGGCGGTGCTGGTACCCACCACAATACTTGCCGAACAGCACTACAAAACATTTTTGCAACGCATGAAGCCCTTTGACATACGTGTGGAATGTCTGAACCGTTTCCGCACGGCGGAGCAACAAAAAGCCATTGTCAAGGCTGTTGCCGACGGAAAGGTGGACATCGTCATCGGCACTCATCGTCTGCTTTCCAAAGACGTGGATTTTTACAGGCTGGGATTGCTTGTTCTGGACGAGGAACAGCGTTTCGGCGTGGAACACAAGGAAAAAATCAAAGCACTCAAAACGTCGGTGGACGTGCTTACGCTTTCGGCAACGCCGATACCTCGCACATTGCACATGGCGCTTTCCGGCATAAGGGACATTTCCACCATAACAACTCCTCCCGTGGAAAGAATGGCGGTGGAAACATTCGTGGTGGAGGAAAACGACGCTTTGATTTGCGACGTAATTACTCGTGAACTTGCCCGTGGCGGACAGGTGTACTGCGTGTACAACAGGGTGCAGTCCATCGATTCCTTTGCACACAGGCTGTCGCAACTTGTGCCGCAAGCCAAAATAATCGTTGCGCACGGTCAGATGGAAGAAAACGTGTTGGAAGACGCCGTTTTTGCCTTTTCCGAGGGTAAGGGCAATGTGCTTGTCTGCACGACAATCATCGAAAACGGCATCGACATTCCCAATGCCAACACGCTTATCGTGTGCGACGCCGACAGGTTGGGATTGTCGCAACTGTACCAACTTCGTGGACGTGTGGGGCGAAGCAACAGGCTTGCCTACGCCTACTTTATGTACAGGCAGGACAAAATTCTCAATGACGACGCCTACAAGCGTCTTTCTTCCATCACGGAATACAGCGAGTTGGGCAGCGGCTTCAAAATTGCCATGAAAGATTTGGAAATTCGTGGCGCAGGCAACATTCTCGGCAGGGAACAGCACGGCCACATGATGAAAGTGGGCTACGAAATGTACGCACGTCTGCTCAAAGAAGCGGTGGCGGAATTGCGTGGCGAAAAACAGGAAAGAACCTTCACTACCGATCTGGAAATAGATATCGAAGCCTATGCTCCCGACGATTACATAAGCGTTCAGTCGGAAAGGATGGATTTCTACCAGCAACTTGCCTCTTGCAAAGCGGTGGAAGACGTGGAAAAAACACGCTCGCAGTTGCAGGAAATTTACGGTGCCATTCCACGCCAGGTGGACAACCTTCTGAAAATTGCCAAACTCAAATTGCTTGCACACAACGCCAAGGTGTGCAAAGTTTCGGTAAAACCGGGACGTGGCGAAATAACCTTTGTGGAAAGAGATGCCATGTTCAACAAAAAGGTGTTTGACGCCCTTGCCGAAAGCGGCGACAGGGTTTCCGCCTCCTCTTCGGGGTACAGCATAGTGTTCGCTTCCACCGACTATCTGCAAAAATCCCGTCTTTTGCAGGCGATAGAAGATTTCCTCGTGAAATTGCAGTAGTCTTTTGGGCAAATTTGACGCCACACGGACAAAACCGAAAAATCAAAATCTTTGTAAGAGCAGCGGCACTTTACGGCAGGATTTGCAACAAAGTGCCTGCAAAGGACATTGCCGTTTTTGCCGTCAGCCGTTTGTTTGATTGCCAAAAGTTGGCGGTTTGCTAACTTTTGCCTATGGGCGTTTTTGCTTTTTCAAACGCCTCTTCAGAGTGCCGTCAAGGGCGAAAAGGCGTCCGCAGGGCTGCAAATTACCTTTCAAAGAGAAAAATTTTGTAGCGTCAGGCATTTTGAAATTTGCCTTTACACACGTCAAGTCAATAATACTTGCACAAATAATCGCAAATTGCTTGCCATTTATCACAGATAAATGTATAATATTCGAGTATGAGTGTTCGTGTACCCAAATGCGAACACAATTTTATCAGGAGTATAAGATGAAGAAAGTCAGCAAAGTACTGGTTTTACTGTTGGTGGCGGTAATGGTACTCAGCATCTTTTCCGGATGCGGCGTGTTCAGCAGAAACAACGAGAAGTACCGTGCCACGGCAGCATTACAGGTAGGAAACGAAACAATAACTATCGGTAAAATTATCGACACCTTCAACAATTACTACAACAGCTATTACAGTTACATCAGCCAAGGTTACGTCACTGTGGACGATGTGTTCGACATCGCAATGACTTCGCTGTACACTCAGTACATGAAGTTGGACGCCTACAAGACCACGCCCAACGTGCCCACCTACACGCATGCAGGCACCGATTTTGCCAATCAGCAGTACATTGACGACGAGGAATACGCATTCTCCGTTAAATACGTCAAGCACATTGTGTTCACGGGGCTGGATTCCGTTGTGGAAGGCTACATCAAAAACGACTACGAACTCAACGACAAGGAAGAGGAAGACACTTCAAGAGATTTCATCGAATATGACGACCTCAGCGGTTGCGACACCTATTCCGAATATGTGTACCGTCAAAACTTTGTCGACGAAGACATGGACGAGTACTTTGCCGATTACTACAACGGCATTGCAACCTTTGACAACGTTTCCGTTGACGAATACGTCTATCAGTCGGAAAGCGATGCACAGGCAATGCTGGACCAAATCAACGACCGCATCGAAGGCGAGGAAAAAATCACCTTCACGCAGTACAAGCAGTGGCAGCAGGACGCTTTGAAGCAGTATCGTGACAACGTTCAAAACAGTTACGAATACTCTTTGGAAACGCTCATCGAAAGACAAATCGAAGACTTCATTGTGTCGGTAATCACCACCAAGTACGATTACAGCGTGTACCAGGCAATCGACGGAGCAGATTTGCAGGAAACGATAAGCCAACTTACAAGCACCTACGAACAGTTGAAAGCCAACCAGACGGCAAGTTTCAACATCAACAGCAATTTTGTAAGTTTCATCGAAGGGCTCACCGATTCCAGTTACATCTACACCGTACCCGAGGGATACAACTACATCTTTGTGAAGAACATTCTCATCCCCTTCACTTCCGAGCAGAAGACGGTTTTGTCCAACCTGCAAAAGCAGTTGGGTAGCGACACCGACCCCCGTTACATTGCAAAACGTACGGAGTTTGCCGCAGAAGTTGTTGCCGAGGACTTCCTGCATCAGGACGGAGAGGGCGAAAACGTCAAAGTGGAAAACATCTTCACCACCGACGACCAAGGCAACGTAGTTGTAAATGCCGACGGCGCTTTGGGAAGTTACTTCGGTTCCGACGGAAAAGTGATACCCATGCAGGGTAAAACTGCCGACGAAACTGTGATTGAACTTATGAAACAGTACAACACCGACACGGCACAGCATTCCAAGGTGTACGACTACGTAGTGCGTGTTGGTGAAGTGCCCGACAGTTACACATCCAGTTGGGTGCAGGAATTTGTAGACGCTGCAAACGTGGCTTACGACCTTGCAACAGCAGCAGGCGCAACGGGTGGCTACTACGGAGTGGCTGTTTCCACCTACGGCGTACACATTGTGTATTACAGTGCCAAGGTAGAGGCTCAGACTTTCGACTTTGAAACCAACCTTCTCAACAGCACAACGCCGGAATACAGAACATTCAAGACCTACTTTGAAACAAAGTCTTCCGATATGCTGGAAGATGCGCTGGATGCGTTGAAAGAAGCCTACTATCCCACAAAGATAGTCAAGTCAAACGAGTTTGACAAGTTCCTCAAAGAAAACAAACTCACCTACGACCTGCAATCGGCTTTGGACCTCAGTAAAGAGGAAGAAGCGGAATAAATCTCTACAAAACAACCCCGAGTTTTTCGGGGTTTTTGTTTTTGAAATGTCAAAAGAAAAAACGTCTGCAAATGCTTTGCAAGCCTTGCGGGCGTTTTTTTTGCAGACGTGAAGTTTGCTGGACGGACAGTCATCAAAGCGTAACTGTCGCAACATTTTACGCATTGCATGCAAACGCAGTAAATTAAAAAAATTGCTTGCAAGATGGCAAGTTTGATTGGGTGCGGAATTTTTTGTACCGTATGGCACAAAATGAAACAAAACCGTGCGGTTTTCGGTGTTTTGCGTTACACAATTTTGTTTATCAGGTAATTTCAGCAATGAGTGTGTAATACTCATTGCAAATTTTTGCACAAAGGATGTAAAAATTTTGTCCTGTACCGTTTTTGAGGTTTGCCGTTGTAAAAGCGGTGCAGAACGTCAAATTTTCCGCCCTGTCAAAATGCCCGTTTACAACGCTTTTGACGTGTGGTACAATGTTTGTGCAAGTGTAATGGGCGGTTTTTCAGTGTACAAGTAAAAATTGCCGATATGAACAAATGCGCACATTTGCAGAGGTGGCAAAAATGATACTTTCTCTGTTGAAAAAAGCAGTACCCGTGCCCAAAATAGAGGCGTTGGACAGTTTTCTGTTTGTAGGTCCGCATCCCGACGACATAGAGGTGGCGTGCGGAGGCACTGTGGCGAAACTTGCCTCTTCGGGTAAGAAAATCACCTTTCTGATTGTTACCAACGGTTGCGTGGGAAGCGTGGACGAAAATTTGCAGGGGGAAGAACTGGTGCGTGTGCGCCGTGAAGAGGCGTTGCAATCGGCAAAAATGCTCAACGTTTCCGACGTGCGTTTTTTGCCCTACAACGACGGCAACGACTACGATTTTTCCAAGGTAATGCACGACGTGGTAAAGGTAATGTTGGAAGTGCGTCCGCAAATGGTGTTTTGTCCCGATTACACCGTCCCCAGCGAGTGTCATCCCGATCATCTCAACGTCGGCAAAATAGTAACGGAAAGCGTTTTCCGTGCGGGGTGGAAACAATTAACGGCACGCCTTGGGCTGATAGGCAACCTTTCCGACGTCAACATTGCCTACTACTACACGCACAAACCCAACTGTTACGTTGGCGTAAGAAAAACGTCGGCATTGCATCTTGAAGCCATTGCCTGCCACAAGTCGCAATTCACAATAAACGACCTCAAATCTTTCAAACTGTATTTCACTTTGCGAGAAATACGTTTCGGATTGCGTTGTTGCAAGTGGCGTGCGGAAGGTTTCCGTGTGCTTTCCCCCACCCAACAGCATTGTTTCCCCGAGGCTTCGGAGTTTTGAAAAGTCTTGTTGCCTGTAAATTTGCTCTGTAACTGCAACAAACGGCAGTTTTCCTTTCTTGCAGGCAAAGCGCAGGAAATGTCTGGAAACAACAACTTGCAAAAAGGTTTGCGCCTCACAAAGCCAAAGGGTGTGCAATTGTTTTCGGCAATCGTCCCGAAGGTTTTTTCAAAGTCGGATGTTTGCCGAGCAACTTGTTTTTATCTGCGCAACAGTTTCAAAGCAACAGTCGTTTCAACGGAAATTTCCGTCAAATGGTTTTTTGCCCTGCATGTCGCAGGGCTTTTTTGTTGAAGTTTTGTAGGGCGAAGTTGTTTACTTTTGGGGTAATTTTGCAACTTAATTTACAAAAAGTAAACAAATGTTTAATAATTTATTGAAAATTGCGTAAAAAAGTGGTACAATGTAAAAAAGTTCACAAAAGAGGGTAAAAACGTGAAAAAAACGACAAATGAAATTGTACGCACGCTGAAAATTAAAAAGCCCAATTTTTTGGTGCAAAAGTTTTTCGGCGCTCTTGCAAGAATGTTGTACTACAAAAAGTGCGGCGTGGAAATTTTCCGACACATCGATGTGAAAAAGTACGCCAATCAGCCTGTGATAGTGGTGGCAAACCACGCTTCACGCATGGACTACGCTTTTGTTAATTACGCAATGAAGGGCAGAAAAATCAACTTCGTGGCGGCGGAAAACGAATTTCACCGCAGTCATCTCAAAACGGTGTTTCGTCTTGCGCACGTCATTCCCAAGAAAAATTTTGTACCCGACCTGACCACCATCAAAGGCATGGCAAAAATTCTCAAAAGAGAGAAAAACGGCTGCGTGTGCATTTTCCCTTGCGGAATGAGCACCGCATCGGGTGCACAGCAACCCAGCGCAAACGGCAGCGGAAAAATGCTGAAACATTTTGGCGTCACGGTGTTGCGTGTGCTTATTCACGGAGGTTACTTTGTAAGTCCCAAATTTGACGTAAAGGAAAGATACGGCAAGGTGGAAGTGGAGTTGGACGAACTGTTCACGCCACAACAGTTGCGCAACATGTCGGAGCAGGAAATTCAACTGCAACTGGACAAAGCGCTGTTCACCGACGACTACGAGTGGAATAAAACACGTCAGCACAGTTACAAATGCAACTGGGGGTACGCCAACAATCTGGAACAGTTGATGTACAAATGTCCCAAATGCGGAGCGGAAATGCAAATGAAAGGGGAAGGGTGCGAAATCAAGTGTCTCAAATGCGGCAACGGCGGCACTTTGGACAGCAGGTACAACCTCGTTCCCTTTGAAGGAAGCGTATTGCCGAAAAATTTGCGTGTGTGGTTTGACGACCAACGCCGTGCCGTGCGAAAAGAAGTGTTGCAAAGCGATTTTTGCATGCAGGAACATGTAAAGATAGGCACTATGCCAAAGTACGGCTACATTCCCAACAAGGCGATAGGCTACATTGTGGGGGAGGGTACACTTCGCCTCGACAAAAGCGGGCTTTCCTTTGAAGGAACCCGAGACGGCAAACCTTTCAGTGTGTTTGTTGCCGGCAACCTTGTGGACACCCTGCTTTTCCCTGTGGATGCAAGTTTCTTCTACACCTACGCCAGCGGAGAATTTTTGTACTTTGTTCCCGACACTTTGAGTTGCACCAAGTGGCACTTGGCGGTGGAAGAGGTGTACCGCACCAACGGCGGTAAATGGCAAAACTATCCCTGGTTCAACTACGAAGAGGACACCCCGTTGGAAGGTTATCCGCTTGCAAAGCAATAGGCAGGCAACGTCTGCGCCTGTTTCATTGCGTGCAAAAAACAGATTTTTCACCACCGTATCGACTTTTTGTGGCAAAAGTTGCACAATTTGACGGTGTTGCCTTATGGTTTCCCATTCGTCGCAGGTTTTTGCAATTACGCTTTTTGCCTGTTTTTCGGCATTTGCCTCAACGACAAAGACAGGCGCTTGAAGTACCGTGGCGGTGCGTTTTGCACGCAACAATGTGATTGTTTGACGTATTGTTTTTTTGTAAAAATTCAGGCTGTGAATTCTCACAGTCTTTTTTGCAGTTTGTTTTTGTTTCCCCGTTTAAGGGCAGTAACTTCCTTTCTGAGCCGACTTTTGTTTGCAGTTGTATTCCTGTCGGTAAGTTGCCAAAACGGTGCATTTTGGCTTTGCAGGCTCGTTGCCGTGTGGCGTGTTTTGTTTTGCGAGTTTAAGTTTTTGTGTATTCTGTTTTTCGTAAATTACACCCGTTCAGGGGCAGTAACTTCCTTTCTGCGCCGACTTTTGTTTGCAGTTGTGTTTCTTGTTTCTGTCGGTAGGTCGTCAAAACGGTGCATTTTGGCTTTGCAGGCTCGTTGCCGTGTGGCGTGTTTTGTTTTGCGAGTTTAATTTTTAGTCGTTTTTTTTGTAATCTGTCTTTTGTCAATTCCACCGTTTAAGGGCGGTAACTTTTCTTTGCAACGATGTTTTCGTTTGTTTGTGTTGTTCAATGGGTAAATGCCTCAATTACCCTCAAGCCGTGTTAAGTGAGGCAATCGGCTGCATGTAGGCATTTTCTCTATCGTGGTTCTTTTTACTGCATCGTGGTTCTTTTTTACTGCGCCGTTACTGTGTTTTCCGTGGCGGTATTTTTTTGCACTCCGACGCTTTGGATTACGCCAACACCACAAAAAAGCCTTTTGTCCGCAACGTTTTGACAGGTTTGCCGTCCCCTTTTGCCCTCTTTTTCCCGCCGACGTTTGTGCGTGATATTTTTTTACCCTGCAAAACATAATATAACTAGTATGAAAAAGGAAAATTTTTTATCGGGAGCGTTGGTGCTTTCTTTGGGAGGGCTGCTTGCCAAAATTTTGGGAGCGTTGTACCGTATTCCTCTCACCAACATCATTGGCAGTTACGGAATGGGCTTGTACCAGTT
>HF998491.1:6626-10136 GCA_000433775.1 Corallococcus sp. CAG:1435 | reverse complement strand
GTTGGTTTTTCCGCCGTACATTTTGTTTTTGACGGTGGCGCAGGCAGGCGTACCCACAGCCGTTTCCAAACTTATTGCCGAAAACAACCAAATCGGAAACTTTCAGCAGGGGCGAAAGGTGTTTCGTTTTGCCATGTTGCTTTTGGGACTTTTGGGGGCGTTGTGCGCCGTGGCAATGGCTGCGCTTTCCAACGTCATTGCACGGTCGCAAGGCAATGCCGAAACGGCAAAAGCGTTTTTGATTGTTGCCCCCGCTCTTGTGTTTGTGCCGGTAACAAACGTGCTGAAAGCCTACTTTCAGGGCAATATGAACATGGTGCCGTCGGGTGCAACCACCGTTGTGGAACAGGTGGTGAAACTGTGTGTCGGTTTGCTGTGCGCGCTCAAATTTATGCCCGACGTCAACAAAGCGGTGATGGGTGCAGTGCTTGCAATTACCGTCAGCGAGTTTTCTTCCCTTGCGATAATGAGCGTTGTGTATTTGGTGCACAGGAAGAAAAACCCCGTCGATTTGCCTGTAAAACTGCACAAACAGGACGTCAAGGGTCTGAGCGTCGGCATCTTTTCTCTTGCAATTCCCGTTGCGTTGGGCGGTTTTGCCATGCAGATGTCGCAGGTGGTGGATTCCGTGATGGTGGTAAATTTGCTGACCGTGCCAAACGCCACGGGCATGTACGGATTGTGGACGGGGCCCGTCAACTCTATGCTGGGGCTTCCCATTGCCCTTTCGGGTGGCGTTGCCGTGTCTGCCTTGCCGTCGATAACAAAAACCTACTACGCCAACGACAGTCGGAAACTGCAACAGAGTTTCAACTCGGCAATGAAACTCACCCTTGTAATTTCCCTGCCTTGCGCCTTTGGAATGATTGCCCTTTCCAAACCTATTTTGCAACTGTTGTACGGCAGTTTGCCTCAGGAGGAGATTTACATTGCGTCGGTGCTTCTTTCCCTTTCGGGGCTTTCCATTGTGTTTCTTGCCGTGGTGCAAACATGCGTTTCGGTGTGTCAGGCTGTGGGTAAACCCTACGCCACGGTAGTGTTTGTGTCCCTTGCGATAGTGGTCAAAGCCGTCATCAACCTGCTTTTGTTGCCCAACGACAAACTAAATATCTACGGGGCGGCAATTTCCGAAACAATGTGCTATCTTTTTGCGACGTTGTGTGTTATAATTTATCTCAGAGTAAAGGTGGGATTGAAAATGGACGTAACCACCTGTCTGGTAAAGCCGTTGGCGGCGGGTATGTTCATGACGTTGCTCATTACCGTGGCTGTGGTGTTTGCGCAGCAGGTGTTTTCCTCAACGCTTGGCACGTTGCTTCTGATAGCCATTGCCGGAGTTGTGTACTTTTCATTGCTGTCCCTTTTCAAGGTGTTCAGCAAAGAGGAAATGTCCATGCTTCCCGCCAAACAAAAATAGATTCGGGCGGTGAAAAAATGATTACTGTTGTGGGAATGGGCAGACGGTGCGGCGACCTTACGGCAGACGGTGCGGAAACGATACGCAACGCCGACGTGGTAGTGGTCAAATCGCAACTTACCCATGTGGCGGAGGCAGTGCAGACACTGCGCAACGACGCCGTTTATTGCGACGACCTGTACTGTCGTGCGCAGGATTTTGACCAACTCAACAACCTTATTTTGCAACGTTTGCAATCTTTCGGAAAAAGAAAGGTTGCTTTTTGCGTTGTCGGCGACGGCAGGGACGACACAACGGCGCAACTTTTGACAGACGCCAAGCACGTTGACGGCGTCGGTTTGCAAACCGCCCTGCTTACGGATTGTGGCGGCGTTCGCATGTACACGGCGCAGGAATTTTGCGCAGAAAAGTACGTTTTGCCTTTGCCCACCGTGGTAAAAAGCGTCGACGACAAATTCGTGGCAAGTCAGGTGCAGTTGAAGTTGTTGCAGGCATTCGACCACGACACGGAAGTGCTGTTTTCCTGCGGAAAAACGCTCAAAAAAATACCGTTGGAAAGTCTTTGCAAGCAGCGTTTCAACTACGCCACCACAATTTACATTTCCCCCAAACCGCTAACCGACAGGCAGGTTTTCGGCTACTACGACGCAGTGGAAGTGCTGTCCGTGTTGCGTGGCGAAAACGGTTGCCCGTGGGATAGGGCGCAAACGCACCTTTCCATAAGCAAAAATGCCATCGAGGAAGCCTACGAGTTGGTAAACGCCATGCAAAAGGAGGACAACGACAACGTTGTGGAAGAATTGGGCGATTTGCTCATGCAGGTGCTTTTCCACATAGAAATTGCCGAGGACGACGGCGAGTTTGAACCTTCTGCCGTGTACACGGCGCTTTGTCGCAAACTGATAGACAGGCATCCGCATGTTTTCGGAAGCGTACAAGCCCAAACGGCGGAAGAATCGTTGGACGTCTGGAACAGTCAGAAACTCAAAGAACACAAAATCAAAAACACTGCGCAAAACGTGTTGGACGTGCCTTTCGGAATGTCGGCGTTGCTGCGTTGTCAAAAGGTGCAGTCCCGTGCCTCAAAAGGCGGGTACGATTTTGAAAATATCAGTCAGGCAGTGGACAAGGTTGCCGAAGAAACACGTGAGTTTTTGCAGGCTTCCCCCGCCGAAAGGGAAATGGAAGGGGGCGATTTGCTGTTTGCCGTTGTCAATTTGTTGCGCCTTTGTGAAGTGGACAGCGAAACGGCGTTGCTTGTTTCCACTCAAAAATTCTGCGACCGTGTTGCCGAGTGCGAGAAGTTGTTGGCACAAAGGAACTGCACTTTGAAAGACCTTTCGGCTAGTCAGTTTGACGAAATTTGGCAAGAGGCGAAACACAATGTCCGTTAAAGATTTGTTCCGTTTTGCTTCCGCCAACACAATTCTTGCCCCGATGGCGGGGTACACCGATGCGCCTTTCCGCAGTTTCTGCGCCGATTACGGTGCAGGATTGACGGTTACGGAAATGGTAAGCGCAAAAGCGTTGGTAATGAACAACCAACTCACGCACACGTTGCTGAAAACCTTTCCTTCAAAAAGTCCCTGCTTTGTACAGATTTTCGGACACGAACCGCAGGTGATGGCGCAGTGCGTACAACTGCCGGAAATGCAAAAATTCGACGGGGTGGACATCAACATGGGATGCCCCGTCAAAAAGATAGTTTCCAACGGCGACGGTTCGGCGCTTATGGAAGACGTGAAGTTGGCTTCGCAATGTATTTCCGCCGTTAAAAAAGCGGTGGGAAACAAACCTCTTTCGGTAAAATTCCGTCTGGGAGTGCAAGACGGCAGCGGCGTTGCCGATTTTGCCAAAATGTGCGCCGACAGCGGTGCGGATTTTGTAACGGTGCATTTTCGCACACGCAAGCAGATGTATTCAGGGCAGGCGGACTATTCCTTTTTGCCGCAGGTTGTCAAATGCGGTATTCCAGTGTTTGCCAACGGCGACGTGTCGCAACGCAGTCAGTATTTGCAACTGACTTCGGAAGGGGCATTCGGCGTGGCTGTGGGGCGTGCCGGCCTTGGGCGACCCTACGTTTTTTCGCAAAT
>HF998491.1:0-6580 GCA_000433775.1 Corallococcus sp. CAG:1435 | reverse complement strand
GGACGTGTGGCAGACCATTCAGAAACACATTGCCATGCTGTTGCAGTACATGCCGGAAAGGGTGGTCAACAACGAAATGAAAAAACACGTCGCTTTCTATCTGAAAGGCATGCGCAACGCCAAACAGACGGTAATAGCGGTGGCGCAATCGGCAAGTCTTGCGTTTACGGAAGAGGCGGTCAACAAATTTTTTATTGAAAACAGCAGTTACAGGACGGTTACCGATGATTAACATAGTATTGGTGGAACCGGAAATCCCTCAAAACACCGGAAATATTGTGCGCACAGCCGCTGCCACGGGAAGCGTGGTGCATCTTGTGCGTCCCCTCGGGTTTGACACAAGCGACAAAATGTTGAAGCGTGCAGGGCTGGACTACTGGAAGGACTGTGAAATTCACTATTGGGACAGTTTTCCCCAGTTGCAGCAGGCGCATCCCGACGGAAACTACTTCTATTTTTCCACAAAAGCGCAAAAGTGTCATTGTCAGGTAACCTACGGCGACAATGCGTATCTTGTCTTCGGACGGGAAAGCAGGGGCTTGCCCGAACAACTTGTGCATGACAACTACGATAAGGCGGTGCGTATCCCCATGATTGCTGACACCCGCTCCCTCAATTTGTCCAACTCCGTTGCAATAGCGGTGTACGAGGTGTTGCGTCAACACAACTTTGAAGGGATGAATTTTATCGGGCATCTGCGGGAATTTGACGACTGAATCAACGTCTGCAGATATGCGCAGTTGCGAATATGTACACAAGTTACGGTAAAAGCCGTGCACGGGCGTTTGCTGTCGGCGGAAGTTGTGTCTTGCAAGCGGTAGTGCAAAATCTTGCTGTACGAAGCAAAAGCAATTTTGATTGATGCAGTTTTTTGTTACCGTATGCAAACATTTTGTACTTTTTACCTTGTCATGTGAAATTTTGCCTGTACGGTAAGTCTTTTGCAGAAAGTGCCTGCCTTGCAAAAACGTTCAAACTCAACGCAGGTTACCACACGGTTTTGTTCGGGCGTTTTTTCAATGCAACGGCATGCCGGCAAAAAATTTGTTTTACGTGTCGGATATTGCGCTTGTTGCAAAAACCTTCGCCGTTGCGAAACTTGCCGAAAAGTACAAAAATCTTGACGGTGAGCAGTTCCGTCTGCAAATTCGTCGGCGTTTGTTGGGTGAGCCGAGCAATACGTTTTTTTGCAATGTTTGTCGGATATTTTCACGGAATTTTGCTGGACGAATGTCGTTTTGTTTGTAGTTAAGTTGCTTATTTTGCAGTAGCGGTACGGTTTTCGACACAACGGTGGACAAAAACGTGTCAACGGCGGACGCAGGCATTGTACGTGTAAAAACTTATGATATTATCATTTGCAGTGCGACAGTCTTGACGCATGCAAAATTCAAGGAGAAAATATGTCACAAATTCAAACATTCAATGTCAACATAACCACGTTAAACCGTGAACGTAAGGTTTGGGTGTATCTGCCCGACGGTTACAGCGAAAAGGGCACCCCCTATCCCGTCATATATATGCACGACGGACAAAACTTGTTTTACGACAGTTGCGCATCCTACGGAGCGTCATGGAAGGTGGGTGAAACAATGGACGAACTGTGCCAAAAGGGATTTCCCGCAATAGTAGTGGGGGTGGAATGCGATTCTGCCCTGCGTTTGACGGAGTACAGTCCGTGGAAAATCAACTTTTTTGCTTTCCGTGCCAAAAGGACGGACGCTCGCCGTCCCAACAACGGCGGACAGGGCGCACTCTATGCCGAATACTTTGCCACCTCCCTCAAACAGTTGATAGATTCTTCCTACAACACCGACAAGGCACGCCAAGCCACGGCAGTGGCAGGCAGCAGCATGGGGGGACTAATCAGTTGCTACCTCGGCTTGAAGTATCAGGAAACGTACGAAACAATGGGACTTTTCTCCACCTACACCGAATTCAACCAGGTGCGTTTCGACGCTTTTGTAAGAAGTACCAAACAACGTCTGCCACAGCACGCTTTTGTGTATTGCGGAGGAAAGGAGTGGGATCATCTGACTACCGACAAGCGTATGCTCAGAAATTCCCTTTCGCTGTACAACACGCTGTCCAAAAGAAAAATCCACAGTAAGTTGGTGTTCGACTCGCAAGTGAAACATTTTGAAACGGCTTGGAGCGTGTACTTCAAACAGTTTGCCACCGATTTTTTACAACGGTACTACAACGGCGAAAAAACGGAATGAACTGCGTTGCGGTTACGTTGCAATGCTCTTTTCGAGGTAAACTCGTTGCCCCTGAAACGCACGTTTCATGCGGGCGGAAAAATGACGGTAAAAATTGCCGTTCGCTGTATTTTGCAAGCATAAAGAAACAAACGGCTTATTTGATATTGACGCAATACACAATAGGTAACGGGCGTCTGAAACATTGTAGCCACAGGCAAATGTATCTTGCAAAACAGGTAGACAATGTGTCTTTACAAAAGATTATTGTTGTTGTATAATAATTAAATGAAGATAATTCTTGCAAGCAATTCGCCACGCCGAAAGGTGCTGATGAAAAAAATTACGTCGGATTTTGTCGTGATACCGGCAACTTCCCCCGAACACAGCGATGCTGTCGACGCATGTTGGTACGCAACGGAACTTGCCACGCACAAGGCAACGGAAGTTTCCTCAACACATGCCGACGCAGTTGTCATCGGGTGCGACACCGTGGTGGATTTGGACGGCAAGGTTTTGGGAAAACCCAAAGACGCTTCCGACGCAATACGTATGCTTCATCAACTTTCCGACAAAACGCACTGCGTTCACACGGGAGTGTGCATTGTTTACGGCGACAAAAAGGTTGCGTTTTGCCAAACAACCAAGGTAACCTTCCGCAAACTGTCCGACCAAGACATCCGACGCTACGTGGACAGCGGTTTACCGCTTGACAAGGCGGGCGCCTACGGAATACAGGAATGCGATTTCGTGAAAAGTTACGACGGCAGTTACGACAACATTGTGGGATTTCCCACCGAAAGAGTTCAGCAGGAACTGACTAAATTTTACAAAGGGTGAAAATATGGCAAACTACGAATTGGTTTTCGATCTCGGCTCGCAATACATCTCCGCAGGTCTGAAAGAAGACGGTTTCATTGACAAAATTCCCTCCGTCGTGGCGTACGGTAGCGACTCCAAACAGATAGTCGCCGTCGGGCTGGAAGCGTTGAGCCTTGCCAAATCAAAGGGGAACGTCAAAATTTCCCATCCCGTTTTGGAAGGTGCGGCAATCGAACCTGAGGGTGTAAAGGCACTGGTGTCCTACCTTATCAAAAGACTCATTTCTCAACGCATCAACGTGTTCAACAGGTTTTTGGCTACCTGCGTTGTGCCTTGCGGAATGATTTCCGGCGACAAAAAGAACATCGAAAGCATTTTCCTTGCGCTTGGCGCAAGACAGGTAACTTTCGTGGAAACTCCCATTGCCGACAGCGTCAAACTTTTTGCCGAATTCCGCACACGCAACGGCATTGTTGTGGACATGGGGCACGAATGTACCGACCTTGCAGTGGTGTATGGCGATGGTATCGTGGCAGGTTGCACGCTGTACTACGGCGGAAAGCAACTCACGGAAAACATCGAAAGGCGGTTGAGTTCCAAGTACATGTCCAAGGTTCCCACCGATCAGGCGGAATACCTCAAAACAAACTGCGCAAGTTTGTATTCCAACGATACAACCGTAGTTGCGGTAACAAGCCAAAACACGCAAAACGGCGCAACGGAAACGCTCAACGTTACTTCCAAAGAGTTGTACGACACCATTGTGGAATTTGTAACACAGTACGTAAAGGTAATAGAAAGTTTGCTTTCCAGCATACCGCAGGATTTGCAGGCAGCCGTCAAAAGCGAAGGCGTTTTTGTGTGCGGAGGCGGAGCAAAACTTCCCGGTTTGGATATGTTTTTGCAAAACGAGTTGGGCATTCCCGTCCGCATTGCCTCAAGGCCGGAATACGTTTCCATCGAAGGCGCAATGGCGTGGGTAAAATAAAAATAACTAGTAAAAATTATTATTTATTAAAAACAGTTGACAAACATCTGAAAACATCTTACAATACTTTTGTAAGATGTTTTTTTTACAAAACTTTCATTTACAGGAGGTAACGGAAATGAATCTTAAAGGAAGCAAAACGGAGCAAAACCTCATGGCTGCATTTGCGGGAGAAAGTCAGGCACGCAACAAGTACGACTACTACGCATCCAAAGCCAAAAAGGACGGTTACGAGCAAATTGCCGCTATTTTCCAGGAAACGGCTAACAACGAAAAGGAACACGCCAAACTTTGGTTCAAACTGTTCCACGGCATCAACGACACGTTGGACAATTTGCTGGATGCCGCCGCAGGTGAAAACTACGAATGGACGGAAATGTACAAAGGCTTTGCCGAAGTGGCAGACGAGGAAGGTTTCCACGACATTGCGGAAAAATTCCGTGGAGTTGCCGCAATCGAAAAAACTCACGAAGAACGCTACAACAAACTTGCAACTGCGATAAAGGGAGGCGAAGTTTTCGTCAAACTTACGGAAAGCGTTTGGGTTTGCAGAAACTGCGGACACATTCACGTAGGCAAGGAAGCGCCCAAAGTTTGCCCCGTGTGCGCACATCCTCAGGCGTACTTTGAACTGCGTTGCGAAAACTATTGAGTTTGCAGTCAACCTGACGGTGGAAAAGTGCTTCTTTTACCGAAACTTTCATTAAAACCGTTTTGTAAAAGCGGCGCACCCATTTTGCACAAAAAAACAGCTCTCAATGTGAGGGCTGTTTTTTTTGTTGCAATTTTCCGTTATTCTGCGGTAACGGTAACGTTTCCGTCGGAGCAAGCAACCTTTGTAACGGCGCTGGACTTATTCCAGTTGACGCTTGCGGAAGCAATTTCGTTCCATTGCTGCGTTGTACCTTCGAAAGTAACGGTGGTGAAGGTACAATTTTCAAATACGTTGGAAGCAAGTTTTGTCAATGTTTCCGGAATGACTATTGTTTCAAGTTTTGAACAACCTGCAAAGGATCTGTATCCCAGTTCTGTAACGGCAGAGGGAAGGTTGACGTCTGTCAAACTTGTGCATCCGTAAAAAAGACTCCCGCCAACAGCCGTCATCGAATCGGACAAAGTTGCCGTTGTAAGTGCGGTGCAGCCGTTGAAGGCGCTTGTGCCTATGGAAGTTACGCTGTCGGGAACTACAATACTCTTAAGTGCCGTGCATTTGGCAAACGCTTCCGAACCGATAGAAACTATGCTTGTAGGCATGGGCATTCCGGCAAGTGCGGTGCAACCGTAGAAGGTTTTGTCAGCAATGGCGGTAAGTCCTACGGGCAATGTTACGGAAACAAGAGAGGTGCAGTTTTCAAAAGCGGCTTTACCGATAGAAGTTACGTTAGAGGGAACGTTCAGGCTGATAAGTGCCGAGCAACCGGAAAAAGTCTGGTCGCCGATAGAAGTTATGCCCTGCGGCAAAGTTAACTGTGTTATCTTTGAACAATTCTGGAATACAGTAGCGCCGATAGAGGTTACGTTTGCAGGAATTGTCAGTGACGTAAGTTCCGAGCATCCTGAAAATGCGCCTGCTCCTATTGAAGTTACGCTTTCGGGAATGGTTACGGATTCAAGCAATTTGCAACCGGAAAACATTCCTTCGCCGATGGATTTCAAGTTTTGGGGCAAAGTAACGCTTGTAAGGGAAGAGCAGGACGCAAACACTCTGGAACCGATAGAAGTAACGGAATAGGGAATGACTACGGACGTAAGCGAACTGCAATTGTTGAAGGCATTGGAGCCGATAGAAGTTACGGAAGATGGTATGGAAATTTCCGTAACGTTTCGGCAACCTATGAAAGCGCCGTCGGCAATGGTGGTGATTCCTTCGGGAATGATAATTTTGCAAGCGTAGGTGACAAGTATCTTTTTTACAGAAGTTACGGGTTTACCCTTATATTCAGACGGAAGCACGAGTTCGTCCTTGCTGAACCAACCGCCACGAAAAGTGTTTTTGATATCGGTAATTTCATAGGTGTCGTCACTTTTAAGTTGGTAAGTGAACCTGTTTGCGTCTTTTGTGGCAGCGGTAATAACTATTGTCAAAAGCAAAACCACAACAACTACTGCGCAAACAACGGCAATGGCAATTTTGCCTTGTTTTGTTAGGTTTCTAAACATACATACCTCCGAATTTATGCATATTACTGCAATGCAATTATACATTATAAGGTAAATTAAGTCAATACAAAGTTGTCAAATACTTGCATGAGGGAAAGGTGAATTTTCCGCTCTTTCAAGCGCATGATGTTTCTGTTGCGACAATATTTTCAAAAAATAATACTTCTTGTTTCAAAACAGTTGCCAAAGAAACAAAGTAGCGGTACAATAGGGGGCGTTCCGCAAAAGGGTTTGGGTGTTTTTGCCTAAATTCTGACGGAACTGCACCGTGAATTTGCGTTGGCGCAGATGCAACTTGCCTGCTCATCTCAAAAGCGACAAAATGGCAAATAAATTGAAAAATATTGAAAAATATTTGAAAAATTGCTTGACACAAATTGTGCGGTGTAGTATTATAAGTAGGCTGTAT